>JANOBO010000240.1:0-12659 GCA_031411695.1 Verrucomicrobiaceae bacterium
CACAACGACCGTGGCACCGGCACCGCAGCCACGGAGCTGGGCTTGCTGGCCGGTGCGGATCGCGTCGAAGGCACGCTCTTCGGCAATGGCGAGCGCACTGGCAATCTGGACATCGTGCAGGTCGCGATGAATCTTTACATGCACGGCATCGCGCCCGGTTTGGATTTTTCAAACATGAACGGACTCATCCAGATGTATGAGCGCACCACCGGCATGACGGTGCCACCACGCCAGCCGTATGCGGGTGAGCTCGTCTTCACCGCGTTCAGCGGCAGCCATCAGGATGCGATCAAGAAAGGCCTCACCGGCTACGAGTCGCACCGCACGTTTTGGGATGTGCCCTATCTCACCATCGATCCCAAGGACATCGGTCGCGAATACCGCGAGGTCATCCGCGTGAACAGTCAGAGCGGCAAAGGCGGCGTGGCCTATCTGCTGGAGAGCGAGTTCGGCATTGAGCTGCCGAAGGAGCTTCAACGCGAGTTCGGCCCGCTGGCAAATGACGAGGTGGACAAGCTAGGGCGCGAGGTCACCGCGCTGGAATTGAAGGACATGTTCTGGAGGGAGTACATCGAGCGCGGAACACCGCTGTCGTTGCATCACTTTCACGCCGATGGCGTTGACGGCGTCTTCACCTGTCGTTGCAGCCTCATGAGCAGCGGTCGCGAGAAAGGCATCACCGGCACAGGCAACGGACCCATCGCCGCATTCGCGGACGCGCTTGTCAAAGACGCTGGTGTGCCTGCGTTCGAGGTCAGCAGCTACCGCGAGCAAAGCCTCAGTTCCGGCACGCAGGCTGCGGCGCTCGCCTACATCCAGATCAAGACCGCCGAGAGCAAATCGTTTTGGGGAGCCGGCGTCGATACCAACATCGAACTCGCTTCCATCAAGGCCGTGCTCAGCGCCGTGAACCGCGCGAGTTGAACCTTTTCAGGAGTCGGCTTCCGTGGATTGAATCTCACTTTCATCAGCAAGCCCGCTGCGCTCCCCACCAGCGCGCGGGGCTTTCTGGACGAATGAATAGCGGCGCTGGATTGCACGCCAAGGCGGGCTGAGAAACAATCCCGCCAGTCCTTTCCGGATCGGATCATCCATCCCGGGAATGCGCATGGCGCATGTCGGTGACCGACACGCTTTCTGCCGCTCACCACTCGCCGTCGCGTTGAAATTTGGCTTTGGCGTTTTTGCTGAACTGCGCTCCGGCGGCGGCGAGGTTGGTGAGGATGGCATCCGCTGTGAGGCCGGCGCTGTCGCGGGCGGCGGGGATCACGGTTTCACATTCGTTCGCGTCCATGAACCTCGCGGCCTCGAGGATGCGCGGTTGTTCCTCAGGTGCGATGACGATGAAGCCGTGTTTGTCCGCGTGAATGAGATCGCCGGGAAGGACGCGTCTCCCGAACACCTCCACCTCGCAGTTCCAACGCACGGGATGAACATACGCGTGGCCGACGCAGAGGCGGCGCGCGAGAGCCTTGAAGCCCGCGTTGGTCATTTCATCGACATCGCGGATCGCCCCATCGATGATGGTGCCCACACAGCCGAGCGCGCGGTGCATGTTGCTGTTCACCTCGCCCCAGAAGGCGCCAATCGTGCGCGGCTTGTCCAGGTCCTGCACACAGACGATTTTCGGTCCGGAAGTGCTGGCGACGTAGCGACGGTATTCATTCCACGCATCGGCGTTTGCCTCACGATGCTGCTTGTTGCTCGGCTCGATCACCACCGTCACCGCATGGCCGACCATGGGTCCCATCTGTGGCATGAAGTCGCGCGTCTCCTCGAGATTGAACGCGTCTGCGGCGGGGTCGCGCGTGGTGATCTGCTCCCAGCCATTGTAGATGGTGGGAGTGTTCCAGCGTTTGAGCTGCAGCAGGTCTGAGTTTGAGAGCATGCTGAGGTGAACGTCGCGGGACGCCGGATCTCATTCGGCTTTTGTGAGCGCAACGAATGAGCTGGCGGCCAAAGTCGCGAGTTCGCTTTCTGATGTGCTCCGATGTCATTCGGCACCACGGGCGGCCGTTGCATTCCACACATTCGCGCGCATCATCGACAGCCATGACGATGAGACTGGTTTCGGTGTTGATGACTCTCGCGTGCGCCGGCTGGCTGGACGCGCAAGACCTCGGGCCCGCGAAGAACGACCCCTCAGTGCCGAAGGACCGTGAGACCATCCTGCGCATCCAGATCTTCCTCGACCGCGAGATGTTCTGCCCCGGCAAGGTGGACGGTGCGATCGGCGAGTTCACTTACAAAGGCGTGGTGAACTACAATTTCTCCCACGGCGTGGCCGATGTGTACGACTGGACGCGCGTCATCGAGGATGCCTACCGCGCCGTGCCCGTGCTCTACGCCGCATTCAAGATGCGTGAGGATCTCCTGAAGTTCGTGGACGCCGCGCTGCCGGCGAAGCCGGAGGAGCAGCAGGGCTCCAAGTACATGTCATACCGCAGCGTTGACGAGCTCATCGCGGAGCGCTTCCACACGGACGAGACGTTTCTCGCCGCGTTGAATCCAAACAAGAACTTGGCCACGCTCGCGCCCGGCCAGATCGTTTATGTGCCAAATTTGAAGCCCTTCAAGATCGAGGACGTGCCGAAGAGCCGTGGCTTTAAGGAGGACGCCGTGCTCAGCAGGAACACCGTCGTGATCGACACGAAGGAACGCATGGGCGCGATCTACGATCCAAAAGAAAGAATGCTCGCCGCGTTTCCCATCACGCCAGGGAAACCGCAGTTCATACCTATCGGCGATTGGAAGATCGTCACGATGGTCACCACGCCCACTTTCCGCTGGGACAAGCAGTTCCTTGAGCAGGGCGAGCGCGGCGATGTCTCCTTTGCCATTCCGCCCGGGCCGAACAGTCCTGTCGGCATCTTGTGGTCGGGCATCAGCAAGTCGGGCATCGGACTACACGGCACCGCCTCACCGAGAACCATCGGGCGCGCGCAGAGCGCGGGCTGCGTACGCTTTGCGAACTGGGATGCGATCCGCCTGCCCACTCTGGTGAGGCCCGGCTCGAAAGTCATCGTGCGTTGAGACGGACGCGCGCGTGTGTGACCTCGCGCCTCACAAAATATCGCGGCACTTTCTCCGCAGGGTGGCGCGGTTCATCCGCAGCGCGGCAGCCAGATGCGTGGGCTTGTTGTCGAAGCGCGGCATCAGCTCCTTCAGCATCATGGACTCCACCTGCTCGGCGAGATCGTCATAGGCGGGCAGGGCATCCGCGCGTGCGGTCAGCTTTTGATCCAGCCACCTGGCCAGCGCGTGGCGCAGCGCCTCATCGAGATGGCTGCGGGCGGTCGCAGGGGAGTCCGCGCTGCGCGCGATAGTCTCGGGCAAATGTCGCGGCAGCACGAGAGGCGCCGCGCACACCGCCGCCGCATGCTGCATGGCATTGCGCAGCTCACGCACATTGCCCGGCCATGGATGGGTTTTCAGACAGGCCAGCGTCTCGGGAGCGAGTGTCAGATCACGGCTGGCGCCTGCAGCCTGGCTCAGCAGAAAAGCGGCCAGGGCAGGGATGTCCTCCGTGCGCTGCGTCAGCGGCGGCAGCGAGATCTCGACTATCTTCAAACGATAAAACAGATCTTCGCGGAAGCGGCCCTCGCGCACTTCAGCCAGAAGATCCCGCGTGGTGGCCGCGATGACGCGCGGCGCGCCTGCCGTGCCCATCACGCGCTCCAGCCCGGCCTGCACGGGCAGCGGCAGCGTGGCGATGTCTTCGATGTACATCGCGCCACCTGCGGCATTCTGAAACTGTCCCGCAGCATCACCGCCGCCGAGCAGCGCTCCGTGCAGTTGCTCCTCCGGCCACTCATCCACGCGGAAGAAAACGAGCGGCGAGTGCGTGCCACGATTCGCATGGATCACGCGCGCCGCCAGCGACCTGCCAGAGCCCGACGGACCGGTCAGCAAGACCGGCGCATCTGTGCCACACGCCTGCGCAATGGACGCATAGGCCTTTTGCATCGCCGGTGCCGCGCCGATCATCACCGCGTTTTGCCGAACAGGGATCGCGGGCGGCGGGCTCACCTCCGCCTTCGTCACGAACGCACGCAGTGCCTGCTGGAACTCGGCGAGATCCAGCGGCTTTAAAAAGTAATCGCTCGCGCCCAGCCGCTTTGCCTCCAACGCATTTTCCAAAGTACCATGCGCCGTGATGATGAGCACTGGCGGGCCACCCGATGCGCCGCGCGTGCGCCGCAGCACCTCGAGCCCGCTCATGTCCGGCAGTCCGAGATCGAGCACGATGAGGTCAAAGGAGCGCTTGGTGAGCTTGTCGAGTCCGCTTTGACCCGATGCCGCCACGGAAGGCTCCGCGCCGAGCCGGCGCACCAGAGTGGAGAGCGCCGCGGCCAGCGCGTGTTCGTCTTCGATGATCAGAACATTCATGCGGGAGAGAGGGTTGTGGAGGCGCGATGCCGAGCGTGCGGGCGCGCGCCGCTTTGTCAACGGCTGAGACAAAATCCGACCGGGCCTTCTCATTGGATCGCGAGTCGGCGCGAAGGGGAGGGCAACCGGCCGGGTCTTTCTTCTTTGCGCTTTTGACCTCGCGTGGTAAAACGGGCGGCTCGAGAACTGAATGGAAATTGAAGCGCAACAACGATGCCGTCCCGACGATGGTGTGGAAAGAAAATGGCGGGGCGGCGATGCGCTCCGGGGTTGCGTCTCCGGCACTTGGTTTTGCTTCCTCACGCTGCTGATGCTGCACGTGGCGGCGGTGGCGGAGGAGAGGTCGGGATTCGGCATTCAGGTGATCGATGAAGCCACGGGCCGCGGTGTGCCAATGGTGATGCTACGCACCCGGAACGAGATCGACCTCGTGACGGACAGCGCGGGCTGGGTGGTCTTCGACGAGCCGGGGCTGCTGGGCAGGCGCGTGTTTTTCTCGGTGCGGAGTCCTGGCTATGTTTTCGCCGCAGGCGATCCGGGTGTTTCGGGCCTGGCGCTGGACACGAGGGCGGGCACGACCGCCGAAGTGAAAGTGATGCGGGCGGACATCGCGGAGAGGATGTACCGCGCGACAGGGCAGGGCATCTACCGTGAGGCGACGCGCCTTGGGCTGGAAGTGCCGCTGCCACGGCCGAACCTGAACGGTGAGATGGTCATGCATGGAAGCGCGCAGGCGGCGATGTATCGCGGAAAATTGTTCTGGGTTTGGTGCGATGCGGCAGGCTTTCGCGGCGCGCCAGACGCGACGGTCGTGGCGGCGGCTACGTCGGACTTTTCCGCGAGCGGCGGACTGGACCCGAGTCTCGGCATTCACTTCGAGTACCTATCCGAGCGGGGTGTCTTCGCCAACGATGTGGCTGGCAGCGTGCGCATCGAGGGTCTGCTGAGCGTGCTGGACGCGGAGGGGCATGAGCATCTGCTGGCGCACTATGAACGCCGCCGCACCAATGGAGCGCGGGTGGATCACGGGATCGCGGAGTTCAATGACAAAGATCAGATGTTCGAGCCGGTGGTGCTGCTCGGCAATGAGTTCACCTGGCAGTTTCCGCAAGGCCACGCGGTGAAGGTGAAGGACGACTCGGGGGAGCATTTCTTTTTTGCAGCTCCCTTTTGCATGACCCGGGTCCCCGCGCAGTACGAAGACATCGCAGATCCTTCGAAGTACGAGGCGCTGTCGTGGAGCGGGGAAAAGCGCGCGCTCGAGTGGCAGAAGCAATCGGCACCCTTGACCGCGAACCAAGAAGAGGAACTCCTGGCGCGAAAAGAGATGGGCAAGGAGCAATCGCGAGTTCACCTGCGTGCGGCGGCTGGCGGGAAGTCCGTGCCCGTGGTGGCGGCAAGCGTTGAGTGGAATCGCTTCCGAAACAATTGGGTGATGATCGCGACCGAGGGCGCAGGCGCGGTGCAGACGGCGAGGATTTGGTTTGCGGAGGCGGCGCAGGCCTATGGGCCTTGGGGCGATGCGGTTTGTGTGGCTGACATGGGAGCGCTCTCGCTCTCCGATCCGCTCCATCATGCGGCCTTCGATCAAGAGGACGGGAAGCGCATTTACTTTGATGTGAATGTGCAGAGCACCGACGCCGCTGAGCGGATCCCCCGTTACAATCGCAATCGGCTGATGCTTCGGCTTGATCTGGGAGATCGAAGACTAGGCGGACGGTAGAGGAAGGCGGTTGCGGTCGAGGTTGGTCGGCGACCGCGATGTTATTGGAGAATCGATGCGATTAAGGGACACGAAGTATAAAACGATTGCCCGCATTTCTGTATGGACTACAATTTCCAGAATGAAGCGATTCTTCATGGTCTTCCCTTTGCTTGCGGGCATGTCCGCCGCCGGACTCATGGCCACGGCCAAGGAAGGGACGTTTGATGCCTGGAGTTCCTGGTGGAGCTCGATCACGAATCCATCGAAGAACGAGCGCTCCGCAGACCGCTTCAAGGCCTCGCTCTACGACCAGGTGAACTACGCGCGCATGGCCGCGAAGCAAACGCCGCTGAAGATCGATGCCGAGCTGCAGAAGTTTCTTGAGCGGTATGAGCAGGATGTCCCGTTTGACGATCTTGATGAAGTGATGCGCAGCGTGCAGGCGTCGCTGCCAAGGTACTTTCGAGTTTCGGCGTGCTCAGCAGCGCGGCCGAATGCGGATCAGTTGCTCGGGGAGTTCCAGGCGTTCGCGCACAAGACGGAGTCGGAGATGACTCACTTTGCGTGCCTGCTGAAAAGCAGTCCCGGCGGGCTTTCCCAGACCTGCCTGATGGTGGTGGGGCAGCGGCTCGAGGATTTCTCGCCCGAGCAGCTCAACGCACGAAAGACGGATGCCTTCTTCAATGTGTGCGCGCTGTGCGGCCATCCGCATGTGTGCCGCGTGGTGTATCAGCAGAGCAGCATGACGCTGGAATGTCCCTCATGTAACCGTACCTACGCGGTGGTGGCCACCGACAGCCACGGCAGGTTTCGCTACGTCAATGAGTTCTTGAACGGCTACCAGCCGCCCGCGCGGTTCCCCTCCGACCAGTCTCGCATCCAAAAGCTCTTCACCATCTGGAGCGCGGTGCATCACCACTGCACCTACAAGCTGGATCCCGAGAGCAAAAACAAAAAGTCCGACTGCTGGCAGACTGCGCTGGAGACTCAAAACCTCGAGCACGGCGACTGCGAGGATTCCTCCATCTTCCTCGCTGACTGGCTCGAGTCGCAAGGCTTCCAAGTGCGCGTGGCCATCGGCCGCTACGGGGACATGGGCGGCCATGCGTGGTGCGTGGTGCGGCTGGACGGGAACGATTACCTCCTCGAGTCCACCGAGAGCAAACCTGACCTCGCGAATCCTCCGCTGGCGGATGTCGTCGGCAGCCGCTATGTGCCGGAGATCCAGTTTGACCGGAAGGGCATCTACGTCCGCAGCAAGGCACGGCAAGTTTGGGCGGGTGACTATTGGTCATCGAAGGCATGGAGCCGCATCGAGCCGCGCCATCCCTCCCTCTCGATCATCGGCAAAGGTGGTGACTCGAAGCTCTCGCGCCTCGTGTCGGTGGATACTAAACACGCAAGCCGCTTCTATTTGGACAAGAGCCGCCTCGCCGTCACGCAGAACCCCCAGCCTGCCACAGCGCCCTTTGCCGGACTTGTGAATGTGCCGCTAGGCTCGAAGTGGCAGTTGCAGATCCCTGACGGGTTCGATCCGGTCCCGCAGGAGCATCCCTGATGGTTTGCGGCCAGTCTGACATGCAGGCGCGGGGAGCAATCGCCCGCAGTCCAAACGCCGCACGGATTCTCTCCCGCACTCTCAGATCCCGCCCTGCAACACCTGCATCCAGCGATTTCGAAACTCGCGGTTCTCCTCCATGAGCTGCGCCGCGATGGTCGAGGCATCGTGGGATCCCTGGATGCGGGCGAAAGCAGCCATCAATTCCTGGCGGCGGTAGTAGTCGGTAGAGTCGGTGATCTTGGCGCAAAATGCATGGGCGATGTCGATGAGTGACTGAGAATCGACCGAGTCGAGCGGCACGGCGATGACGCCGCGGTCGATGTTCAGACGGAGTTGCTTGAGGTCAGCCGCGCTGATGACGCCCTCGAGAGTGCCGGCCTCCCTGCGCCCCAGTTTACCCTTGTAGCCTGTGCTGTTGACGTCGCCGATGAGCTGCGTCACAAACTCCTGCGCCTTCGTGTAGAGATAGCGTTTTCCCTCCAGCGCCATCTGCACCTCGGGCGACTCGAAACGCACGTCCTTGAGCACCTGGATCGCGGCGCTAAAATCATAGCCCTGCACCAATGAAGGCAGCGTTGACGAAAGATCCTTGAGCTGATCAAGCTCGCGCTTGCGGTGCCCGGCGGCCTGGGCCATCTCGGCGCGTTGCTCCTCGAGCCGCATCTTCGCGATCTCCTTGTTGATGCCGGACTCCGCTCTTCCGAGAATGCCGAGGATGTTGCCGGCCGTCTTCAGGCTTTCCTTTGCTTTTTTGATTTCTGCCAGCGCGGCCTGCGCGTCCGCGATGGATTTTGGCTTTCCCTTCCTGAGTCCGTTGAGGCTGCGCACCACCTCGATGTCATGCATGTAAGGCTCGACCAAAACGCGATAGCGAGGCACCCACTCGAGGTTTTTTTCCAACTGCTTGCCGCCAAGAAACTTCCCGATGCTCTCCGCACCTTCGCCCGGATCGCCGAAGTGCCATTCCGCCAAACCGAGCGCCAGCCACCCCATGATCTCCTCGTTTGTCTCGACATAAGCCAGCTTTGCCACATCGGCGTCGTGTCCGAGATTGGCACTCATCACACGCCCCAGCTTCGCGAAGAATGCGGAGAGATCCGTGCCCGTGGTCACAGACGGCACGGCTGACTCAGCGGAGATGAGCTTGAACATTTCGGTCGCCTCATGCTTGTGGCCCGTCACGATAGCGCACAGGGCGGAGTTGAAACGCGCCCAGTTCAGCGTCGGCTGCCGCGCGCCGGATTTCAGGATGTCGTCGAACAACCGCCGTGCTTCCTCGAACTTTCCTTGCAGCAAAATCTCCCGCGCATGGATGAAGCGGTCAGCTGTCGTCGGCGTGCCAGATTGAAGAGTGACGCCCTCGCCGGTCAGTTCCTTTTCGATGACGGACGGCGCGGCGGTGATGGAGTTCAGACGTTTCTCACGCGAGTCCCGCAGCACCCAGCCGATGGCAAAGGCCGCGACCACGGCGGCCGCGGCACCCAGCGCCACGCGCGTGCGCTTCGAGCCGCGGCGCAGAAGTGAGCGGCCCACCAGGCCCTCGGCAAAGCGCAGTTCCTCGATCAAGTCGTCGTAACCCTGAAAACGATCGTCCGGCTTGAAGGCTAGCATGCGGTTCACCACATGCTGCGTGCGCGCTCCGTAATGCAGGCCGGACTCCTCCAGCGTCACGCGGCGGCATTTGATCACGCGCAGCTCCTGGATCGAATTCGTGTTCGCCTTGTGCGGCGGCTTGCCGGTGAGGGCGTGGTACATCGTTGCGCCCAGGCTGAAGATGTCGCTGCGGTGATCCTCGCGGTTCTCGATCACCTTTTCCGGCGCGACGTAATACGGCGTGGCCCAGATCTCACCGGAGTCATCCACGTCGCGCTCCACGAAAAGCGCGAGACCGAAGTCCACCACCTTTGCGGTGCCCGTCTCGGTGAAGAGAATGTTTGCCGGCTTCACATCGCGATGCACCAGGCCCACGCGCTGCGCCGCGCGCAATCCTTCCGCGACTTCGTGGCCGATGCGCAACGCCTCAGTCTCAGGCAGGGTGCCACGCTGGCGGATGCGCTGCTCCAGGCTGCCGCCTCCCACCAGCTCCATCGCGATGTAAAAATAGCCCTGGTCGTAGCCGACTGTGTAGAGCTTGATCACGTTCGGGTGATTCACATTCGCCGTGATCAACGCCTCACGGCGAAAGCTCTCGATGCGCTCCGCATTGCGGCTGTATTGGCGGTTCAGGATCTTCAGCGCCACGCGCCGGCCGAGGGTTTCATCCTCGGCCTCGAACACGCGGCTCATCCCGCCTTCGCCGATCTGCTTCACGATCACGAAGTGGTCGAACTTCCTGCGCACGCGCACCATCTCCCCGCAGTGCAGACACTTGAGTTTTGTGAACGGCTCCAAGGACGTCACATCGATCTGAGTGTCGCAAGACGGGCAGGTGCTGAGGTATTGCTGTTCTCTCGCGGCGGCCACTTCTTGTAGTTTACCTTAACCTGTACCACGCGCCAACGTTGCCTTCCCTTGGTGACAAAAAAGTTGTTCGCATCCGCAAGCCTGCGAACGTTCTCACGTGCAATTTGCAATCGCGAGTGAAGATGGTGCCGGAGAACGCCTGGACCGGTTCCTACAGAGGAAGGTGACTGACGTTTCCCGCTCCCGTTTGCAGGATTTGATCCGCGAGGGGCACGTCACCCTAAACGGAGCAAGCGCCAAGCCCAGCGCGATCCTGAAACTGGGTGATGCCATCGCGCTCAGCATACCCGACGCCGTACCCGTTGAGGTGAAGGCGCAGGACATTCCCATCAGCGTTCTGCACGAGGACGCGGACATCATCGTCATCGACAAATCCTCCGGACTCGTCGTGCATCCTGCGGCGGGCAATCCGGACGGCACGCTCGTGAATGCACTGCTGCATCATTGCGATGACTTGTCGGGCATCGGCGGCGAGATGCGGCCAGGCATCGTGCATCGTCTCGATAAGGAAACCAGCGGCTGCATGGTCGTGGCCAAGCACGATCTGGCGCACACGCGGCTCGCCGAGCAGTTTTCAGAAAGGCGCATCAGCAAGTTTTATCTGGCCGTGGTCGCCGGCATTCCGAAGGTGAAAGGCGCGCTCATTCAAAACAAAATCGGGCGTCATCCTGTTGACCGGAAACGCATGTCAGTGCTGCACGACGGCGCGGGCAAGGATGCCGTCACCGAGTGGCGGCTGCTCGCCACACACGCAGGCTGCGCGCTTATTCTCTGTCGGCTGCTCACGGGCCGCACCCATCAAATTCGTGTTCACATGAAGGAATGCCTGCTCACGCCGATCCTTGGCGATCCCCTCTACGGGCATCCGTCACGGCAACCCACGGCATCTTCTCGGCTCATGCTTCATGCGTGGCGCCTCGCGTTTGAGCATCCCATCACGATGAAGCCCATGGCGTTCGAAGCAAAAGTCCCCGATGAATTTCAGCCGTGGCTGACGGACGCCGGCGTGCTCGACGAGGCGGGGCAAAAGCCTTCAGCTCCACGCGCGGGTAAGCCTTGAGCGTCGCGCGCGAGAATCCTGGCTGGCGCTTAGCGGATCAGCACCTCGACCGGCAACCAGTGGTGGATGAGGTAGCTGCCACGGTCGTCGTGGTGGCGCGAAGGTTGAACGCGACCTTCGCTGTCAGTGGCGCGCGCCATCAGCACCGCTTTTCCGGGTGTCGCAGGGACGTCCCATTCGAATTCCCAAAGCCGCCACGCATTGCGCATCGTCTGGCCTAGCAGCCTCGCATCTTTCCACGTCCCGCCGCCGTCAGTACTCACCTCCACCTTGGCGATCTCAGCGTCGGTCGTCCATGCCGCCCCATTCACGCGATATGGCTTCCCCGCGCTCACCGTCTCCGCATACTCCGGCCGCGCGATCTGCGCCTTCACACACATTGCGGTGATCGGAACGAGTGTCGGAGAGTCCGACCCGCGCTGCCAGTACGCGTAGTCGACCGTTTGATAATATCCGTGATAGGGCTGGCTGGTCGCGATGATGCGCGTGAGCCACTTCACTGCAGCCATGCCATACCAGCCAGGCACCACCGCGCGCAGCGGAAAGCCGTGGGCTGGCGTCAGATCTTCACCGTTCATCCGCAACGCCAGCAGCACATCGTCGGCCGCCTTTCGCAAAGGCAGGCTGCGCGCGTAATGAATCTTTCCCTGAGGTCGCGGCGGTTCCTTGATCTCCCCTTCGTCCGCCCCTTCCAGGATCACCTCGCAAACTGAGCCGCGCACGCCCGCGCGCTTCAGCACCGAGGCGAGAGGCACGCCCGTCCATTCCGCGTTGCCCACGGCGCCGCCTTCCCACTGCGCGCCGTCGCGTTGTGGCTCGAGCAAAGCGCGGCCATTTCCTGCGCACTCCATCGCCACGGTCATCGTCCGTGTTTCCATGGCGGCCAGCTCGGCGTAGGTCAGCTCGATGGGATTTTCGACATCGCCGTCAATTTTCAGCCGCCAGCTCGAAACATCGATCTCCGGAATCGGGTGATGGCAGCGAACGTAAAAGCGATCCACGGGAGTGATGAAGCTGTCGAGCGACCCGAACGGCATCTCGAGGTTCACCGGCTGTTTCTCGCGGACGATCATGCCACCTGAAGCGCGCGTCGTTGGCGGAGTCATGGGAATGGGGTGAGGGGATGGATTGAGCTGGATGTCAGCGGGGAAATGCACGCTCCAGAAAATAGAGACCGACGCCCAACAGCAACGCGACGGCATAGGCGAACGGAAGCCGCGGGACGTGGGCGAGATCTGCCAGCACCACTTTGCCCTTGTCTCCCCACGTCTCCACCGTGCGCTTCAGCCACCCCGACATCTCCGCATACAAATAGGAACCGGCCACCAATCCAGCCATGCCAAAAAGCACATCCCAGCTCCCTTGGCCGAGCGCCGCCGCACCCGTGCCGGGACAATACGCGATGAGCGCGAAGCCGGCCCCGAAGAGCGTGCCGCCAATGATTTGCGCGCCGATCTTGGTGGGCCTGAGGTGCAGATTGA
>JANOBO010000241.1:0-5415 GCA_031411695.1 Verrucomicrobiaceae bacterium
GTCGGGCTCGCCGTGGACGAGGAAGGTCTTTTGCTTGGGGCCGGTGACGCGGTCGAACCAGGCTAGCAGTTCGCCGTGGTCGGCGTGGCCGGAGAAGGAGTCGAGGATTTCGATCTGGGCGTTGACGTTGAATTCGTCGCCGAGGATGTGGACGCGCTTCATGCCATCCCGCAATTTTCTGCCGAGGGTGTTCTCGGCGCAGTAGCCGACGAAGAGGATGATGTTGGCGGGGTTCTCGACGTTGTTGCGCAGGTGGTGGAGGATGCGCCCATTCTCGGCCATGCCGGAGGCGGAGATGATGATGGCGGGGCCGTTGATGAGGTTCAGGGCCTTGGAGTCCTCGACCTTGCGGATGAGGTGCAGGCCTTCGAAGCCGAAGGGGTCATCGCGCATGAAAAGGGCCTGGCCGACGGCGGGCTTGAGGCTGTCGAGGTGCATGCGGAAGATCTCGGTGGCACTGACGGCGAGGGGGCTGTCCACATAGGTGGGCACGGCGGGGAAGCAATCAATGGAGCGCAGGCGGTCGAGCGTGTAGAGGAGCTGCTGGGTGCGCTCGACGGCGAAGGATGGGATGATCAGCTTGGATCGCCGCTCGATGATGCGGTGGATGATCTGGCAAATCTCGTCGGAGGTGGTGGCGGGCATTTCGTGGTGCCGTCCGCCGTAGGTGCTCTCCATGATGACGTGGTCCACGTCGTCGCAGGGGGCCGGGTCGTTGAGCAAGTCATTGCCCGGACGGCCGATGTCGCCGGAGAAAAGCAGGCGTTTCCTTTTGCCGTCGCTGCGGTCGTCGATGTCGAGGATGACCTGGGCGGAGCCGAGGATGTGGCCAGCATCGATGAAGGTGAGGGTGACGCCAGCGGCGATGGGCATTGGCCGGGCATAGCCGGTGGCGATGAACTGGCGCAGGCAGCGCTCGGCATCGAGGCGGGTGTAGGTTGGCTCGACGGGGGGCAGGTTATCGCGCTTGCGGCGTTTGTTGACCCACTCGATGTCGGACTCCTGGATGTGGCCGGAGTCGGGCAGCATAATGCTGCACAGATCGCGTGTGGCGTGGGTGCAGTAGATGCTGCCGGTGAAGCCTTGCTTGGCGAGGTTTGGCAGGTTTCCGCTGTGGTCGATGTGCGTGTGGGAGAGGACGACGCAGTCGATGCTCTTGGGATCGAAAGGGAAGTGGCGGTTGCGCTCGAAGGCCTCTTGACGCCTGCCTTGATAAAGGCCGCAGTCGAGAAGGATGCGCTGGTCATTGACCTCGATGAGATGTTGGGAACCCGTGGTGGTTCCGGCTGCTCCGCAGAAAGTGATCTTCATGGCTGGTGATGGGTGGCTGGATCGTGGCGCACCACGCAGAGAGGCGCGCGGGGTTGAGAGCGTGCCTGCGGGAAGGGGTGGGCAGTGCCGGCTGCATCATGCGGCGCGGCGCGCGCTGTGGATTGAGCGGGCGGAAAACCTTAACGTTTCCGCAGCGGCGCGTAAAAGCTGCCCTCAAAGGAACTCGTGTTCCGCCAGTCCCATGCCTTGGTGCAGGCGGAGGCTTCCGGCGCACGCGCCACCGGTCTTTTCTTTTGGCTTGCTGCTTTCATGTCCGCGAGGAGGCGCTTGTTTTCTTGAGCGGACGTTTTTCCCTCCGCGATCACGCGGTCGAGGTAGGCGGCTGATTCCGAACGTACATTGGGTCCGGGGGACTCGGTGGAAGGATCGTAGCCGAACATTGCCTGGATGGTCAAAGGCGCGCTGGCCAGCGGCACTTTCGCCACGCCTTCGTTGGTCAGCACGGTGAGTTCCGTGTCGGTGGCGGAGCTGACCACGACCCGCGAGTAATCCGTGGAGCCAATGGCAAAGTCCGGCAGAGGCATGCCCTTTGCGCGACTTTGAACCGCGCGCCGGTAGTCCTGCCTGTATGCCGAGAACTGGGCGTCCACCGCCTCCATCTCAATTCGCGTCTTCCGGATCAAATTCTCCGTTTCGCCCCGCTGCACAGCAGCCCGCTCCCTTTCCCGCGAAGCAGCCTGGAGAACCCGCCGCTGTTCTGAGACCTGTAGCGTGATGTCGCGGCTGCCAGCCTCCAAATCTTCGATCTTCCCGATGAGGGCGCTGATCTCCTCCGCGTTCCGCGAGCAAGAGGGAAGCGCCACGAGGAAAGGCACCGCCAAGGAGAGGATCAGGTGAGTTTTCATTCGTGGGATGCTACACCGACACGCGCCCACGCGGCAAGTGTTATCTAGAAGTCGGCCTCCGAGAACTGCCGATGAGGTCCCGCTTGGCAAGATTTCACCGCAGGCCTGAAAAACCGTTTGCGCGGCTGGCATGGCATCTGCTTACTGGAAACCTTGCCTCCCGTCGGCACCTCCGGTGTCGTGGCAGGTCTCCGGGGTCGGTCCCGGATCGAGAACCTAATATCCAACCACCCAACAAACACGATACCCATGGCCAAATACAAACTGGAATACATCTGGCTCGACGGCTACCAGCCCGTGCCAAACCTCCGCGGCAAGACTCAGATCAAGGAGTTTGCAAAATTCCCCACGCTGAAGGATCTCCCCCTGTGGGGCTTTGACGGCAGCTCCACGCAACAGGCCGAGGGCCGCAGCTCCGACTGCGTGCTCAAGCCCGTGGCAGTCTATCCGGACAGCACCCGCAAGAACGGCGTGCTTGTGATGTGCGAGGTGATGATGCCCGACGGCAAGACCCCGCACCCATCCAACACGCGCGCAAACATTCCTGACGATGTGGGCGCTTGGTTCGGCTTTGAGCAGGAGTACTTCCTCTACCAAGACGGCCGCCCGCTCGGCTTCCCCGAGAATGGCTACCCCGCCCCGCAGGGGCCGTACTACACGGGCGTTGGTTACAAGAACGTGGGCGACATCGCGCGGCAGATCGTTGAGGAGCATCTTGATCAGTGTCTCGACGCCGGCATCAATCACGAAGGCATCAATGCCGAAGTGGCCAAGGGGCAGTGGGAATTTCAGATCTTCGGCAAAGGCAGCAAAAACTGCGCCGACCAAGTCTGGATGGCACGCTACCTCCTCCTGCGCCTCTGTGAAAAGTACGGCGTGGACATCGAATGGCACTGCAAGCCGCTCGGCGCCACGGATTGGAACGGCTCCGGCATGCACGCGAACTTCTCCACAACCTTCATGCGTGAGAAGGGCGGCAAGGCCTACTTTGAGAAGCTCATGAAAGCCTTCGAGAAGAACGTCCACGAGCACATCGCCGTCTATGGTCCGGACAATCACATGCGCCTCACCGGCCTGCATGAGACCCAGTCCATCGACAAGTTCACCTACGGCCTCGCCGATCGCGGTGCCTCCGTCCGCATCCCGCACAGCTTCGTGAACAACGACTACAAGGGCTACCTCGAAGACCGCCGTCCGAATTCGCAGGGCGATCCATACGCCATCGCCGGCCGCATCCTCAAGACCATCCAGAGCGTGCCGACGAAGTAACCCTTCGCCCGGTGCTGCAATTGCAGATCCACAACGGCATCATCTCGAAAGAGGTGATGCCGTTTTGTCTGTTGTGCATCCATCAGGCGAAGCTCAGGTGACAGAATCGCAACTCGCCACCCGTGAACAAACAAGCCGTCCTCTCCCAGATCCTCGCCGTGCTGAATGCCGAACTGGCCGCACTCACCCGGGCCGCCCATGAATCCTTTGCGGCAGCGACGGACCCCGACGGCAAGGCGGAGAACAAATACGACACGCGCACGCTCGAGGCATCGTATGTCGCGCGCGGACAGGCAAGGCGGGTGGCCGAATTGCAAGAGGCGGTGCGTGCATTCGCGGCATTGTCGTCCGCGCCTTTCGTTCATGGCGCGCCAGTCTCACTCGGCTCGCTCGTCACCTTGGAAGATTCCGATGGGCACAGTCACTACTTCCTCGGCCCGTCAGCCGGAGGAACGGAGGTCCGTCATGACGGAGATGAAATCGTCATCATCACGCCCGCGTCGGCACTGGGACAGAAGCTCATCGGGCGACGGGAAGGGGAGGCGCTCACCCTGCGTGCCGGCGCTCCTGCGAAGGTGATCGGCGTGGCGTAAGAGGCGCGGCCGCGTCACGGACAACAATCGCACCCGCAGCACTCGATGCCGTCGCCATCGCAGGGATTGCAGTCGCATGCGGAGCCGCCACTGCGGTGACGGCCGCAGCGGAGGCAGTCCACGCAATCGCAGCAATCGCAACAATCACGCCGGTCGCTCCAGCTTTTCCTGCGGTGTCTTGTCTCAGGTTTCTGCGCGGATCGTTTTCGTGATCCTCCTTCCTCTCTGATCTGGGCCACGCGCTGATCCGCGCCGTCGATGAGCACGGCGTGAAGCAGATCTCGGTTCCGCACTAGCGGCAGCATCCCGAATGCCGCCCGCAGCGCGCCGAGCGCTTCCTCCAAGGCGGGCAGCAAGGCAGCGCGCCGCTCGGATACGAGGTGGAAATCTTGGAGAGCATTGAACCGGCCACGCTGCCGATCCCGCGCCCAGTCCTCCCACGCATCCTGCGCGTAGATGAGGAAACCAAGCCTCTCGCCAAGTTGCTGCAACATGGGCTTCGCATCCGGTGTGCCTGTCACGTCAGCCAGATGGCCCACGATCTCGCCATACGCCGCGCTGGTGGGATGTGCCACGTCATGGAGAGTGGCGGAACGGCTTTCGATTACCGATTGCCCGGTCATCCAGGCGCGCACCTTCTGGACCGGGAAACGCATTGCGTGCAGCAGACCCAAGGCATCGCCAATCGGAGCATCAAGCGTGAGTGAGCCGCAGCGCGCGGCGCGGCGGCGCCAGCCGCGTTCGTCCTCCGCGTCATCATCAAGCTTGGCGCTCAGGCCGCAGATTGTGACAGCAGCGGTGTACTGGAGCACCCGGTTGTCTGCCACGAGATCTCGCGGCGTGGAGAATGGATTGCAGCAAGTCTTTTGGCACAGGGTGGAAGGCGATTTCGCAAAGGCCGAACCCAACAGGGCGAGAAAGGCGCTGTCGCGGTTCACCAGGAAGCGCGCCCACGCGCCGTAGTGATGATGCAGACTCGTGGCCAGGCCGCAGAAGTGCGCGCGATAGACCGAGGCCGCCTTCAAACAGCAAATGGCAGGACCGGGTAAATGGCCGAACATGCGCGCAAGATGCCCAAAACATCGCGGAGAACGATTCTTTTCGGTCAGGCAAATAAAGACGATGGGGGAAGCGCCCGAATGAAGACACGAATGTTTCGCTGCTCAATTCGTGGGTGGCGCTTTCAGAAATAAAACGAGGTCACGTGTTGTGCGCGGTGCCACTCGCATGAGCATCGTATCCGATCAACCTACCCCCTCAGTCCGGCGCTTGACGGCCGGTCGATCTACATCGGCACGACAGCGCTCTGGGCCAGGGCGTGACGCTTCGCGGCCTGTTCGGCAGCCCAGGCTTTGGGGGTGAGGCGATGGATGGTC
>JANOBO010000242.1:0-9242 GCA_031411695.1 Verrucomicrobiaceae bacterium
GCGATCTGGCGAAGGCGATCCGGGCGCTGCTTGAGCAGGATGGCTGGAGGGTGCATGCGCCGGGTCGGGGTGAGCTGGATGTGACGTCCGCCGAGTCGGTGGAGCGTTTTTTCGGGGGCATCCCAAGCATCGATCTGCTGATCAACAATGCGGGCATCATTGCGGACGGTTTCCTCACGGGGATGAGCGGTGAGAGCTTCGATGAGGTGATGGACGTGTGCCTGAAGGGAGCGTTCCTGTGCAGCCAGAAGGCGATGTGGCTGATGGCGAAGAAGCGCTGTGGACACATCATCAACGTCGGCTCGTTTGCGGCGCTGTTTGGGACGGCGGGCCAGGCCAACTACGCGGCGGCAAAGGCGGGTCTCATCGGGCTGACGAAGAGTCTTGCTGCCGAGTATGGCGCGAAGAATGTGCGCACCAACTGTGTGCTGCCTGGCTTGCTGGAGACGAAGATGACGGCGCATCTGATGAGCGATCCATCCCGGAAAGACGAGCTGGTGAGAATGCACCTGCTGCGGCGGCTTAATTCGGTCGAGGATGCCGCACGGTTCATTGCGTTCCTCGACACGATGAAACATGTGTCGGGTCAGGTCTTCCAGCTAGACAGTCGCGTGAGCCGTTGGTGAGGAGGCGCGCCGACCTTTGGCGGCCCACCACATCCAGTAGGGCAGATTCACGAGGAAGATGATGAGAAGGTATTCGTGCATCGGAAATTCGAGCGCCATGAGCAACCAGACACTGCGATGAAAGGCGATGATGAGGCAGCCGGTGAGGAGCGCCCAAGGTCTGCTCCGCAGTGCGATGATGGCAAAAAGCTCGACGAAGAACCCTGCGTCGAAAAGCAGGCGCGTGGTCCACGGGTGATTCAGAAGCCACAGCGCCGCCGGTGGATCACCCGCGTAGTTGGGATCCAGGTTCGCGTAGAACTCGAGGCGATGCGATTTGATCAGCTCGATGCAAATGTTGTTTGAGCGCCACAGCCAGAGCCCTTTTGAATTGATCAGCTTGGTGATGGCACCGGCGAGGTAGGAGAAGGCCACCATGCCCTGGCTGTAATAGATCAGTTGGCCCGCGAGTCCGACTGACAGCGCGGCCTTTCCGCGCCAGGCGCGAATCTGCCACCACCAGACGACGATGGCCTGAACGATGAGCACCATGGAGATGAGCTGATTTCCGTGATGGGTGAAGCCCTGCGAGTTGCTGTAGGTCCACGGCAGCGTGTGGAGCAGGGCGAGCAGCGGCAAGGTGACAATGAGGCCGCGTCCCCAAACGTAGAGCGCGCCAAGCACGGCCGCGAGAAGGACCACGGTGTCATACCAGCCGGGCCCGTCGAGGCGGATGGAAAGGGCGCCTGGGATTTCGAGACGCTTGATGCTGGAGAAATCGACGGGCCCATTCTCGTGCAGGAAAGTCAGCGGGAAAAAATGTGCGACACCACGGGGGACTGGCTGTGCATCGAAGGTGTAGGGCTTGAATTCTTGAAGTGAGTAGAACACCAGCACCGCGAGGAACAGGCGCATGAAGAACCATTCCCAGCCATGCGCGTGCTGCGGGACAAAGCCCGCGCGGCACCAGCGCGCGAGCGCCTGCTTCATGTTCGTGGCTGACGCTGCGCTCATGGGACGGGCGGAAGTGCGGCCACCACCTTCTGTGTCTCGGTGAACTGGCGATGACCGAATCCCAAGGTGACTTCGTACAGTTTGATCGATTGCTTGAGGCGGCGATCTGCCTTGCGCTTGAAGGAGAGCTTGCGCAGAAACTCGAGCGTCTCGGTGCCGGCGGCGCTCTTGATTTTCGTCTCCAGCTCGCCCGTGAGGTCATCGAGATCCTGGCCTGTGCGCTTTTCTTCCGCCGCGATGAGGATGGCCTTGTGCCGGCTGTATTTCTTCCCGATCTGCGAAGGCGTGATGCCGGTGTGCCAGACGACGGGCAAAGGTTTGTCATCGGCCCCGGCCACGTATTGGAAGCGCAGCTCGCGCGTGGTCGGCTGCGAGTACATCGGGTAGTGCGAGATGGGATACTCGTCCCGCACGATCTGCGTGAGAGGGATCAAACACGCGAGCGGAAAGATCGGGTGCCGCATGAACCGGCGAAACCAATGCGCCGGCCTCGGTTCGTCCGCCGGTTGGTCGTTCCTCACGGCGGGGAGTTCTCGCATCACACCAGCATCAACGCAGGACTCTCGACCAGCTTGCGCAGCTCCGAGAGATAGGTGGCGGCCACGGCGCCATCGACCACGCGATGATCTCCGCTGAGGCCGATCCACATGCGCTGCCCGGCGACGACCGCGCCTTTGTCATTCACGACGGGGACGTTGCGAATGGAGCCGATGGACAGGATGGCGGCCTGCGGTGGATTGATGATCGCTGCAAATTGGTCGATGCCGTAGGCGCCGAGATTGGACACGGTGATCGTGCCGCCGGCGAAGTCGTCGGGGGTGAGCTTTTTATTCTTCGCGCGGGCGGCCTTTTCCTTCACGGCCAGGCTGAGGTCGAGCAGTGTCTTTTTCTCGGCCTGCTTGATCACGGGTGTCACGAGACCGTCTTCCACCGCGATCGCGATGCTGAGGCCGATGGACTTGTATTTCACAATGGCGTCACCATCCCACGCGGCATTGACAGCGGGCTGGGCCTGCGCTGCGGAGATGACGGCCTTGAGGAGGAAATCATTGACGGTGTACTTGTTGCCGCCGTTTTTTTCGTTCGATGCATTGAGATGCGCGCGGAACTGCATGAGCGGCGCGGCATCAACCTCGATCTGGAGATAAAAGTGCGGGATCTGTGTCTTCGAGGCGAGCAGACGTTCGGCGATGATGTTCCGCATCGTGCTGGTCTTCACGCGTTCGTCGTCGGGGCCGACGACGGGACGAATCGTGGGAGTCGAGGATGTGGCGGCTTTTGCAGAGCCGCCGGCAGGAGCGTTCTCGACATCGAAGCGCACGACGCGCCCCCCGGGGCCGCTGCCGGTGAGGCGGGACAAATCGATGCCGCGCTCGGTGGCGATCTTGCGTGCGAGCGGCGAGGCTTTCACGCGAAGGCCGTTGGCGCTTGAGGCCGCGCGCCTAGTGTAGGCAGGGGCGCTGGGGAGTGAGACGCCGGGAACAGCGGTGCCTGCTGATTTTCGCGTGGCACCTCCGCCTGCTGGGGCGGCTGCGGCTTTCGTGGGTACGACTGCCGCGGCGGTCGCTTTTGCGATGAGTTCATCGAGATTTGCCGGCGCGCTCTCGCCTTCTTCCAGCACGATTGCCATCGGGCCGCTCAGGGGAATCTTGTCGCCGGCCTTGACCACGAGCTTGTGGATCTTGCCTTCAAAGAAGGAGGTCATCTCCATCGTCGCCTTGTCCGTCTCCACATCCGCGATGGCCTGCCCGACCTTCACGGCATCGCCCTCCTTGATGGTCCACTTCGCGAGGGTTCCCTCGGTCATGGTGTCCGAGAGCTTTGGCATTTCGATGATCTTGGGCATGAGAAAAGATAAATTTTGCGAGCCACTAATGGGCACGAACAGACGCGAATCAATCTATGATCTCGCGGGCGGGGCGGCCGCCTTCGCTAACAGATGCTCAGCGCTTTCGCGACGATCACCTCAGGATACGGAAGCTGAATCTTCTCCAGCGGCGGACTGTAGATCGCAGGTGCATCAAGGGAGCACACGCGCTGCACCGGCGCGTCGAGTTCGTCGAAGACTTTGTTTTGGATGGTGTACGCGATTTGTGCGCCGACGCCGCAGAAGGGCTTCCCTTCCTCGACGTAGATCGCGCGGTGCGTCTTCGCCACGGATTCGAGAATCGTATCCTCGTCCAGCGGTCGGATCGTGCGCAGATCGATCACCTCCGCCTTGATGCCGTGCTCGGCTTCGAGCATCTCGGCGGCTTTCAAGCAAGTGATCACCGCGCGGCCGTGCGCGATGAGGGTGAGGTCGGTGCCCGCGCGTTTGATGTCGGCCACGCCGAAGGGAATGATCAGCTCACCACCGGGCACTTCATCGTTTGAGGGTACTTCCCAAAGCTCGCCATAGAGCGCGGTGCTCTCCATGAACATCACGGGGTCGTTGTCGCGGATCGCCGTCTTCATGAGGCCCTTTGCGTCACGCGCATTCGAGGGGCACACGACCTTCATGCCGGGAAAGCTGGCCATGATGTTCTCCGGCGTGTGGGAATGGGTGGCACCCACGCCCGTGCCGCCATTGGCTGGGCCGCGGATGACGATGGGGCAATTGATCTTCCCGCCGCTCATGTAGCGCACCATCCCCGCGTTGTTGATGATCTGGTCCCATGCGACGGTGTAGAAGCTCCAAAACATCAGTTCCATCACCGGCCGCACGCCGAGCATGGACGCACCGATGCCCATGCCGATAAACCCAGCTTCGCTGATGGGCGTATCGACGATGCGCTTGTCGCCCCACTTTTCCCAAAGGCCCTTGGTCACCTTGTAGGCTCCGTTGTATTGGGCCACCTCCTCGCCCATGAGCACGACCATCGGGTCGCGGGCGAGTTCTTCGTCGAAGGCTTCGCGGAGAGCGTCGCGGTAAGTAATTTGGCGCGGCATGGGATTTGCGTTCTAAATCGTTGAAATTGAAAGGTTTAATCGGTGGTTAGTCATTGAAGAAGTGACGCCCCGATCGTCCACTGTCCGTCTTGTTGTCCACTTCCCAATAGACGTCCTCGAAGATCGATTCTGGTTCCGGGTATGGGCTGTTCTTGGCAAACTCAGCCGACTCCTCGGCTTCAGTGAAGGCTTCTTTGTCGATCTTCTTCAGCTCGGCTTCCGTGGCAATCCCCTCGGCGAGGAGATTGCGCTTCCACACCTCCACCGGATCGTGCTCAGCTTGATGCCGCTCAATCTCTTCTTTTGTGCGGTATCCGCCGCTATGGCTGGAGTCCGCCACCGAATGCCCCAGCCAGCGGTAAGTCGCAATTTCCAAGACGGTCGGGCGGCTCTCGTTGTGCGCCCGCTCAATGGCGACTTGGGTGCGCGCGCGCACTTCGTAGATGTCCTCGCCGGAAAAAAGCTCCCACTCGATGTCGTAGCCCGATGCCCGTTCAGCGAGGCATGACTTAAACGCAGACGACCGCTCCTGGCTCGTGCCCATCGAGTAGCCGTTGTTCTCGATGATATAAACGACGGGCAGATTGAAGAGCGCAGCCAAATTGAGCGACTCGTGAAAGGTTCCCTGATTCACCGCGCCATCGCCCAGGAAGCAAAGCGCCGCGCCTTTCAGCCCCTTGTATTTCAAACCGTAGGCCAGCCCGAGTCCAAGCGGCGTCTGGCCCGCCACGATGCCGTGCCCGCCCCAGTAGTTCTTGTCAGGCGCAAAGTAATGCATGGATCCACCCTTCCCTTTTGAGCACCCCGTCGCTTTCCCGAACAATTCCGCCATGCACTCATTCATCGACATCCCGACCGCCAGCGCATGCCCGTGATCCCGGTAGGCGGTGATCACATGGTCGTTCTTGCCGAGTAAAGAAATCGTCCCCACTGCCACTGACTCCTGGCCGATGTAGAGATGGAGGAACCCCGCCATCTTGTTGCCCACATAGTGTTGCAGCGAAAGCTGCTCAAAGGCACGGATGCGGACCATTTGCCGGTGGAGATCCAACTTGTCTTGCGGCGTCAACTTCTGATTGATCGGCGCGTCGGCGTGTTTGGCGGAAGGGGCGATTGCGGTTGCCATAGAGGGGAAAAGGGGTCGGAAGATAGACAATTTGGTCCGGCGCGCAAGTCAGCAGAAAGGGGGTCGATACGGCTGCCGACCGGTTCCACGTGGAACAATGAAATGACGAATGACGAATGCGGAATGACGAATGACAGACCCGCTTTCCCATGAGCCCGCGGCACCGTCCGCCATTCGGCATTCGACATTCGGCGTTCGTCATTCATCTTCCCCTCCCATGTCCTCGCCACTATTCACCTTTCCCACGCACTACGATGTCATCGTCTGCGGCGCCGGACACGCCGGAGTGGAGGCGGCCATGGCGGCGGCGCGTCTGGGTTGCCGCACGGCCATTCTCACCCAAAATCTCGACACCATCAGCCAGATGTCCTGCAATCCCGCAATCGGCGGCTTGGCCAAAGGCCATCTCGTGCGGGAAATCGATGCGCTTGGTGGGGTCATGGGCCTGAACACGGACGCGACCGGCATCCAGATCAGACTGCTGAACGCCAAGAAGGGCCCGTCAGTCCAGGCCCCGCGCGCCCAGTGCGACAAGAAGGCGTATCAGTTCCGCATGAAGTGGCTGCTCGAAAGCCAGCCCAACCTCGATCTCCATCAAGGAAACGCCGCCGAGATTCTGACCGTTGGCGACGCCGTCACAGGCGTGCGCACCAGCCTCGGGGTCATTTACGCCGGGAGGGCCGTCATCATCTCTTCCGGAACCTTCATGCGTGGCCTTCTCCATGTCGGCCTGCAAAACCAAGCTGGCGGGCGCATGGGCGACACCACCTCCACCCTGTCGAGCTCCCTCCTCGCGCTCGGCTTTGAGGTGAAACGCTTCAAGACTGGCACCCCCTGCCGCATCAATGGCCGCTCCATCGACTTCACCCGACTCGAAGCCCAGCAAGGCGATGTCCCCCCGCCCGCCTTCTCGTTCTTGTCTGGCCATGTGTCAGAGGATGCCGCCGGCGATGACCCTGCCGGAATGACGAATGACGAATGCAGAATGCCGAATGACAGAGGCGCGGACGCTGCCACTAACCCGCCCTCACCGTTCGACATTCGTCCCTCCCAACCCCTCTTCACGCTCAATTCCTGGCTCCCTTCCCGGTTCCACGTGGAACAACAGCCCTGTTTCATCACCTACACCTCCCCCGCCACACACGACATCATCCGGGCGAACCTCGACAAATCCCCCATGTATTGCGGCCGCATAGAGGGCGTCGGGCCGCGTTACTGCCCATCCATTGAGGACAAAGTGGTCCGCTTTGCCGACAAGGATCGCCACCAGATCTTCCTCGAGCCTGAAGGCCGCCACACCCACGAGTATTACGTCAACGGCGTCTCCACCTCCCTGCCCTTCGACGTCCAGCTCGACTTCATCCATTCCATCGCTGGCCTCGAGCGCGCCGAGATCATCCGACCCGGCTACGCGGTCGAGTACGACTACTGCCCGCCCACCCAGCTCCAGAACACCCTCGAGACCCAGCGCATCGCCGGCCTTTACTTCGCCGGTCAGATCAACGGCACCTCCGGCTACGAAGAAGCTGCCGGCCAGGGCCTCATCGCCGGAGCGAACGCCGCGCTCAAGGTCCAGGGCCGCCCGCCCTTCGTCGTCGCCCGCTCCGAGGCCTACCTCGGCGTCATGATCGACGACCTCGTCACCAAAGGCACCACCGAGCCCTACCGCCTCTTCACCTCCCGCGCCGAGTACCGCCTGCTCCTCCGGCAGGACAATTGCGACCTCCGCCTCACACCCCGCGCCGCCCACCTCGGCCTCGCCTCCCCCACCCGCGCCGCCCTCGCCAAACAGCGCGCCGACCGCCTAGCCGCCGCCAAGATCTTCATCGCCCACACCAGTCACGACGGCCTCCGCATCGACAAATGGATCCTCCGTCCCGAGAACGTCCCCGCCCACCTCCCCGCCGACATCCGCGCCCAGTTCCCCAGCGACATCTGGTCCCTCCTCGAAAACGACCTCAAATATGCCGGCTACATCACCCGGCAGGAGGACATGCTCCAGCGCACCGCGCGGATGGAAGACAAAGCCATCCCCGCCGAACTCGACTACACTGCCATCCACGGTCTCAAGAACGAAGCCCGCCAGCGCCTCCAACAGATCCGGCCCGCCACCCTCGGCCAAGCCGGCCGCATCCAAGGCGTCACCCCGGCGGATATTGCCCTGCTGGCGGTGATGCTGCGGAAGGGGTGATTTTCACCATGGTCCGTTCACTCGCCACAATAATCATTTTGGGCACTCAAATGCTCGGCTGCAAGTCTGCGAGTCAATCCCGTATTCGTGTACCCACAGATCAGGACCCGGCACTCTGAGCTTGCTCCACAAAGGGAGCTCCAGATGACGGAGAAGAGATTTGCAAGGGCACCGTCATTGCAGTTACAGAGGCGCAGTTGGTTAATGCGAAAGCAATGCTTCGCTCGCACGCATTTGTTGCGATCAGTCCCTCGGAAGCAAAGAGATTGATCGGCCACGGTTTCTCGCCTGCAAAGGCCCTGCGCGCGGATGCCCAAGACAAACAGGAGCACGCAAAGTTCTTCCGCGAGTTGGTCGCCGCCAATCCAAATGACCTAACTAACAAAGAGATTCTGGCAGATCTAACATCGACTGCTGCACGCTACATCAAGGAGATCCAATCGGTTCGACCTTATCTTTGTCGGGCCGTCGGAGTAGAGCGCTGCAATACAGGACGCTTTAGCGCTTGGCGCGAGAGCAAGGAGGTTTGGATCGGGTTTCTTGGTCTCGGATTGGCGTCCACCCCGTACAATCAGCCGGTGGTAATCTATTTGGATTCTCCCCCTTCAGCGATCCATATCAAAGGTCCAAGCACATGCCTCTGAAAACCCTTGGCTATCTTTTCCTCCTCTCCTTCTCGTTCGCCATCCTGCTCGCCGTTCTTGGACCATCATCACCTTCGTCCCCGGGGGGGAGAACTCGGATGATTTCTCTTCGTTGCCGCACTGTCGGTCGCCGGGTTTTTCATTCCAAAGACCGGCTACCGTATCGCCGCTGCTGCGTAGTTGATCTTCGCCTTGAAGGCGGCTATGTCGGATATAAAGGCGGCATCCACTACCGCCAGAGTCTGGCAAGCCCTAAATTCTAAAGGCCCACCGCCTTTTGTCTTCCAGCCCCTTGTGGCCGAGCGAAGCGAATGCTGCCTTGGAATTCCTGATCAACCACCCCTTACCGTCTCCAGCTCTGAACGCCAAAGGCGCGTCCCATTACAGCCTGGGGTTTCAACCCCAGGTTTCGAGCGCCCTACGCTTGGGAAGCGCTGAAAGCGCGTCTCATGCGGGGCGGACCTGCGTCGCGCGAGCAACGCCGAGAGTCCATGATTCGCGCTTTCAGCGCTCAGCGCTTTGACCCGATCGCGAATCCTGGGGTTAAAAACCCCAGGCTGGGATGGGACACGCCGTTGGCGTTAAAACAGGCGCTCCCGCCGATCTCCACACCTGACTCTCATGCAATTCGTCTCAACGCCAAAGGCGTGTTCCATTACAGCCTGGGGTTTCAACCCCAGGTTTCGAGCGGCCTATGCAGGGGAAGCGCTGAAAGCGCGTCTCATGCGGGGCGG
>JANOBO010000243.1:0-32418 GCA_031411695.1 Verrucomicrobiaceae bacterium
CCCTCGTCCGGCTGGCGGACGAGGGCGGCAGATTGTGGGCTTTGAGAAAGCGACGGCGCTTACTTGATCTCACCATTGAGGCCGCCCTTGCGCAGCGCGGCGAGCAGCTCGGCCTTGGTGAAGCTGCCTTCAACCTTGAAGGAATCCTCGCCTTTCGCGGCGGAAGACTTCGTCACACCCGAGGCGGACATCGCGGCTTTGTTTGCAGCATCCACGCATTTGCCGCAGCAGAGATGGACTCCATCGACAGTCGCGCTGGTGACCTTGGCTGTGTCCGAGGCGGGCGCCTCATCACCCGCGCCGGTGCCGTAATAGCCCGCCGACTTGAGGGACTCGAACGCCTTCTTGGCGTCCGCATCATTCTTGGCCGTAATGGTGACCGTGGACTTGTTCGTCTTTGCCGTGGCCCCGTCGATCTTCGCGACAGCGCTGACGATGCCCTTGTCGCACTTGCCGCAGCAATTGTGAACGCCTTTCAGGGTGAGCGTGCTCTCAGCGTGCGCGGCGAGGCTCAGGCTGAGAGTGATGATTCCAGTGACGAGTGTGTTTTTCTTCATGCGGTCACTATCACGCGGCAGGGGCCGTCTGTATTTCAGACGTTTCCCTGGGCGCGCCGCGCGAGGGTTGCAAAACCCGCACGCACAGCGATGATCGGGCCACTCTATGGCCTGCAAGATCGACCCCAGCCTTCACAAGGAAAAGAAGCCCGATTGGATCCGGGTGAAGCTGCCGCGTGACCCCGTTTTCTGGAGCACGAAAGGCCTCATCTCAGACCTGAAGCTGCACACCGTCTGTGAGGAGGCGCAGTGTCCGAATCGTTGGGAGTGCTGGAGCCAGGGCACCGCCACATTCATGATCGCTGGCGACCGCTGCACGCGCGCCTGCGGCTTCTGCGCGGTGAAGACCGCCAAGCCATTCGCGCTCGAGGCCGATGAACCCCAGCGCGTGGCCGCCGCCACGAAACGGCTCGGACTGAAGCACATCGTCATCACCGCAGTCGCGCGCGATGACGTGGCGGATGGTGGCGCGGATCACTTCGCGCGCACCATCGAGGCCGTGCGCGATGCGGTGCCGGGCATCGTCATCGAGATCCTCGTTCCGGACTTCAATGCAAAGGACGACGCCATCGAAGTCGTGATGCGCGCACGCCCGCACATCTTCAATCACAACCTCGAGACCGTCGAACGGCTCACACCGCTCGTCCGCTCCCGCGCGCAATACCACCGCTCACTTCACGTTCTGCGCCGCGCGAAGGAGATCGCCGGCGAGATGGAAACGAAGGTGGCTACCAAAAGCGGGCTCATGCTCGGCCTAGGCGAGACGGAGCCGGAGTTGTTTCAGGCGATGGATGACCTGCTGGAACACGGCGTGACCGTGCTCACCCTCGGCCAGTATCTCAGGCCATCCGCCAATCACTTGCCGGTCATCGACTACATCCACCCCGACACGTTCGAGAACTACAAGCAGATCGCCTTGAAGAAAGGCTTCCGACACGTCGCCAGCGCACCGCTCGTCCGCAGTTCCTATCACGCCGCGGACTTCAAGCCGGAGCTGGATGTGGCTTGAGGCGCCGCTAGGACGGAACGCGGGTGTGTCGAAGACCCCTCGACTGCCGCTCCTCGGATTTTCGGAGTGCTCGCCGCCGCGTCCAGCCGGACGCGTGAGTTCTCGACCAACTCATGAGACTAAAATGTGGCTCGTGATCTGAAACGCACGCCGGGCGGAAGCCGGGTTCAGGCTTGCCGCCCTTCATCCACGGCGAAGAAATCAAAAATGGTCAGGATGTCGTCGCGGCTTTCCAAGCCCGCTTCAGTTTTAAACTTGGCCAGCCTTTGCGTCGCGCCGTTGTCCTCATCACGCCAGCCGAGCTTGGCGGCGAACTTGCTGTAGATGAGCACATCCTCCTCCGAGAGGCGGCGGCCGTTTTCAAAACACCACTCGAGGATCTCCTCCTCGCTGCCGCCGGTGAGCGTGCGCTGGCGCAGCGCGTCGTAGTCGATGCGGAGGAACCGGCAAAGGCGCGCGTCCGCTCCTTGGCCCAAATTTGCCTGATAGTCCGGCGGCAGCTCGCCGGCGGCATGAAGCCGGATCTTATCCAGCATGCGGGCAAAGTAAGCGAGGCCAAGGGTGGGGTCGTAAGCGCTGCGAGGGGGGCGGGGCATGAGGGGACTGTGAACACTGAATGCTGCACGCTCAACATTGAACATTGAACATTGAATTTCCGCTCCGATGCACGGCGGTCCGCGTTCCAGGATCAATGTCCCACGTTCAATGTTGAATGTTCAATGTTTCCCCGCTACTTCCGCCGCCTATGAGCAAGATCAAAATTCTCGTCACCGGCTGCAAGGGGCGCATGGGGCAGGCTGTCATCGCGGCGACGGAGGCGTCCGACGCCGCTGAGGTGGGCGCGCAGATCGATGTGGGCGATTCGCTGGCTGATGCTCTCGCGAAGAGCGACACGGTTATCGACTTCACATCGCATCATTTCACCACCGAGCTGGTCGGCGAGTGCTTGAAACAAACGAAAGGGATGGTCATCGGCACGACTGGCCACACGGCTGATGAATTGACGCTGATCCGCGAGGCGGCGAAAAAGGTTCCCATCGTGTTTGCCTCCAACTTCAGTGTCGGCGTGAACACGCTCTTCTGGCTGACGAGGAAAGCTGCGGAGCTGCTGGGGCCGGCGTTCGATCTGGAAGTGATCGAGATGCACCACCGCATGAAGAAAGACGCGCCCAGCGGCACGGCGCGCACACTGGTGGAGATCCTCGCCGATGTGCGCGGACTGGAATACGACACGGACTGTCGGCACGGTCGCGTGGGCGATGTCGGCGCGCGGACACCGAAGGAAATCGGCGTGCACGCGCTGCGCGGCGGCGATGTCGTGGGAGATCACACCGTCGTCTTCGCCAATATGGGCGAGCGCGTGGAACTCACGCACAAGGCCAGCAGCCGCGACACCTTTGCCGGCGGGGCGGTGCGCGCGGCGCAGTGGCTCGCGGGGAAAGCGCCGGGGCTATATGACATGCAGGATGTGCTGGGGCTGCGGTGAGGAGGGGAGATGACGGTTGCTTTGGTGAAACCCACGCTCGCTGTGCAATCCACTGTCAACCGCTCTGCACCATTGCCAGGCACTGGCGGCGTCTTGTTCGGGATCGCGCTGGGATCTAACCTCGGGGATCGCGCGGCGCAGCTTCGGCGCGGAGTGGACTTGATGCTGCGGCGTGTGCCGGGCTCCCGCATCGTGGCTAAGGCGCGCATTTATGAAACCGAGCCTGTGGGCTGCGCGCCGGGCACTCAGGCGTTCTTAAACACGGTCATCGAAATCGCAGCGCCTTGCACCCCGCATGAACTGCATGCCCAGCTTTCAGAGATCGAGGTGGAACTGGGCCGGCCAGTCGTGCGTGAAAAAAACGCTCCGCGCACTCTGGATCTCGATCTCCTGTATGCGGGAGATTCGATCAGCGATGATCCCGCGCTCACCCTGCCGCATCCGCGCCTGCATCTGCGGCGGTTTGTTTTGCAGCCGCTCGCGGACATCCGGCCGAATCTGAAACTGCCGGGACACGATCGCACCGTGGCGGAGCATCTCGCGGCCTTGCAGGATGATCCATCGTGCGTGAAACGTGTGGCCGACTCATGGTGACCTCACTGGCGGATCTCGCTCAAATCAAACGCAGCGGCCACAAGCTGGCGGTGCTGACAGCTTATGATTACCCGACCGCGCGTCTGCTCGATGAGGCTGGTATCGACCTCATCCTCGTGGGCGATTCCCTTGGCATGGTCGTGCTCGGCCTGCCCGACACGACCGGCGTCACGATGGCGGACATGCTGCACCACACGCGCGCCGTCCGTCGCGGCGTGAAGCGCGCGCCCGTTATCGCCGATCTGCCGTTTCACAGCTACGAAACACCGGAAGCGGCGGTGAAAAATGCGCGGCTGCTCGTCGAGGCCGGGGCGGATGCAGTGAAGCTCGAGGGCGGCTGCGCGATGACTGCGCAGGTCCGTGCCATCATCGCCGCAGGCATCCCGTTCGTCGGCCACATCGGCATGTTGCCGCAGAGCGTGCGCGAGGAAGGCGGCTACAAGAAGAAGGGCCGCACGGAGGAGGGCGCGGCGATCTTGCTCGACGATGCGCGCGCTCTCGATGAGGCCGGGGCGTGTGCGGTGGTGCTGGAGAGCATCGTGCCCGAGGTGGCCGCGCGCATCAGCGAGGCAGTCGCCATGGCCACCATCGGCATCGGAGCCGGACCGCAGTGCGACGGGCAGGTGCTCGTCACACCGGATCTGCTGGGCAGTTTTCCGTGGTTTCGGCCGCCGTTTGCAAAGGCGCGCGCGGACGTGGCCGGAGAGACGCTGCGTGCCGTGCGGGAGTGGGCGGACGAAGTGCGGATCTAGCCGGCCCTTGTTTCACTCGAGGCAAGAGGGCAACGCAGAGTTTTCCTGTCGGACACCGCAGGAGTAATTCAGTGGTGAGTGCCCGCCCGCAGGCGTCCGGCCCGTTTCCATGGCATCCCGGGGCGCGTTTGAGGACGCGCTCGCTCAGGCGCGGCAGCGCCCTCTTGCTCCCTCTCCCATGAGGCTGCGCAGCCCCTGAGTCACCGAAGGGAAAGGGCGGGGGTGATGGGGCGTTTGCCGACAAACGACAGAGTTCTCTTGATGAATGATTGCTTGACGGCAGCGGGCAATGAGTGGCCGTAAAAATGCGCGAAGAGCGCAAAAAGAACAGGTGGGAGCGGGTGGCCCGTCAGCCCCGAGGAGGAGTGAGTGCCTTGCGGTCAGACTGCCTTCGCTGCTCCATTTTGTGCATTTTGCGTTTCATTGCGGCCAATCGATTTCCCGAATCTCGGCTCATGGGTCTTCGCGCTCTCCGCATTCGATCTTGCTGGAGTGCGCTGTGACGGACACTGTGCGCGTGCGGACCTCTGAACTCATGCACGAAGCCAAGGACACTCCACGCGCGCTGGTGCGCATCGGTTACGATGGCCGGGTTCACAAGACGTTCCGCGGTCATCACGCGCGGGATCGTTTTGAAAACGAGGTGCGTGTGCTTCGGTATCTGGAGGCGCGGGGCTGCACCTTTGTGCCGCGCATCATCGAGTCGGAGCCGGAGGAACTGAAGCTGGTGACGACGAACTGCGGGACGCGGGTGGAGCACTTGAGCGAGGCGCGGATGCGGGAGTTGTACGCGGAGCTGGAGACGTTCGGCGTTCGCCACGAGGATCCCTTTGTGCGGAATGTGACGTACCGCGCTTCCGACGGCCGCTTCTGCCTGATTGATTTTGAGTTTGCGACATTGCTGGAAGAAAACATCGGCTTGAAACCCGAGATCGGAATGAGCCGATGAAGAAGGACGAGCCGAACATTCCGAAGAAGATCGCCTGGTCGGGCATGACGCATCGCGGAAAAGTGCGCGCAAACAATGAGGATGCCTTCCTCGCGCTGACGTTCGATGCGCGGGAGGTGCGCTATCTCGGGAAGATCGGCGAGGCCTCGCTGGAGAACGCCGATTTCGTCTTCGCAGTGAGTGACGGGATGGGCGGTGAGAAGTCGGGTGAGTTTGCCAGCAAGACGACGACGGAGAAGATCATGCGCCTTCTGCCAAAAAGCTTCGGCTTTGCGGCGCAGGGGATGGCATCGGGCTTCGGCGACATCTTGACGGAGCTTTTCAATCACGTGCATGCGGAGCTGATCAAACTGGGCGAGAGCTACACGGAGTGTGAGGGGATGGGCGCGACGCTGACGCTGGCGTGGTTCACGCCGGGCTGGGTTTACTTTGCGCATGTGGGTGACAGCCGGCTGTACTACCTGCCGGCGGGCGGCGGCATGAAGCAGGTGTCTGAGGACGACAGCCATGTGGGCTGGCTGCGGCGCACGGGAAAGCTGAACGAGCGTGAGCAACGCACGCATCCGCGGAAGCACGTGCTCTCAAAGGCGCTCGGCGCGGGGCATCAGTTCGCCGATCCGCAGGTGGGCGCGGTGGGCTGCCAGCCGGGGGACCGCTTCCTGCTGTGTTCGGATGGCCTTATCGACGGGCTATGGGATCACGCGCTGGATGAGATGATCCGCCAGCCACGCCGCACGCGCGAGAAGCGCTCGACGGCTCAGATGCTGGTGGAGTCGGCGGTGGAGGAATCCGGCCGCGACAACACGACGGCGGTGGTGGTGGAACTGCGCGAGTGACGCGCAGATCAAGCGCACCGCGCTAATTCAGGCGCCGCGAAGTTTTGAAACGTCGTACAGCGAGTGCATGGCGGCGAGGGCGACATCGCGGCGGCCTTGCTTCAGGTCATCGAAGGTGACGAACTTTCCCGGCACGAGCCTGAAGTGGCCGGAGCGCGTGCGGCGCAGCGCGCTGAGATGCGCGCCGCAGCCGAGCTTCTGGCCGATGTCATGCGCATAAGTGCGCACGTAAAATCCTTTGCTGCACACGACGCGGAAATCCACATCGGGCAGCTCAACGCGTGTGACCTCGCTGTCGAAGACCCGCACGAAGCGCGGCTCGCGCACGACCTCCTGGCCTTTGCGCGCGAGCTTGTAGAGCGGCACGCCATTGATCTTGATGGCGGAGACCATCGGCGGCATCTGGTAAAAATCGCCGCGGAACGTGTCGAAGGCGGCGACGACGTCCTCGCGCGTGAACGCGGGCACGGGCTTTTCCTCGACGGGCTCGCCCTCGCGGTCCTGGCTGTTCGTGGTCTTGCCGAGGCAGAGAGAGCCGACGTACTCCTTGTCCTCCGCCATGAGCAGATCCTGAATCTTCGTGCCGCTGCCGAGCACGAGGATGAGCATGCCGGTGGCCATGGGATCGAGCGTGCCGCAGTGGCCGATCTTCTTCATGTTCAGACACCTGCGCGCGACGGCCACGACGTCATGCGAGGTCATGTCCTCGCCTTTGTCCACGAGGAGGACGCCGTTGATTTCGTTTTCGCTCATTCAGTTTGGATCAGGCAATGGGGTTGACGCGGAGAGGCGGGCGCTCACGAGAGGTGCGCCACGGATTCCTGCAGAGCGGTGAGGAATTTGCGCGACGCCTCGGCCGCGGTGCCCTTGATGCGCGCGCCAGCCGCCATGGCATGGCCGCCGCCGCCAAACTGCGCGCAGACATTGGCGACATTCAGCCGCGTGTCTTTCGAGCGCGCGCTGACGCGGATTTTTCCATCCGGCACTTCCTCGAAGATCACGGCCGCGATGACGGAGTCCACGGCGCGGAGCGTGTCGATGAGGCCTTCGGTGTCGCCTGGCAGCACGCCGACGGTGTCCATGAGCTGCTGGGTGAGGATCCAGCTCACGATGCGGTCGTCGGCGCTGAAGGTCATCTCATTGAGCAGCGCCTGAAGCAATTGCAGCCTGCGCTTCGGATAGGTGTGGTAGAGCGAGCGGCACAGCGTGGCGATGTCCAGCCCGGCATCGATCATCTCCGCCGCGATGCGATGCGAGCGCGCGGTGGTGCAGGAGAACTGGAAGGAACCCGTGTCCGTGCTGATGGCTGTGAAGAGATGCTGCCGCACGGCGTCATCGATGGGCATGCCGGTTTCCTGAAGCAGATTGTAAATGATCTGGCCCACGGCGGGCTCGCGGCTGTCGATGTGATGCAGGTCACCGTAGCCGGGATTGCTGCCGTGGTGATCGATGTTCACCAGCTTAGGGGCTGAGCTAAGCGCGAGCTTGCACCCGTCTCCGATGCGCTCATGCGTGGCGGTGTCGAGCGCGATGGCTAGGTCGAGATCCTGTAGCGGCGCGCCACCGGGACGGGTGACGAGATCGGTGCAGGGGAGGAACATGAGATTATCCGGCACGCCGTCTTCGAGAATGGGCAGCACGGTCTTGCCCATCTGCCGCAGGCTCAACGCAAGGCCGAGCAGGGAGCCGACCGCATCGCCGTCCGGCCGCACATGGCTGACGAGAGCGATGCGCTGTGCCTGGCGGAAGGTGTCCGCGATCTCGGCGAAGGTTGTGTTCGTTTGCAACTTCATGAAGGGCGGCCATTCATGCACGGGATGCCGGAGGGCGCAAGGCAGCAGGTGCGCCGCGCGGTCATTGATGATGTTGCGTGCGCACAACCAGCGCATGCGTTTGAAAACTTGATCCGGAATCTCAGACAGAGATTCACAGTTTTTCAGGATTCACAGGAGGCTTTCTTGGCCGGATCAAGTGCGGGGCGTTCCTGTTAATCCTGCCAAAGAAAAGCGCGCGGGCATCACACACGCGGTGCGCGACAGACCGCGAGCACATAGGCTTTCACCGCCTCATACTCAGTCGGCGAGAGCTTCGACTCCGGCGCCATCTCAGGAAGAATGCGGTCCACCCAGTCAGCGGGCGAATACTTTACGATCGGCTCCGGAGCGTGGCAGCGCGCGCATTTGCCGATGTAAATGAAACGCCCGCTCTCGAGCACCGAGCGAGCGTTGCCCGCTGAAGCCACTGGGAGGAGAGCGACCGGCGGCGCGGACTTTTCAACGGACACGCACGCTGGCAGCAAGCAGAGACCGGCAGCAGCAAGTGAGGCGCGAACCGTGAGAAACGTGAGGGGATGTGACACAGCGCGATTGAATACGACGGGAACGTTTCTCCGGCTTCGCAAAATCTCAGCGCTGCACCGTGATTTTGCGCGCTCCCGGCTCCCGAAACCTCACCCCTCCTCGGCGAGGTAGCGGATGCGCTTGTTGATGTCGGTGTTAATCGAGTGATAGGGCTGCGCGAGATTGCCCGCCGCGAAGAGGGTCTGGCGCATGTGCTCCATGTCATCCTCGCCGATGGCGTCGGTGAAGATGGGCATGAGGTACTCGATGCCGGTGCGCGAGGGCTTCATGAGATGCGGATCGTAAAACGACGGATGCATCGGCCTGGCGTGGATGAGGCCCCAGCGGTCGCGAAAGTGATTCGCGTCGTAGCCCTCGACGTGGAAGCCTTTCTGCGCGTTGTATTGAAGAATCGCGACCGCGTTGTTCCGACCCTCGACAAGAAGCTCGACGGCCTTCGCGCCGAGCTGTGCGCCGTAAAACCGGTCGAACAAAATCGGCCGGCCGCCACGCTGCGTATGGCCCACCTTGCGGGTGAAGATGGCCTCGCGCGCCGACTCGCCGCGGCGGTAGTCTTGGAAGTATTTGTCGCCGATCATCTTGATGAGCCGCGCGCGGAGAGCCTCGGACGCGCCGGAAAGCGAGACGTTCCCCGCCGGGTCATACGTCTTGACCTCGTCGCCCAATTCGTTGCCATGCTCATCGACGATGCCCTCGCCGCAGACAATGACGACGTTCTTCTGGAGGTCGTAGATCTGCTTCACCCGCTCGACGAGATGCTCGAGGTTCAGCGCGTGCTCCGGTACGAGGATGAGGTCGGGCCTGCCGTAGGCGGAGCCCAGCGCGATGTAGCCGGAGTGCCGGCCCATCACCTCGACAATGCAGATGCGCCGATGACTTTCCGCCGTGGTGCGCAGACGCTCGACGCCGGACGCGGAGACGAACACGGCCGTGGCGTAGCCGGGCGTGACGTAGTTCACGATGTTGTTCAGGTCGAAGGTCGCGCGCGATTCGAGTCGCTGGTAGCTGTGCCCTTTGCCATCCGCGTTTGGCTTGCGCACAAACTCATCGGGCTCGCTGGGGTAGTTGAGGCCGAGATCGTTGTCGATGGTCTTTGGCGCAAGCACGGTGGGCAGGCGCTCGGCGAGAGGCTGGAGTCCGTTCAACGTGCCGTCACCGCCCACGCAGATGAGGCCTTCGATGCCGAGCTTGTGCAGCCGGTCCACGACCATGTCGAGGTCGGCCTTGTTGTTCGGATCGACAAAGTCACGCGATGACCCGAGCAGCGTGCCGCCTTTGGTGGGATCGAGTTCGGGGATGTCCTGGAAAAGAGGATTGAGATGCACATGCGGCACGCGCGGATTGAAGAGGCTGTTAAAGCCCTTGATGAGGCCGACAATCTCGACCTTGAGCTTGTTCGCGCGGACGACAGCTCCCTGGATGGTGGCGTTGAGCGCGGGCGTGTCGCCCCCCGCCGTGAGAATTCCAATTCGTTTCATGTGGATAAAGAAGCGGTGATCAATGAGCAGCCCGCGCGCCAAGTCGAGCGGGAACTCCGCCGTGTGCTCACAGGGTGCGATTACCGCGCTCCAGGCAAAAGCGCGTCACGTGATTTCATGTCGCTGTGGCTGAGGTGCTCAGTGCGAAGTGCCCGGTCGTGATTCCCTGCGACGACCATGACTGCGCACAAAGCACTCCAGGCTGATCATGGGGCCGCTCGAAATGTGAGCCGATGCCTCGGGGCGGTGCGCCTCACGATCCAGCGGGCGGCGGTGGCACGGGCGGTTTGCCAGATTCATTCGCCGGCGGCTCGGCTTTTTTCTTGGATTCGTCCGTGGCTTCCTTGCCCGGATCTTTCTTCTCGGCGGGATCGGGTGGCGGCACGATGAGCGGCGCGAGTTTTTCAGGAGGCGCGTCGTCTTTCAGCGGCAACATGGGCTCGATCCTCGCGCGCTGCAGCACGGCCTCGGCTTCGGCTGCCTTCTGAGTTTCTAGTCGCAGTGTCTCGGGGACGGACGAAGGCGAGAGCGGCGGCAGCAACGGATTCGGCCCGCCCTCCCACGAGCGGCCCCAGGTGCCCATCTTGAGTGATTCACGGTTGAGATCCGGTGATGAGGTCATGATCTGACCTTCATTCGTCACGCGGTGCTGACCGATGACGCGAAGGCGGAGACCGTAGATGTAAAAGACCGTGCTGTCGGCCAGCCCTTCCACCACGCTGGAACCGCGCTTCAAGATGGGCCGGCCACGCAGGATGACCTCCTCGTCGCCAAAGTAAGCCTCCTGGCACAGCGCGGTGCCAGGCTCGCGGAAATCGATCTGGAGAAACACTTTCCCCTTCGCGCGCACGCTGCGCGGGCTGCCGTCCTTGTTCTTGCGCACGACCTCGATCTCATCGGCGGCGACCTTGAAAAATGGCGGCACCTCCAGCTTCTTCGGGCTGATCGTCGCCGCCTCATCATACGTCATGCCGAGCAGCACGTTGGTCTGGCCGGAGCGCTTGCCGGGGCCTGCAGCATCGCCTTCGCCCAATGGCGGCCCCGCGATTTTCGTCAGGGTTTCACAGCCCGGAATGCATAGCCCGGCCGTCAGGCAGCACAGAAAGATCGGCAGTCGGGTGGAGAGGCGCATCGCGTACACGAGAACAAGAAGTGAATCAGAAAACGAGATTCACAACATTTGTTTCCCTGGCATGGCACTCGTTTGGGCGCATCCGTCTGCGTGGTGAAAAGCGATGGGGCCCGGCATGTGCATGTGCGGGCCCCATGGCATGAAATCGTGTGCCGGACAGAGCTCGGCGCAGGCTCAGAGCTTCTTCACCTTGAAGCTGCGGAACTCCACTGGATCGTTGTGCCCCGCGAATCCAATGTGGCCTTTCGTGCGGTCGAGACCCTTCGGTGGGTGCGCGATCTGGCTGCGGTCGAAGCTGGCGATGTCCGCGTCGAGAATCTTCGTGCCGTTCAGCGTCACCTTGATCTTCTGGCCCTTGACCTCGATCTCCTGAAAGTTCCACTGACCGACCGGCCGAAGGTAGCCGTGCTTTGCGCCGGCGCAGTGGTAGATCGAGCCATGATACTGATAAGGCTCCAGGCCTTTCTTGCCGGCGGCGGCCATCTTCGCGTTGTAGCCGTCACTGTCGATGATCTGAAGCTCGAGGCCGTCGGAGGCGGAGTGGCCGCCAAGAGGCGTGCGCAGCGCGATGCCGTTGTTGCCGGCCGGCGGGAGCTTGAACTCAACGCGGATCACGCCGTTTTCAAACTCGTCCTTGGTAAGCAGGTCGCCACCCTTGCCGCTCTTGCAGCGCACGGCGCCGTCCACCACTTCATAGCTGTCCACCGCGCCCTGCCAGTTGCTCAAGTCCTTGCCGTTGATCTGCTCCTCGAAGCCATCGGCGTCGCGTGCGGCCAGCTCCTTGTTCGCCTCATCGCCGTTGATCTCGCGGATGAAGACATTGCGCCAGCGGATCTCGCTGCCGTGGGTCTGAAGCTGGATCGGGCCGCGCGCGAAGGCGGGATCAACCATGAAGCCGTTTGGCTTTTTCTCGGCTGGGTTTGCCTCCGCTGCGGCCGCTGGTTTGCCGAAGGCCTTGTAGCCGGCCTTCGCGTTGGCGAAGTAGTTTTCCATCGGCGCGTTGTTCACGACGACCTCGCCGTTGAACGTGACGGTGACGCGCTCGCCGATCATCTTGATGTGGAAGGCGTTCCATTCGCCGAACGGCTTGTCCATGCGCTTCAGCGGGTATTTGCCCTCCTCGCCCTTGTTGTTCCAAAGCGAGCCCGACCCCTTGTCAGCGCCGAGCTTGAACTTCGACTCCTCGGTGTAATCCCAGATCTGCACCTGCGGCAGGCCGCGCAGATAAATGCCGCTGTCTCCGAGCGGCAGCATCTTGTAATCGACCAGCAGCTCAAAGTCGCCGTAGTCCTTGTCGGTGGTGAGGTACAAACCTTTGCCATCATTGACCAGCTCGCCGTTCTGCACGGACCAGTGTGCGTTCACGTGGTCGCCCTTGTCATTGCCTTTCGCGTCCTTCAGCCCGCCTTCGATCGACTTCTTCTTGTACGCCGCGCGTTCTTCAGCGGACATTTTGGCGAGATCGGTTGGATCCTGTGTGCCCCAGCCATGCCAGCCGGAGAGATCCTTGCCATTGAAGAGAGCGGTGAAGCCGGGCGGCGGCTGGTTTTGCTCCGCGAAGCCGAGGCCAGCGGTGAGAAGAAGCGATGCGGTGAAAAGAATGCGTTTCATGGTTGATGGGAACAGGAGTCGGCAGGAGTGGCGGCATTCTTTCAGTGCGCGCGGGTCGTGATCCTCGTGCGATCATCGAGGTGTACGGGAGTTGCTGATGGGGCGTCGTCGGAGGAAACCTTCCCCTTTACATCGTGCGCCGCCGCTTCGATCAATCCGCCCTATTTTATGAGCAGCAGACAAGAAAATTTGGAGGTGTTTTTTCGCGCGGGCAAGACAGTCATCCTGCCGATCGACCACGGTACCGTGATACCGGTGCCGGGCCTTGAGGATCCCTTCGCGCTGATCGAACGCGTGAACGCCTTCATCGACGGCTATGTGATGAACCTCGGCGTGGCGATGCGCGCGGCGGACACGCTGGAAGGAAAGGGCATCTGCCTGCGCACTGACATCTACAATACGCGCACCAGCGGAGAGGGCGCGGGGAGCATCGGCGCGTTCGGCATCGATCAGGCGGAAATGGTCGGCGCAAATGCGGTGATGAACATGATCTACCCTGGCTCACCGAATGAGAAGGAGGTCTTTCAGGATTGCGCGGACCTCATCACGATGAGCCTCGACTCGGACATCCCCGTCATTCTCGAGGCTCTGCCTTTCGGCCTCGGTCAGACGGACAAATACACTGTGGAGAACGTGAAATTTGCCGTGCGACTCGCTGCGGAAATCGGGGCGGACGTAGTGAAGACCGTCTATCCGACCAACGGCACGGCGGAGGATTTCAAGCGCATCGTCGGCCAGTGTTTCGTGCCGGTGATTGTTCTCGGTGGAGCGGCGATGAATGATGACGCGGGCCTTTTGAAAATGGTGGAAGACGCGATGACCGGCGGCGCGGCTGGCATCGCCATCGGCAGAAATGTCTGGCAACACAAGAATCCACCAGCCATCGCGCGCAGCCTCGCGGCCATCGTGCATGATGACGCATCAGCGCTGGAGGCGCTGGCGCTGTTGAAGGAGCCGGTGCGCTGAGCTCAGTCTCGTTCGTATCATTCGTCTTATTTATCTGTCATGACACGACTCTGCCTTTTCCTCGTCACGCTCATTGGCATCGCCCGCGCCGAGGAATCCAAATCCTTTTCAATCAATGCCGACGCATGGGCGGAGGGCGATGTGCCGAAGGAAGTGTTCGTGGTCGATGGCACGATCAAGATCGCTGCGAAGGATGGAAACAAGGCGATCATGATCGATCCCACCCCGATCGTCGATGCGACCGCGCAGCTTGGCGAATCATCGAGCGGCACCTCCAGCATCGCGGCGCGCATTTTTGCCTCGAAGAAAGGCCGCAGCCTGCCGCGCTTCGGCGTCAGCGTGCATGGCATGAATGGCTACCGGCTCATCGTGAACATCGGCAAGAAGCAGCTCGAACTCATCAAAAGTGACGAGGTGGTCAAGAGCGCGCCGCTCACGTGGATGACCGACACCTGGATAAACGTGAGGCTCGAAGCCAGGCAGACGGGCGACAGCGGGTGGAGCATCACAGGGAAGGTTTGGCCCGCAGATGCCGAGGAGCCAAAGCAGGCCGCCATCGAGCACACCGACGCGACGATGAAAGGGCAGGGGAAGTGCGCCATCTGGGGCACGCCGTTCTCGGAGACGCCGATCTATTTTGACGACATCAAGATCGCCATCACTCCCGCCGCAGCAGGGAAGTGATCAAACCGCGATGTCCGCCTTGATCGAAGGCCAGGCATCGTAGCCTTCAAGCGTGAAATCTTCGAAGACGAAGGAGTCGATGTCCTTTTTCTCTGGATTCAGCCGCATCACCGGCAACGGCCGCGGTTCGCGTGTGAGCTGGAGCCGCGCCTGCTCGAGGTGGTTCGAGTAGAGATGCAGGTCACCAAAGGTGTGGACGAAATCGCCCGGATGCAGATCGCACACCTGCGCGACCATGAGGGCGAGCAGCGCGTAGGACGCGATGTTGAATGGCACGCCGAGAAACAGGTCGGCGCTGCGCTGGTAAAGCTGGCAGCTCAGTTTTCCGCGATCCACGAAGAACTGAAACAACACATGGCACGGCGGTAGCGCCATCTCGCTGATGCGCGCCACATTCCATGCGCTGACAATGTGGCGACGGCTGTAGGGATTGTTTTTGATGCCGTCGATGACCGTCACGAGCTGGTCGTACGGCTCCGCGCCTGGCGTGCCTTCCCAGCGCCTCCACTGCGCGCCATAGACGGGGCCGAGGTCCCCGCGCTCGTCCGCCCATTCATCCCAGATGCTGACCTTGTGGTCGTTGAGGTAGCGCACATTCGTGTCGCCTTTGATGAACCAGAGCAACTCGTGAATGATCGAGCGCAAGTGCAGTTTCTTCGTCGTCACCACGGGAAACCCGGCGCTGAGATCGTAGCGGCTCTGCTCGCCGAACACCGAATACGCGCCGACGCCCGTGCGGTCCTCACGGTAGCTCCCGTGGTCCAGCACCTTTTTCAACAACCGATGGTACTCCTGCATCGGCGTCGAGAATAGCGGGGATGATGCCGGGCGCAATCTCGGGAGGCGAGGCGGGCGCCTCGCGTGGGAAGGATGCGGATCGAGACGGCGCGGAAAGGTGAGGACGCGCTCGATCACAGGCTTCATCTCACACGGCGCGCCTCCAGGTCTGGGAAGGCCTCCAAGACCATTTCCACGATCAAGTCCGTCGATGTTTCAGGTTCCAAGTGAATCCGTTGCAGCCAATTCTCTCTGCGAAACCAAGTCATCTGCCGTTTCGCATAACGTCGTGTGGCCATTTGCATCGCCTCTGTGGCCGCCTCCAATGACATCTCATCCGCGATCACGCGCTTCATCTCCCGGATGCCGATCGCCATTTCTGCCGTGCTGGAAAGCGTGCCGAGTCCACGCACCTCCTCGGCTAGTCCCGCATGGAGCATGCTCAGCACGCGCATGTTGATCCGCTGGTGCAGCAACGGGCGATCCCATTCAAGAAACACGCCGCGAGCCGTGATCTGTGCTTTCGCGAAGGTTTGCCTTTGCTCGGATTGGGGCCGGCCGGTCATGAGGCACACCTCCAGTGCGCGCTCCACATAGCGCGGGTTGCGCAAATTCACATTTGTTCCCGCATGCGGGTCCAGCCGCAACAACCATGCGGCTTTTTCCTCCAAGGAGAGGGTCGCAAAGTGCGCGCGCATCGCCTCCTCTCCCTTCGGTAAGGGTGCGAGACCGTGCGTCAATGCCTTCACATACAGCCCTGATCCGCCCACCACGATAGGCAGGCGGCCGCGCGCTTGGATTTCTGCGAGCACGGGCAGCGCCATGATCCGATACCGTTGCGCGTCGCAGTGTTCGTCCGGGTCGAGCGCGCCAAACAGATGATGCGATACGCACGCGCGGTCCGCTGCCGAGGGTTTTGCCGTCACGATGTCGAGCCGTCGATAAATCTGGAAAGCGTCCGCATTGACCACCTCTCCGCCGACTCGTCTGGCCAGCGCGAGGGCCACCGCTGACTTTCCTGATGCGGTGGGTCCAACGATGTAAAATGCGGCGCTCATACGGCCGCTATCCTTGACGCGACTTCATCGCTACTCAAGGCAAGTAAAGCGTTGGCCTCGATCTTGCTTTTCGTTTCCATCACGGAAGTGCGAGGCGGTTCCCGCGCCCCGCGTCGCGAGCGCCATCCAGAGTATTAGCTAGACAAGAAGCTTAGGTTACTGGGCTAGGTTTAATTTTATTCGCAGAATTAATGGAGGAGTCGCACCACGTTGTTGCCTCAGAATCAGATAGTACCAAGGCCGCAGCACGATCCGGAAACATGACTGAGGAATATAAAATTTGACCTTTCAGCCGAAACACTCAGAATCGGGCGATCTTTACTCACCACGATCTAAGGCAACGAATATGAACAAGGCACACATAATCTCGGCGATCCTATCAGGGGCTGCAATTCTCCAATCGCACGCTCAACTCAACACGAGCGTGAATCAATTTGGGGCAGGCGGCCTGGGAAGTGCCGGCTGGCAATCCGACGACACGCGGAATGCGGCCGGGCAGCACATCATCAATAGCACAACGAATGCACCGCTTGGAACAGGTGTGCTGGATCCGGCTGGCGTGGCGTTGCAGATTGACTGGCTCAATACTAAAGGCTCTCGTGGAAACTTGGGTGGAGTACGGCTGGACGGGACTTCTTCAGGCAGTGGCAAAAGCACGTTGAGTGTTATTGAAACATCTCTGGGACTATCAGCAGCAAGCGTGCTTAATGACCCAGGTTTTTCTGCAAGTTATCGCTGGCAGAATAATGACACAGCCGTGCCGGGTGTCGCCTATAAGATCGGCATCCAATCCACCAACTGGGGAACCGGGGTAGGTCAGTCACAAAACGCATACACCCCCACCCGGTCTGGTGAGCCTGCGTGGGACCTAATACTGGTGTATGACCCCACCGAGCCGGGAAACCAGCCTGGAAACACGACTACAAACGGCTCTTTTCACACAGCAACGATCAGCCAGACCTCCGGGAAATTCTATCTCTTCGGACAAGCCGGGAATACGTTTTACGCCGCGCCCGGATTCACCGGCAAAACGCTCGCCGACTGGGCGGCAGATCCCACATGGGGAACGGTGCTTTTCGGGGCTGGAGCCAAGATTAGCAGCACGCAGTTCGGGCTTGGCTCTGGCAACGCCAATTCCCTCGGCACGGTTGATTTTGCCAACATCAGCTACTTGAACAGCGGAAAGATCATCGACTTTGCCGACGGCACAAAGTGGACGAATGCGGCAGGTGGCGTGATGAGCACCGGGGCAAATTGGGCCGGCGGTTCGGCTCCGGGCGCTGCGGTGAACGGACTCTTCGATCTGAACAACACTTATACCGTGACGGTTCCCTCGAGAACCTCCGTGCGCACCCTCGGGGTGACCAATGGCGATGTGACCTTTGACGTGGCCACCGGGCAGACGCTGACGCTGGCGAATGATGGCTACCTCTTCGCCGAAACGGGCGCGACCCTCCGCACCACGGGCGCTGGCGTTGTCAACGGTGCCGTGCTTGAGGCGTACGGCACCATCAATGTGGCCACCGTCACCGACCTCAGTGGCGGTTCGGTTCCACACCCGATTCGTGATGGCACGAATCCCGCCGCAACCACCCGCTACGGTCTCGTAGTGGAGGCTGGTGGTGTTTTGAATCTGCAAAGCGGCGCGGACGTGACGGTGAGTCAGACCAATCGCAATGTCGGAATGAGAGTGGGCGAAGGTTCAGGCACAGGCACGCTCAACATTCAGCCGGGTGCGAACCTTGAGGTCGGCAATTCGGATTCTTTTGGCGTGAACGGTCTCACCAGCAACGGCTTCATCGTGGTGGGGGACTTTGGCTCCACCGGCGTGGTCAGTCAGACGGGTGGAAGCGCGAAGCTGACAGATGGGTCCTTCAATTTGGGAAATCAAGGTGGCACCGGCACTTGGAGCATCTCCGCTGGATCACTCACGCTCGAAGGCGGACTTCACAGCTTCGGCCGGACCACCGGCAGTACCGCCGCCGGATCGGGCACATTGAACATCTCTGGAACTGCGCTCATGGAGATCAAATCAAGCCTCAACAATGGCAACGCCACTTTTGTGCTCGGTGACCGCGTTGACAGCGTCAACGATGGCACGGGTGTGATCAACCAAACTGGCGGCACATTGCGCGTGGCGGCGAACTCCAATCTCTTCCTCGGCGGTCACGGCAGCAGCCAATACAATCTCAATGGCGGAACGCTTGAGATCGGGGGCAACAGTCTTCAAGGGCTCTATGAAAACGGCCCTGGGGGAAGTTATGCGTTCAATCTCGGCGGCGGCACTATCAGGGTGACCGGCAGTTCGCTCACGACCTCCGTGAACATGTCCACGGTCGCCGCCACGGTGTCCGTCATCGACACGAATGCATTCAATGCCAATTGGAGCGGCAACATTTCTGGTTCAGGCATCCTCGCTAAAGCAGGTGCGGGGACGTTGACGCTGACAGGCACGAACTCGATCACAGGGGATTTCTATGTTGTTGGCGGTGAAGTGGCGCAAACGGCAGGAACATCGGGCATCAAGTATTACGCGGTGGGATCGGGTGCTTCAAACACGGGAGCAGCATCGCTCTCGGCCGGAACGCTGAACATTTCCCAGGCTCTCCAGGTGGGTGATTTCAGTGGCAACGGCACATTCAATCAGACCGGCGGTACGATCAATGTTTCCGCCCCGACGATCTCGGGTGCATCGCTTAACATTGGCAACCAAGGCGGCTCCGGGACCTATAACCTAAGCGGTGGTCAGCTCAACTTGGGTGGAGTGAATGAAGGGCTCTACAGTCTCGGGCGCACGACCGGGGCAAATCCCGCCGGAGTCGGCACGCTCAATATCAGCGGCACGGGTGTTCTGGAACTTCAGAGCGGCAGCTTCATCATTGGCGACCGCGACCCATCGGGTGCATCGGGACGCGGATTGGTCACCCAGACGGGCGGAGTGTTCCGCGTAAACGGTGGCGCGTATCTTTTCCTCGGAGGGTACACCCCGACCATCGCCGGAACAAACACTTACCAGTTGAATGGAGGTACGCTGGAGATCGGTGGCGGGAGCTTGGTGGCGAACTACAGCGGCACCGCCCCCTATGCGTTTGAGCTTGGTGGTGGAACCATCAAGGTGATTGGCTCGAATCTCGCAGCGAATGTTGATGCGACATTGGTGGCTGCCACCACATCGAAGATCGATACGAACGGTATGTCTACCACGCTCTCCGGTGCAATCTCCGGCGGCGGTGCATTGGAAAAACAAGGTGCGGGCGATTTGAAACTCACCGCCTCCAATAGCTACGCGGGAGCCACCACAGTCACTGCGGGCACGGTCGAAGTCTCCGCGAACAACGGCCTCGGCACCAACGCGGCTGGCACCACCGTGGCGAACGGAGCGTCGGTGAAGCTAAACAACGTGAACTACACCACCGCCGAGCCGCTCGAGATCAACGGCAATGGCGTCGGTGGTGCGGGCGCGCTGCAAAACAGCGGCACCAGTTCTTTTGCCGGACCGATCACCGCAGCGACGAATGCGAAATTCAACACCGGCGGCGGCACGCTCACCGTGACCGGCGGCATCGCCAAAGACGGCACCACTGTCACCATGACTGGCGGAGGTCGCGTGAATGTCTCCGGCACAGGGATCAGTGGAGCCTCGGCCAATTCCGATCTTGTCATTGACGGCACCACGGTGGTGACCAGCGTGGCCAGCACTTACAACGGGCCTACGACCGTCCAAAACACCGGCACTCTCGTTGCGAACAACCCCACCGGCTCCGCCACGGGCACGGGCACTGTGACGGTTGACAGCACCAGCACCGTCAGCGGGACCGGCACCATCGACGCGGGCACCGGAAACTTCATTTACATGAACGGCGCTCTGATCGTCGGAGACAGCACTCTTGGATCGCCTCTAGCCTCCAGCCTCACAGTGAAAACCAGCGGATCAGGCAGCACCATTCTCGGCTCGGCCAGCGAGATTCGATTCGATGTGTTCTCGGGGGCTGGCAATGGCGACAACACCGCCAACGCTGCTGCAGCAGATTACATCAGGCTCTTTGGCCTCCTGGATACCAGCGCGGGTGGCACGCTCGTGCTCCTGAATCCAAACAATCTCACGAACTTCGCATATGGCGACAAATGGAAGCTCTTCGACCTCGCCACCGGCCCCGGAAGCATCTCCGATGCGATGACCGTGGATTACACCGCGCTCAATCTCCCTTCGTATCTGAGCGGCGTGTTTGATAACGCCACCGGTGACTTCTCCGTCGTTCCAGAGCCAAGTCGCGCCGTGCTTCTGGCTCTCGGCGGAATCGGGTTCATCCTGCGCCGTCGCCGCCAATCTTAAACCCGAACGCGGCGGCTGGGGTATGTAGCAAGGGCTTCCAGCCCTTGCTGGTTCACGATTGGATTGCATGAACCGACGGGCACACAAGGGTGCAGATCTGGAAGCGCTGATGTGTCAGGGCTGGAAGCCCCTGACCACACGCTGCAATCGCGGCGTTCGGTTGAATGCAACTTTCAAACGGTGCGGAGGCTGACATTCCGTGCGTGCCGCCTTGCGGTGGGCAGTCACGTCGTGGCGTGATGAACTCCGCGGCCGGAGCGACTCGCGGGCTCTGGGTCGGAAAACCGGCTTCTCCGCATCGCTGCTTATCGAGCATCGGCTGGCTTGTGCGCTGAGGGCGGTAGAGTGATTCCCAGTGCGCGTTCAAATCCGGCGATGCACGCCTCGCTCATGTATTCGGACTTTGCATCCTGCGCCTGCAGGCCGTTCGGATACGCGCGTGCGCTGGTCGGATCTGTCGGGCGCGGCACTCCGATGGCGAATCCGATGGAACTCAGGCATTGCCGATAGGAACGGGCCACGAGCCTTTTCCGGTCAGGCGGCTCGCTCCACATCGCCGCCTGAAAGCGCGCGTAGGATGTCAGCCCGAAGCGCCCGTTGGTAAATGCAGTGCCGAAAAGGTAGTTCACATCGCCGTCAAAAATGTCGGAGGCCGTGATGCCGATGACGATGGCGTTCTCCCAAACTCATTGCCGCGTACAAAAAGTTTCACGACAAGGGGTTCGAGATCCTCGGCATCTCGCTCGACGAGGATAAGGCGGCGCTGACCAGATTTCTGAAGGAGCGCGATATGCCATGGGCCCAGTATTTCGATGTCAAAGGAGAATACAATGAGGTCGCCGCGCGCTTCGGCATCCATGAGATTCCAACGATGTGGCTAATCGATAAGAAAGGAAAAGTCGCGTTGACCGAGATCAAGGATGGCACGCTGGAAGGGGAGATCGAAAAACTGATGGCAAGTAATGTCGCCGTTGTGTTCGATCACATTTGTGTTTGCCACCTCGCGCGAGGCCCGTCACAATCGTGGACCATGAAACTTAAATTCCCGTTCGCCCTCGCACTTCTCGCATCCGCATCGCTTCACGCGCAGTCCCCCGCGCCTGCCGCAGCGCCGGCGAAGTCTGCGGCACCGAAGATCGTTCTGCCGCCGCAGCCGCCGGACATCGCCGCGCCGAAGATGGGGCCGGATGGAAAGCCAAATGCGGGATTCATTGCCGCGCACGAGAGGTTTGTGAAGCAGGCGCAAGAGGGCACGGCCGGGCTCGTGTTCCTCGGCGACTCGATCACCGCAGGCTGGGGCGCGAACAAGGAAACCTGGGACAAGGCCTTCGGAGCCTACAAGCCGGTGAACTTCGGCATCGGCGGAGATCGCACGCAGCATGTGCTGTGGCGCATCACGAATGGCGAGCTGGACGGCATCAAGCCAAAGGCCGCTGTGGTGATGATCGGCACCAACAACTCGAGCACTGACTCCGCAGATGGCATCGCCGCTGGCGTCACCCGCATCATCGAGACGATCCGTGTGAAGCAGCCGCAGGCAAAAATTCTCCTCCTGGCCGTTTTCCCCCGTGGAGAAAAAGCCACGCCGAATGCAGGGCGGGACAAGCTCAAGCAGGTCAACGCCACGATCTCCAAGCTGGACGACGGCAAGAACGTGTTCTTCCTCGACATCGGCGACAAGTTTCTTCAGCCCGACGGCACGCTGACAAAGGAGATCATGCCAGACTTCCTGCATCTGTCTCCCGCTGGCTATCAGATCTGGGCCGATGCGATCAGCCCGAAGCTGGCGGACCTCATGAAGTGAATGGTCTGCGGCGGGACGACGCCTGCGATAGATGGATCGATGGAGTCTGTGCGAGAGCACGTAAACAGTCTCGCTGAAGACGCATGTCCGCTCTGCCGGATGGGGCGATCTCAGTCCCCGCCTCCGCAACCGCCTCCACAACCGGACGAGCCGCCGTCCGACGAGCTACATCCGCTGTGTCCGCCGTTGCTTCCACTGCCTGAATGCCCGCTGCCCTCATCGTTGTCACCGCCGCCACAGCCTGAAATGCCACTGCCATAGCCGCAGCCTCCGGTGCCGCCCCGCTCGCTTCCTCCGCTGCGAGTGTCGCGGTTATTGCGGGAGCGGATAGCCGCGATGACGATGCCGAGGAGCAGTGTGGCCAGCATCACGATCAACCAAGTGTCGCCACCCAGAAACGATCCCGTCGTGCACGCGGCGAGGCCGAGCCCTGTCGCGGCAGTCGCGGCCGCCATCGCTGGTCGGCGCAGCTGCATTTTTCGAAGCAGCCAGTACCGCGACACGTTCACCCGCTGAAACTTGGCCCTGCGGTCAAACCTAGCCGCGCTTTCCGGCCAGACCACTGCGGGAGGCGCGCAGTCAAAGATGCGCCTGTAGCTTTCCAGCGTCTTGTCATACCAGTCAGCAAACTTTCCCGCTTCCCGCTCCCCGCCTTCCGTCGGCCCATGATGCAGCGGGCGGCCCAACGTGTCCCGGCATAGAGCCCCCCAGTAGCTTCGCGTGTAAACCAGATGAAGATGCCACGCTTGATCCACCGCATCCGGCGGCGTCACCGGATGGCCCGCATGAACCGCGAGCAGGAGGAAACGTTTGTACTCCTGGATCACAAACGCCGTGTAGGCGCGGCTCCAGCCATTTTCCCCGGCCAACCGTGTCGAGAAATCGAGCACAGCGTTTTTATCGTCGAGCTGAAAACCTTCCAGCTTCACCCACATCGCCCGAACCTCGGGCGCCCATTGTGTTGTGTTCATAGATTGTGTGACGCCACCAGCCTCTCTCACGCAGCGGGCGGCGCATCCTGCTGAGTGTGACGGTTTTGACACAAAGCGGCGGCGGCCGCCAGCCGGACATTTCAGCCGGCAAGCCATCAACCCTGCGCGGTGGCCTTACTTGCTCGCCGTCTTGAGCTTATGGATCAGGAACGCACGCACATCGGGATGCCTCACTTGATCCGCGCCGGGATAGACCAACTCATGTTCGATGCCTGCGCTGCGCAGTCTCTCAGCCAGGCCGACCCCGAAGTTTGCGCTGTGGGCCGGACTCTCCTGCGGCCGGCCCATCGAGGGCTTTGCGTCGTAGAACAAATAGAGCGGCGGATCGTCGCTGCTCACAAGTGCATAAGGAGAGAACTCCGCGATCCACGGCAGGATCGAGTCGCGTTTGGAAACGAACTCGTCGAACGCGGAGAGCTTCTTCACCGGGTCGCCCTTGAAGCCAAAGGCATGATGGCCATAGCCGTTGTTCGGTATCCACTGGTTCATCTGGCGCGGATCGAGTGATGTCTGCGCGCGGGTCACCGCAGCGCAAAAAAGCCGCGTGGACTCGCGCGCCACAGGGTCGTCGCTCGCGGGCTCAGCCATGTCGGCGTGGAGCGCCAGCCACAGGGCGCTACACCCGCCGGCGGAGCTTCCACTCGCGGCGATGCGCTGCTTGTCGATGTTCCATTCCTGCGCCTGGGTGCGGATGAACTGCAATGCGCGCGCAGCATCTTGGAGCGGCGCTTTCACCGGAGGCATGACGCCGTCTGACTCCGCGTCGGCAATGTGCCGGTAATTGATCGAGACGACGGAAATCCCCGCTGGCAAATAGTGTGCCGCATTGTTGAACGCCGCCTTGTCACCGTTCATCCATCCCCCGCCATGAATGAAGAAGACCAGCGGAGCGGGCTTGTCTGACGCGGCCTTATAAAAATCCAACCGCTGCCGCGCGTGCGATCCATAAGCGACGTTTTCCAGCGTGGGCCTCGGCGGAGCGGACCCCGGCGCCGCGGCGGCGGGAGCAAATCCGCAAGCCATGGTGATCGAAGCGAGAACCAGCACGGTGATTGTTTTCATCAGTTTGTTTGAAGCACGGGACGTCCGCAAAGGGGTTTGAAAACCGGAACGCCGCTCTCGAAGGACTCTCTCAATGAGACTTGCCACGCCAGCAGGGACCGTGCTGTAATGCGCACATGTCACAACGCTGCCTCGCCTTGCTCATTGCATTCACCACTGTCGCCCGCGCTCAAGAAAATCTCGCCGATCCTCCCGTCACCACATCGAAGGCGTGGGCCGTGGCCGATGGGCAGACAGGCGAGATCATCGCGTCACATCAATTGGACCAACCCTTGAAAGCGGCCAGCACGACAAAGGTCATGTGCGCCTATGTCATCTTTGAGCTGGCGAAACAAAACCCCGCTGTGCTCGATGAAGTGGTCACGATCTCAAAGCTCGCCGATGACACGCCCGGCTCCACCGCCGACCTGCACGCCGGAGAAAAGGTCACCGTGCGCGATGGACTCTACGGCATGCTGCTGCCCTCGGGCAACGACATCGGCAATGCCTTCGCTGAGCATTTCAGCCCGCGGCTCGATCCTCCAGGGAAGGACGCGCCGCCCAGCATCCGCAAGCCGGAATACAACACGCGGCGGAACTTCATCGCCGAGATGAACCGCGCTGCCGCCCGCCTGGGCATGAAGCACACCATCTACCGCCAGAGCTACGGTGATGGCGGCACCGACACGGACCGCACCACCACCGCGCGAGATCTGCTCACTCTCGGCCACGCGGCGATGCAGCACGCGCTCTTCCGCGAAATGGTGAAAACGAAAACCTACACCGGCAAGGCGCGCATGCCCGACGGCACGGAGCGCGATGCTGATTGGAAGAACAGCAACGCCCTCCTCGCGCTAGGCGATTACGACGGCATCAAGACCGGACTGACGAATTCCGCCGGCCACTGCCTCCTCGCCAGCGGCACCAAGAACGGCGTGTCCCTGATGGTCGTCATCCTTGGTGGCATCACTGATGAAGCGCGCTACGCCGATGCACGGAATCTTTTCCGTTGGCGCTGGGCCATGGCGGGCTTGCGGTGAGACGTGGCAGGCCTGGCCGGGGCAGATGCGCGGACGTGAAAGTCACTGTTCAGTGTGCTTCCAGAGGCCCATTGAGTTGTTGGGCCAGAGCGTGACGCCGGGGCCGATCAGCGTGGCCGGGAAGACAAGCATGGCGTTCTCAGCGAGGGCGCCGCCGCGCTTCAGCACATCGAAGTCGAGGCCGCTGTCCGCGCCAGCACCGTCCGGCGCGCCGCCGCCCGTGGCGGCATCGCCCGCAGGCGAGGAGACGGGCGCGCCAGGGGACGGGTGTCGCTGATCACCGCCGCGCTTCCAGCACCAGCGCATTGTAGGCCTGCCGCAACGCTTCACTGTCGGGATCGGCAAAGGGCGTATCCAGCGTCGGCACCGCATTCGTGTTATTGCTCGTGCCGCCGATGGCCGTATCGAGCTGCGCAGTCGTCACCTCCCCGGCCGCCCCGTCACTGCCGCGCGGGATGGCAAAGGTGAAGTGGACGACGGTGGCGTCAAAGGTCACGTCCACGGTGGCGGGCTCACCGGGATCCAGCGTCGTCACGCCATCCACCACGCACTGCGCAAAGGGCGGCCCTTGCTCCCCGGTCGCGCCCATCTCCCCGCGCGGGATGCCGAGGGTGAGATGCAGCACGCCGGCCACGATGCTGACCTCCAAAGTCGCCGCCTCCCCCGGGTCCAGCGTGGTGACGGAGTCCACCACCGCGCTGGTGACGGTGGGCATGGCATCGATGAGAGATTTCAGACCGTTGAGCTGGGCGCGCATCTCCACGGCATCGACATCCGTGTTGGCTTGGGGAAGGTTGGGGTCAAAGGGCATGGCGATGGGGGGTGAGGTGCGGGCGTTTCGTGGGTTACAAGACAGGGAGCGTTGGGTGGCGGGGCCGCGTCCGCGCCTTCCGAGGAAGGCGCAGGCGGCTCGTGCAGCGCTTCATGGATAGCTCACGGCACGCGCTTCATGGCGATGTCGCTCCATGGGCTGTAGCCGGCAGCGTTGTGGCTGCGCATGCGGGCCAAGATCTTCTGGCCGGAAGGCAGGTCCTCCAGCGTGTCGTTGCTGTTCGCCGTGGTCATCTTGTGTACCCAGACGGGGTTAGCGGGGTCCAGGGCCACCTGCCACTCAAAGTAGTCCGCGCCGGGCTGCGCATCCGCTGAACCGTCAAGCTGACCTTCCTCATCGCCGAAGGTGAGGGCCACATTTTGCGGCGCGGGCAATGGCTGGGCCGGGGTGGCATCGGCCTTGACGTCCATGCCTGCGGACTGCACCTCAGCTTCGGTCGTCGCTGTGCGCGCCACGTAGGAGCCGAGCATGTCCATCGCATCGCGCAGCTCCTTGGTCAGGTCCTTGAGTTCCGTGGTGAGCTGTTTGGCGGAGGCCTTGGCGGTGTCCCGTGCGATGCGCTTGGTGCGCACGGCGGCGACTTTGGCCGTGATGTCCGCCAGCGAGGGCGTGGGGGTGGTGAAGGCGGCGTTGCCGGTCAGTTTGTTGACGATGGACTCCACCCTGACGAGGAGTGACTCGAGACCGAGCCGCGCGAGATTGAGGACGACGTTGAACATTTTTTTGTGTGGGTTGGGCGGCGCGTCCGGCTGGCTCCAGAGCAATCCCGGCTGGTTCCATTTTTGGGGAGTCGGTGAGTTCCAAGTCGCCATGCGCGCCGCAGGTTGGGTTAATTAAGCGGTCTGATTTTCGTGAACCGCTGCATTGAAAAGAAAAACCTCGGCCAAGGGAAGCCTAATTTTTGCGAATGTGCGCTGCCCGCCAGTCATGACGGGTGCTTCACGAGTCACTGCGAATGCTTCGGCGGTCACCTGCACCGAGGCATCAGCCGTGACTGGCGGAGCACCGGTCGTGAACAACAGAGCATCGGTCGTGACCGATGGCACAAAAGTCACGACTGACGGACCAAAAGTCGTGTCCGGCGTGGCATCGGACATGGCGGATGGATCATCGGCAAAGAACAATGAAGCATCGGTCACGACCGATGGAGCATCGTGAGACGCCGGAAAAGCAATTCACGCGTCGTAAACCACTGATTCTTAACGATTTACCCATGCATCGCGGGCGCTGACCCCGCAGCCGTCAACCGGAGCGGACTACCCCCTCATTTGCGCCGGTAAAGCCACCGGCTGGTGAGGGTCAGCAGAGTGGCCGCCCCGACGAAGCTGAGACTGGTCTCTGTGAGCCCATGCTCTAAGACCAGCGCGATACCAGCAAGCGCAAAGGCCATCTGCGCGATGCCAACGAACATCCGAAGCCAACCCCATTTCAATAAATGCCGCGTGGATGGATCCATTCCGAGGGTCCCTCGCGGGCTTTCACAAACATTCTCAGAGCAGCGCAAGGATGGGCTGTGGGTTCCGGCGGCGCTCATCCAAGAGTCCGGCGGCGTAGGCCTCAAACACCCGGCGGATCTCGTCTCGAACCCGGCGGAAGAACTGCATTTTTTCCTCTTCCGTGCCGGTCGCATGGGCGGGATCGTCAAAAGGAAAATGGTGGCGGTTTGGATTTTCCGGGAAGACGGGGCAGGCCTGATCTGCATTGCCACACACCGTGATGATCGTCTCCACACCTTGGTTCAAAAACTGATCGAGATGCTTGGAGGTGTGCGGAGAGATGTCGATGCCGATCTCCCGCATCGCCGTGATGGCAAGCGGATGCACGTAGCCAGCCGGGTGCGATCCGGCGCTGGCGACCCGATATAAATCGCCCACGGCAGCCCTCAATATGCCTTCGGCCAAATGGCTGCGGCAGGAGTTCCCCGTGCAGAGAATGAGAATGAGCGGCTCGTCCTTCATAGTCCGCAGCCTCCATTTCCACCGCAGCAAGAGCCAGCCGCCTCCGGCTCCGAGACAGCACCCGATGATGTCGCTGGCACGCCGCAAAGTTCCTTGGCGAGGCAGTCGGTATGCTTTTTGACAAGGTGGAAAACCAAGGCGTCGCGCGTGCGCTCCACTCCGCTCAGGGGGTATTGGGAGATGAGCCCGTCCTCATATTCGATCTCGACGGGCAAGTCCTCATCCCCGAACGCAGATGCGGCCTTATCCAAGATGGCGGCCAGCTTGCCGGCGGCGATTCGGTGATCGTCATCCCCTCCTACCCAAGCCTGGAGCTGGCAGGTGCGCGTTTCGTGCCGCGCCCCTCCGCAATCGATGAAGGATTTCTGCACGCGCGCCACCTCTGTGATGTGGAAGGAGACAGGAACGAGGCCGCCGCCGGGCAACAGGATCTGGAGCGGGAGGGAGGGTTGATAGGACAGGAGGTCTTGGAGTTCTTGGGTGTTCATAAGAGAGTGATTTTCATGCGACGGCCTTGGTTGCAGGGACGCGGGCTTTGCGGGTTTTGAAGGCCAGCTCCTGCGGTGCGGGGCAGCAGCTTTTATCGCGCACGGCCAGCCTTTTCACCATCCGGCTGGCATCGCGTGCCAACGTCTTCACGGATTCGGGGCGGAGATTGAAATGCTTTTGCAGAGCGGACAAAACCGGGACGAATCCGCGGGCCACACGGTAATAGACCCACTTCTCGCGGCGCTCGCTGTCCAGCAGCCCCGCGCGGCGGATGACCTGCACATGGCTGGACACGGATGACTGCGGCATGCCCAGGATGTCCGCCAGCTCGCACACGCACAAGGGCTGCTCCCACAGGAGGAAGACAATGCGCCAGCGCGTCTCGTCGGCCAGGCTTTGAAAAAACAGAACAGCGTCTTGCATCGGCCGAAGTCGTAACGACAATCACCGTTATGTCAAGCTGCGGTACTGTCACCTTCGGCGCTTTGACGCAGGATCACGGCACGCCAAAGAATCCGCTGCCGTGGCCTGATCCACGCACCCAACAAACCAAACCAAACCACACACACAGAAACACAGATGAAAAACAGCATCACAACGAAGCTGGCGGGGCTCTGCCTCCTCAGCCTTATCACCACGACAGGCGCGCAAGCGCAGACCACGCTCCGCATCCGCGGCTCCGACACACTCGGCGCGAAGCTGGTGCCGCAATGGGCGGAAGGCTTCAAGAAAACAGGTGCCGAAGTCAGCTTTGACATCGCGGCCGAAGGCTCTTCGACCGCGTTCACCAACTTGGCATCCGGCAGCGCCGAGATAGGCATGTCCAGCCGCAAGGTGAAGGATGAGGAGGTCACCTTGTGCAAAACCAAAGGCGTGTTTCTCAAGGAATACGAAGTGGCGTGGGACATGATGGCTGTGATCGTGAACAAGGATAACCCAGTGACCGACCTGACCAAGAAGCAGGTGGCGGGGATCTTCACCGGTGCGATCAAGGATTGGAGCGAGGTCGGCGGCGTGCCGGGCCCCATTTCCATCTACACACGCAACACCTCCTCAGGCACATACAAGGACTGGATGACGCTCGCCATGAAGGGCAAGGACTATGCGACCAGCAGCCAAAAGATGGCGGGCAACGAACAGATCGCATCCGAAGTGGGCGGCAACCGAGGCGGTGTCGGCTATGTGGGCCACGCCTACATCAAGGGCAAGGGCATCAAGGCCATCTCCACAGAGGGGATCGCGCCGGATGGTGCCAACCTGAAAACCTTCCCCTACAGCCGCCCGACCTACTTTTACACAAACGGGGAGCCGACTGGCAAGGTGAAGGACTTCATTGATTTCTGCATGAGCCCGGCTGGCGTCAAGATCACCGAGGTGGTCGGCTTCTTCCCGGCGAGATAATTCAACCAGCAGAATGATCACCTGATCGGGGTTCGGCAGGTATCCCCGCCGCCGTATACGCGGGAACCGCCGAACTCCGACATTTAGCCGCCGGGTGTCAGGCGTTGTTTCGCACTTCTCCGCTTGATTCGATCAAGGCGCAGAACTCAGCAGCGATTTTATCGTCCCGGGAAAGGGGTCTTGTGTTTCATATTGAGGAATTACAGAAATTCGCCATCACATTGCCCCCGCTCAATTACCAAGGCGATAACGATGGTTACGGGGTCGATCAGGGCATCTCGGGCGAGTGGAATCATTGCCGAGAGTAATAATGCGGCGATTGCGATGACCATACCACGCAACACGCCCCGGAGTCGCGGATGATGCATTTTGCCTCGTGGAAAATGAACCAGCGGGATGATCAACAGCGCCGGGGTGATCATGGCGGGCCATCCGGCAGCTGGGAAGGCGGCAGGTGCAGCGTTCCGGTTTCGTCGGTTTCGAGGATGGTGCTCACGGCGGGAAGACGGGGCGCGTGTGCTACGGAGTAACCGCGCAACCAGATGTGGATCGCTTCCCTGCCCTTGGTTGTTTCCGTTACGTATGGGGAAATCTCACGACCCCTTCTCCGCCTAACCGGTGGTGGTGAGCGCAGAACAAGCCCTCCGGTGGTTGCTTCTGCGGCGGGCTATGCTAGCTGAGCGGCGACATGAATCATTCCTGGTCACTCCATGGAGCGATGCGCTTCAGCCTCACAGTCGCCCTGTTCATCGCGGCCGGTGGCTTCTGGCTCGCCGGGGCCGGGCCGGAAGCAGCGCAGCCGGGGGGAACGGCGGTGAAATCCGGGCTTGAAGGCACGACCCGCTCCGAGGTGGTGAGTGGTGTGCCCGGCGGCAAGACGACCGGTGGCGCGGCGAGTGTGGAGTTCGCCATCGCCCCTTTTGAAGGCGACAAGCCGTCCTTTGCCAGGGCTGTCTTCGTCAAGAGCGGGCGCTACGGCAAATACAGAGTTGCGCTCCCACCCGGAAAATACTGGATCGGACCCAAAGCAAAGGCTCAAGGCGCCACGAACCCTGCTCCGCCTCCCGCCGTGTTTCGGGAGACCGAGGCGGTCGTGATGGAGGGCGCGTTCACCCACCTCGACCTGTCGGAGATCTTCTACGCGCCCTGACCCATCACTGGGACCACGCGAAGCGGGAACATGGACACGGAGCCTCTATGAGCGCAGCTTGGAAATAAGCGGCCCAAACCACGATCCCATGTCGCGGGTACCGCTACACGGAGGAAGCGTGTCCAAGCGTCGGGCAGCGGACGTTTGTAGGCGCAGCTGCGAGAGAGCACAAGGCCGCGACTGAGGTCGCACCGCGCCAGAAAAAAGACCGGCACCCCGAAAGGGTGCCGGTCAGAAGTCAGGCCGTTATCAGCGGCCGCTGGACTTGGTGCGGATCAATCGTCGATGACGACGCGGCTGATCACGCGATTGTCGCCTTCGGTCATGTAATGCACGCTCACTGGAAGGCCGACGCGGATGCGGGTCTTCATGTCTTCTTCAGCAATGGTCTTCCCGCTCTTGGTGACGTAGGCGACGGTCTTGCCGTAGCGATAAGTGACCGGGCCGCTGCTTTCCTTCACGATGAAAGTCGTGCCGGGCACATACTCCGTGATGGTGCCAGTGCTGGTGGTGGTCTTCGTCTCCGTGGTGGTCGAACCATCTGGATTCTGCGTGGTTGTCTTCGTGGTCTTCGTGTCCGCTGCGATCAGCGCTGAGGCGGCGAGCAGGGAAAGGGCGAGTGTGTAGAGTTGGGTTTTCATGTTCTGTTCTTCTTGGGTTTGTTGTGCCGGTCAGATTGACTGGTTGCATTCTTATCGGCGCTCCCGGCGAGTCGCGCGCATGAGTCACCCTGATGAGCGCATCAGGGTATGCCCCGCATTTGCGAAGGAGTCACGCTGCGTGATACCCAAGCGGACCGGCGCCCCTGCGTGTGTGCGGAATGCTGCGCGGTGTGGGTCAGGAAGGGGCTTTTGACAGAATTTGCAGATTGCAGGACGAACCGGGAAGAAGGTCGATGAACGAGTCCACGCGCATCCTGTGAGTCCTGACTCCTCTTCGCAGCAGGATGCGGCAAAGCTCAGCGGTTCACAGCGAGGTTCCCCTCGTCCACGTGATCGGTGAGGATGTCGTCGCTGGTCCACATCTTCTTGTCCGGACCGGCGCTGCGTACGGTCATCACCCACGCGCTCTCGGGGTGAAAACGAAACGGCGTGCGAACCCTTGCTCGGTCATCTTTATCTCTCCGCAA
>JANOBO010000244.1:0-7356 GCA_031411695.1 Verrucomicrobiaceae bacterium
TCGTGTAATCCATCGCGCGCCGCCATCTTCAGCGGCCTGTTGCCACATCGCTCTGGGCTTTACTCGAACCGACAAAAGATGCGCGAGGTGTTGCCGGATGCCGATTTGCTGCCGCGCTACTTCTCGCGCAACGGCTACTGGAGCGCGGGATCGGGCAAGATGCTGCACTACATCATCGATCCGCAGTCGTGGGACGATTACTTCCCAGACAAGACGAAGGACTATCCGTTTCCGCGCACGTTTTGTCCGCCGAAGCGGCCCGTGAATCTGCCGCGCGCGGGCGACTGGCAATACGTGGAGACCGACTGGGCCGCGCTTGATGTGACTGATGAGGAGTTCGGTGGTGACTGGCTCGTGACCAAGTGGATCGGCGAACAGCTTCAGCTCAAGCGCGACAAGCCCTTCTTCCTCGCCTGTGGCCTGTATCGCCCTCACGAGCCTTGGTTTGTGCCGAAGAAGTATTTCGAGCCGTTTCCGCTGGAGAGCATCCAGCCCGGTCCCGGCGTGAAAGCGGATGATGTGAACGATCTGCCGCCTGCGGGAGTGAAGATCGCGCGCAATCGCTACTTCGAGCACATCCAAAAGCAGGACCAGTGGAAGAAAGGCATCCAGGCTTACCTCGCCTCGATTCACTTTGCCGACGCGATGCTCGGTCGTGTGCTGGATGCGCTGGAGAAGAGCCCGCAGCGTGACAACACAATCGTCGTGCTTTGGAGCGATCACGGCTGGCATCTCGGCGAGAAGGAGCACTGGCAGAAGTTCACCGGCTGGCGCATTTGCGACCGAGTGCCACTGATGATGCGCGTGCCGAGAGGCACCGGCGGCTTACGCGAAGGCACGCTCGCTGGCTCCGTCTGCGACCGCCCCGTCAGCCTCGTCGATCTCTTTCGCACGCTCACCGATCTGTGCGGGCTCCCCGACAAACCCGACACCATGGGGCACAGCCTCGTCCCCTTGTTGCGCGATCCATCCGCACCCTGGCCTCACTCCGCCATCACGCATCTCGACCAGCCCGAAAGCTACGCCATCAGCACCGAGCGCTGGCGCTACATCCACTACAAAGGCGGCGACGAGGAACTCTACGCCATCGAGACCGATCCGCATGAATGGCACAATCTCGCGTCCAAAACGGAACACGCTGCCAAACTCGCCGAGATGCGAGCGCTTTCGCCCAAGGACGTTGTTACCATGCCTGCCGCTGGAGAAGCTCGGAAGAACTGACTGCTATTCTGACACCCATGAAACCGCTCCTCACCCTTGCTTTCATCTTATGGGCATCGGCCATATCACACTCGTCGTTTGCTGCACGGGCACCGCTGAACTTTGTCTGGATCATCGCCGATGATATGTCGCCTGACATCGGAGCCTACGGCGTAGCGGAAATCAGCACTCCGCATCTCGATGCGCTCGCGGCTGACGGTCGGCGCTACACGCGGGCTTATGCGACCGCTCCGGTGTGCAGTTCGTCGCGCTCGGCGTTCATCTTGGGTTGCTCGCAGATCACCACCGGACTGCACGCGCATGATGTGGAGAATCCGCAACCGTTGGCCGCGCCTTATGAGCCGCTGCCATCACTGCTGCGCAAGGCGGGCTGGTTTGTAACCAACGCAGCAGCGCCCGGATCGGTGCGCAGCGGCAAGGTCATCAAAAAGGGCAAGACACAATTCAATTTTGCCCACGATGCAGCGACCATGTTCGATGGCGACGACTGGCGGAAGCGGAAGCCTGGGCAGCCATTCTTCGCGCAGTTGCAAATCACCGAACCGCATCGTCCGTTCCCCATTCCGACCAACTTCGATGAGGCCAGGCTCAATGCCATCAAGCTGCCAGCGAACTACCCGGATCATCCGCTGATGCGTCGTGATTGGTATGGGTATCAACGCAGTGTCGAGGTGGTGGATCAGCGCGTGGGCACGATCATGGCCCAACTCAAAGCGGAAGGCGTGCTCGACAGCACCATCGTCATGTTCTTCGCCGATCACGGACGCCCCATGCCCTGGGGCAAGCAATGGCTCAGTGTGGAGGGTCTCCAGGTGCCGCTCATCATGCGTGGGCCGTCGATCAAGTCCGGCAGTATCGAGGAACGACTCGTCAGCCTCATCGACCTCGCGCCTTCGATGCTGGAACTCGCGCAACTGCACCTGCCCGCCTGGATGGATGGCAGAGCCATTCTCGGAAGTGGATTCCCCAAACGCGCACATGTCTTCGCCGCGCGTGATCGTTGCGGCGATGCTCAGGACCGTATCCGCGCGGTCATCGGCATGGACTCTTGGCTGGTGCGCAACTTCAGCCCTCAACTCTCACGCTTCAATTGGTCGAGCTACAAGGAGGATAGCTATCCCGGTCAGCCGCTGTTGCGCGTGCTCAGCACCTCGGGAGGACTCAATGAGTTTCAATCCCAATGGGTCGCCGCGAGTCGGCCTGAGTTTGAGTTCTACGATCTAAAGACGGACTCTGAGGGCTTACGCAACCTCGCCACCGACAGCACACGCGCCACCGCGATCAGCGCCATGCGCAGCGCGATGGATGACTGGATCAAATCCACCGGTGACCGTGGCGCGCTCCCCGATCCCGCGACGGAACCCTCACTTGCTGAGATTCAGAAAAGCAAACGCGGCGACTACCAACGCACCTGGACCAAGCGCCTTGGCAAAGGCGAGCCCACCGATGCCGAGAGGCTAGCCTGGTGGGAGAGCAGCTATGGTCTGCCCCATGCTGCCTCGAACCCAAAAGAGTAGTTCCTTCGATCAGCCTCTCGAAAACCGGCTCTCTTCTATGAAGCATCTCATCACCTCATTCTCCCTCGCCATGTCCATCGCTTCTGCCGTTCCACCGACTGAAAAGAAACCCGTCACCGATGAATACCACGGCGTAAAGGTCGTGGATGAGTATCGCTGGCTGGAGGAATCGGGATCGCCTGCGGTAAAGGCTTGGACGGCGGCTCAGAATCAATACTCGCGCGCTTGGCTCGATGCGCGGGGTGACCGCGCTGAGATCGAGGCGAAGCTCACGGCGCTCTATGCCAAGGACACGCCGTCACACAGCGGCATCGTGGCTCGGCCTGGGCGGTTGTTTGCTCTGAAGTTTCAGCCGCCGAAGCAGCAGCGATTGCTGGTGACGCTGGCATCGGCGGAGGATTTGGCGTCGGAGAAGGTGGTGGTCGATCCGAATGAGATCGAGCCAAAGGGACAGGTGGCGATGGATTGGTTTGTGCCATCGCCAGATGGGAAGTTGATCGCGGTTTGTCTCTCGGAGAACGGCAGCGAAGACGGCTCGCTACATTTTTATCGCACTGAGAATGGCGAGCATCTGCCTGATCGCATTGCTCGTGTGCAATACCCAACTGGCGGTGGCAGCGCGGCTTGGTTGCCCGATAGCAGCGCGGTGTTTTACACTCGCTATCCGCATCAAGGTGAGAAGCCCGAGGCTGACTTGAACTTCTTCCAGCATATCTATTTCCACAAACTCGGCACGCCTACGAGCAGCGATGAATACTCGGCGGGTCGCAACTTCCCGCGCATCGCCGAGATCGAACTGCACGCCTCCGAGGATGGCCGATGGATGCTCGCGAGCGTGGCGAATGGCGACGGCGGCGAGTTTGCGCACTACGTCCGCGAGACCAAGGACGGAGCGGCATGGCGGCAGATCGCGCGGCACGAGGATGGTGTTAAAGAGGTCGCCTTCAGTCACGATGGAGAGGGCTTGTATCTGCGCTCGGTCAAAGACGCGCCGCGCGGCAAGGTGCTGCGGCTTTCCATCAACGGCACGTTATCCGAGGCCGAGGTGATCGTGCCGGAAAGTGAGGCCGTCATTGAGGGCGTCACTCTCACCGCGAAGCATCTCTTTGCGTCTGACCTCATCGGCGGGCCGTCGCGCATCCGACAGTTTGATCTCCATGGGAAGAGCGAACGCGAGGTGCCTTTGCCAGAAGCATCGGGAGTTGGTGGGCTCATCGCGGTGGGAGAGCGCATCCTGTTTCGCCAGACCAGCTTCGTCGCACCTGCCGCATGGATGTTCCATGACCCTTCCGCCATGAGCATGAAGAAGACCGCGCTCTTCAACACCTCGCCCGTGGATTTCAGCGACATCGAGGCCGTGCGCGACTTTGCCATGAGCAAGGACGGCACGATGGTTCCCATTAACATCCTGCGTCGCAAAGGCACGCAGCTCGACGGCAGCAGTCCCGCGCTGCTCTATGCGTACGGCGGCTATGGTCACAGCATGAGACCGACGTTCAATTTTGAGCAACGCCTGTGGTTTGATCGCGGTGGCATCTACGTCGTAGCGAACATTCGCGGCGGTGGCGAATACGGCGAGGAGTGGCATCTCGCAGGCAATCTGACGAAGAAGCAGAATGTGTTCGATGATTTCGCTGCCTGCGCCGAGCACCTCATCAAACAAGGCCACACGCGTTCTGATAGACTCGCTGTCGAAGGCGGCAGCAACGGCGGCCTGCTCATGGGTGCCTTCCTCACGCAGCATCCAGGGCTAGCACGCGCCGTCGTCGCTCACGTCGGGCTCTACGACATGCTGCGTGTCGAGCTTGATCCCAATGGAGCCTTCAACGTCACTGAGTTTGGCACCGTGAAGGACGCGGCGCAGTTCCGCGCGCTTCATGCTTACTCGCCTTTTCACAACGTCAAAGACGGCACCGCGTATCCCGCCGTCTTCTTCCTCGCAGGCGAGACCGATGGCCGCGTGAACCCTGCTCACTCCCGCCGAATGACCGCCCGGCTGCAGGCCGCCACTTCATCGGACAATCCCATTCTCGTTCGCCTGAGTTCCGCCTCCGGCCATGGAATGGGCACCGCGTTGTCCGAGAAGATCGCGCAGCGCGCGGACGTGCTGGCTTTTCTTTTCGATCAACTCGGGATGTCAAAGAGGTAGTCATCCTCAGCATTCCAGCGCTTTGGTCGGTGCTGAGGCAATTTCAAACAACTAACAAAGCCCACCCCCAAGCCATCTCCATGAGACACTGTAGCCAAGCCATCATCGCGGCACTCGCTGTCGCCTACGGTTCCGCGTTCGGCGCGGACAGCAGGCCGAATGTTCTTTTCATCTTCAACGACGATCAGCGCGCGGACACCATTGCCGCTCTGGGTAATCCGATCATCAAGACGCCAAACCTGGATCGTCTGTGCCGGCAGGGCGTGGCGTTCAGCCGCGCTTACATGCAGGGCGGCTTCAATGGCGCGACGTGTGTGCCATCGCGGGCGATGCTGATGTCCGGGCGGCCGTTGTTTCATGTGGATGAAAAGCTCGCGGATGAAACCTGGCCGGCCGCGTTCGGGCGCTCGGGCTACACGACCTTTGCGACGGGGAAATGGCACAACGGCGTGAAGTCCCTGGCAGCTAGTTTTCAGAATGCGCGCTCCATTTTTGCGGGAGGCATGGCGAATCCACTTCAGGCTCCGTTGAGCGATCTGGAGAACGGCGGGCTCACCAAGCCGAAGAACGCTTCGAAGCACGCTTGTGAGCAGTTTGCTGATGAAGCGGTGCAGTTTCTGAAGTCGCAGACAGGCGGCCCGTTCTTTTGTTATGTGGCATTCGATGGGCCGCATGATCCGCACATCGTACCGGCCAGCTATCCGGTGCGCTACAATGCTGACTCGAGCCTGCTGCCGCCAAATTTTCTGCCGCATCATCCCTTCGACAATGGTGAGATGACGATCCGTGACGAGGTCCTGCTGCCGCATCCGCGTACCGCCGCCGACGTGCAGGGCATGATCGCGGACTACTACCGCTACATCTCGTATCTCGACCTGCAGATCGGCCGCATCCTTGATACGCTCGCCGCCTCTCCAGCCGGAGCGAACACGATCATCGTCTTTGCCGCTGACTCAGGCGTGGCCCGCGGCAGCCACGGTCTCATTGGCAAACAAAACCTCTACGAGCACTCGATGCGCGTGCCTTTGATCATCAGCGGACCGGGCATCGCCTCTGACAAGCGCAGCGATGCCATGTGCTACCTCTTCGATGTGATGCCCACGCTCGGAGCATTGTGCAACGTTCCGCCGCCGAGTGCCAGCGAGGGCATCGACCTGAGGGCGGCACTGCGGGATCCGAGTCATGCGGCGCGGAGTGAGCTGGTCTTCGGCTATCGCCAAGTGCAGCGTGCCATCCGGGATGACCGCTGGAAGCTCATCCGCCATCCGCAGGTGAACCGCACGCAGCTCTTCGACCTGCAAAGCGATCCGCAGGAGATGGACGATCTCTTTGGCAAGGCCGGTTCAAGCGCGAAGGCCGCAGAGTTGTACGCAAAGCTCGAGGCCGCCCTCAAGACATACGGCGACAAGTGTCCGCTCACTGTGGAAAACCCGAAGCCGGCCGAGTGGACACCGCCGGGCAAGACGATGCCGTCAAAAAAGAAAGACAGGAACAAGCAAGACGCCAAAACACCGAGATGAAAACAACACGTGTGATCATGTTTATCGTGCTCGCATTCGCAGCCGCGGCGCGAGCTGCCGGCCAGCGGCCCAACATCATCTTTGTGCTCTTTGATGACCTGGGCTGGGGCCAGCCGCAGAGTTACAATCCACACTCAGCGCTGCGCACGCCGAATCTCGACACGCTCGCCGCGCAAGGAATGCGCTTCACGGATGCGCATGCCGCCGCCGCAGTCTGCACGCCGACACGTTACGGCGTGCTCACGGGGCGCCACCCCTCTCGTCTAGGGCAGTTCGGTGTGCTCACCACATTTTCAAAGCCGATCATCCCGCCGAGCCGCACCACCGTGGCATCACTGCTGAAGGCGCAGGGCTACACGACGGCGTGCATCGGCAAATGGCACCTGGGCATGAACTGGGTCGAGGGAAAGCCGGGCAGCGAGAAAGAAGTGCCCATCGGCGCGATGATGGCCGGCGGCCCGAATGCGCTCGGCTTTGATTACTTCCATGGTTTCACCCACGCGCGTAACATCGGCACCATCGTCGAGCAGGATCGCGTCGTGGCCCATGTGGAGCCGGTGGAGAACCAGCCGCTCATGGCGAGGAAGGCCGTGGAGTGGCTCGATCAACGCAAAGCCGGCGAGCCCTTCTTCCTCTACTATCCGCTGGGCATCCCGCATGAGCCAGTCGTGCCGTCCGATGAGTTTGCCGGGAAAAGCGGCGCGCAGGATGTGGTGAAGAAGGATCCCCAATATGGCGACTGGCTCTACGAAGGAGATGCTTTCCTCGGCCAGATCATGGGAGCCCTCGAGCGCAATCAGCTCGCCGACAACACTCTCATCATCGCCACCAGCGACAACGGCGCGGAGCACCGCGCCTACGCGCCGCTGCGCGAATCGAAGCGCAGCATCTATGAGGGCGGACATCGCGTGCCGTTCGTCGTGCGCTGGCCCGGCAAGGTGAAGCCCGG
>JANOBO010000245.1:0-14612 GCA_031411695.1 Verrucomicrobiaceae bacterium
GCGGCGATGGGGCCGGTGAATTCATTGAGCCGCCAATAAGCGGCGGGCTTCATCGTGATCACAGCCTTGGCCGCAGTGCCGTCGCTGAGTTTCCATGCATGACGCGGCTTGCCGCTGACTTTCTCGAGCAAGCCGATGGCCGCGCCGGTGATCTTGGCCTCCGCATCGATCTCAAGTCCGGCGGAGCGCGCGGCCCAGGTGTTATAGCCGCCCCATGCGTGCATCTCCGGCGGCGGGATGTAGCCGTCACCGCCGTTGGCCAGCTCGATGACCATGTTGTGCGGCAACGGGCTGGCGGCTTTGATCTTCAATCCTGTGATCGCATACGTTTCATTTGGCGTGGTGGCGATGCCGATGTCGCCGATGCGCAGCGCCTGCACGACGATCTCGGTCTGCTGCTTCTCGTGCAGGAGGATCTGCTCGCGCGCATACACTTCGGTCGGCGTTTTCGCCAGACGATCTCCCATATCGGCGACGACGCGCTGCGCCCACTCGAGCCGCTGCTTGTCGGGCACGCGGTATTTCAATGTCATGCGCCGCTCTGCCATCGCGATGTCGGCGGCGTCACCATACTTGATGCCAGCGTAGGCCTTCATCGCGATGTCGAGGAGGCCGCTCGTGTATTCGTCGATGGTCGGCTTCGGCCGCTGCTCGGCAGGCACGGTGTAATCGACGCGGTAGATGTCGCCGCTGCATCCATGTGACATGAGGCCGACAAATTTTCCATCGGGCGCGATGCGTTGCTTCAAGCCGTCGGAGAACAAACCGAAGTAGTCGGCGCTGATGTCCTTGTCGCCAAAGTAGTGCATGGAGAAATTGCCCAGCACGGCGAGCGGTTTGCCATCGCGCGCCTGAATCGAGATGAGCGCGAGATCGGGATCTTCCGGTCCGGCCTCGCCGACGGCGTCGTCCCACTTGGCGCCGGCGTGCATGTTGGCGCGCACGGTCTTGTTGCCGAACGGATCTTCCGCGAGCCGGTCAGGCCTGCGAATCCACTGCCGCACTGCGGTGAAATCCGCCGCTTCCGCCTTTGCGAAGCCAATGCGCGCCGGCTGCATCTCGGCCTGCGCCGCTGCGATGGCCTCGACGAGTTTCTCCTTCAAGAAAGGCACATAGGCGGGATCAGGATCGGTGCCGAGACAGCCCATCGAAGCGGGGGCCGAGTGCGCGTGAGTGGCCGAGATCAAAATGTGGTCTGCGGCAATGCCAGTTTTCTTTGCCGCCAGCGCCTTCACCTCATCAAGCAGTACGCGGCCCATCATGCAACTGTCCGCCACGACGATGGCGAGCTGCGACTTCCCATCACTCACCACGATGGCCCGCGCGTGGATGCGGGTGTTGATCTTCTCGACGTATCGACTCAGCATCCCGCCATTCACCAGCACCGGCAGCTTTGGCGGTGTGATGTCGATGACGGATGCGCCGGCTTTGAATTCGGCGTGGAGAGAAGTCGCGGCGAGAACGGACAGCAGGGAAATGAGGAAGCAGCGGGACATGCGTGACAATACGGCGATGCACGCGCCTTCTTCGAGCCTCGAGGGATCATTTGATCCGCAAATAGGCGGCGGCGAATCTCCTCCCCAACTCACGAAACGAGGCCGAGTCGAAGTGGATCTTGTCGCCCTTGTGCTTCAAGCCCTCGGCGCTGACGAAAGCTGTGTGCGGTACTTTCTTCGCCAAATCTTGATGAGCCTGATCGACGATAACCTTCTCCGGCGGCCACGGTGCGTCGTCGAACTTGCCCATCTGTCCGGCGATGAAGGGCGCGTCGGGCGCATCCAACTCCTTGCGCAGGCGGGCGATGAGATCATGCAGCTTGGGTTCGTAGGCTTGCGCGAGATCGGGCAGTGAATCGCCTTCGCCTTGATGCCAGAGGATGCCTTTGAGAGTGCCGGATTTCAGCGCGATGGCCGCGCGCTTCATCGCATCATCCCACGGATGACTCTGGGTCGGCGCGTAATACACACCCGGCTTCCACGCATCGATGTGTGACCCGCCGACCGCGCACGGAATGAGACCGATGGTGACGCCGGGATTCGCGTCAGCAATCATCTGGCCGAACGTTTTGCCGAGGCCGACTCCGGCAGCCGGCTTGTCGAAGTGCATGGGATCAACCGCCGGCACCCAAGTGCCTTCCTTGCTCAACATCTTCACACGCGGATGCGGGGTCTGGTCCTGCGTCTCGACGACGCCACGGCCGGCCATGTTCGACTGCCCGACGAGCAGGAAGAGATGGAATTCTTCTTTCGGGGGTAGCGATGCTTCCTGGGCGACCGCAGAACCGACGAGCAAAGCGAGCAAGAGACAAAAGAGATTCATAAAAACGAGTGTTCACCTACTTCATCAACCACTCCACCACAGATCCTTCCGTGTCCTTGCCTTCGCCCTTCAACCACAGCGCGTGCGGCGCGTTCAGCGTGATCATGCCGGGCAGATCGAGATATTTGGCGCCTCCGGGCAGGAACATGGGGTCACGGTAGTCGAGCACTTTTCCAAAGCGAAAGGCATGCGTGTCCACTGCGGCGCGATCCACGGCCTCACCGGCCAGCGCGCGCGCGGCGATGGCGACGGGCCCGGTCTGCGGGCCGAGTGCGGCGATGGCGATCGTCTTCGGATTCGCGTGTGAGCCAACCTTGGCGTTGCGGAGGAAGCTGACGATGCTGAGTACATCATGCGTGCGCTGGGCGAAGAGAGCATGGTTGTAGCCATGCGTGTAGCCGGCAAACTCGCGCGGGTTTTTTACAATGGCGGTTTGTTTCACGGGCTCGCCGCCTTGCAGGAGGAGATCGACTGCGAGCACGGCGGCGCCGCTGGCGACGAGCTTTTTAACGTCGGCGTTTTGAATCGCGGATTTGCCTGCGTCATCGAGCCACAAGACGGCGCGCCCGCTCCATTGTTTTGGGTAGAGCCAGGCGACGCTGAGTTCCTCGTTGTAGGTCTTGTTCGTCAGCGTGCCGGTCATTTCCAGATGGTCGCCGCGGTCTTGTTTGTCCTTGAGCATCCACTCGACCTCGCCGGCCTTCGCATAGCTGCGGCCGATGACCGCCTCGAGGCCCTCGCGCACGAGCTTTGCATCTCCGGCGCGGAGCTGTTTTTCCGCGTCGTCAGCGAACCACTTGAGCAGCTTGCGCTCGAACTCGGGGTCGTCGGCTTTAGGCGCAGGATGTTTGTCGTCCCAGACAGTGAGCTGATCGCGCGTGAGCGGCTCGTAGTCGCGCTCAATGACGGGGGAGGGCTGGCCGAGCTTGAAATGCTTGTTGAGGAAGGTGTAAAAGGCGCTGCGCGTGACGGCATTGTAGTTGTGCGGGAAATGCTCGCCGCGCAGGAGCATCACGTTGTCCTTTTTGCCGTAGGTCGTGTAGAGCTTCTGCAAATCGGGGAAGCCCTTCGTGGCCATCTCCTTGGTCCAATCGTTCGCCGTGTTCATGCCCTGCGGCTTCGGCGCGAAGAGGCCGGCGAACTCGACATTGCCGGTGTTGATGCGCAGCAGCGATGCGTTTTCACACGTGCAGCCGCCCTGCATGGCGGTGCTGACCATCACGCAGGGGAAGGAGAGCTTGATGCGGTCGTCGATGGCGGCGAGCAGCATCGTCTGTGTGCCGCCGCCGCTCGCGCCCGTGATCGCAGTGCGCTCGGGATCGACCTCGGGCAGAGAGAGGAGAAAATCCAGGCCGCGCACCGCGTTCCAAGTTTGCAGGCCCATGATGGACTGCAGATGCGACTCCGCCTGCGGGCTGTAGAGTCCCCAGTTCTCCGTCGTGTTTGCCTCGGGCCGCTGCTTGGCAAATTTATGCACAAGCTCGCGCGAGAATTGGATGGAGTCTGAATCGCTGAGCATGTCCCACTGCCAGACGACGCAGCCCATGCGGGCGAGCTGGACGCACAAGGACTGGAAGATGCTCCTGCCACCGCGCTCAAAGCGCTCGCCTCCGGCGGCGATCTCCTGGCGCACTTTGGCATCGTCCGCCAGCGAAAGCCGCGCATCCTGCCAGTGTCCGTGGGCAAACATGACGCCGGGGACCTTGCCCTTGATGACCTTCGGCTTCCACAAGCTGCCCGTGACGAAGAAGCCGGGCGCGCTCTCGAAATAAACCTTCTCCACGGTGAAGCCATCGCCCTCGACCTTGCCGTGGATGACGGCGTTGAGCGGCCCCCTTGTCGGCATAGGCCACAAACCTTCGGCCACGAGGATCTGCCGGCGCACCTCCTCCTTGCGCGCGTCCCATTCGCTCAAGGATGAAGGCGGATTGAACGGGAAGTAGCCGTTGAGATCCTTCGGCGGCTGGAGGCGGATGTCCTCGGCGTGAGAGATTGCGGCAGCGAGGACGGAGACGATAAGCAGCGTGCGTTTCATGGATTGGTGAAGGGAACCCGAGTCGTACGTCAACGCGCACGAAGGTCGATCATGCCGTTGACGAATCACCGCCTCCCGCGCTGTGCAGCTTCAGCCGGCCCGCTTCCAGTCCTCCCGGCTCTGGCGTTGGCGCAGGGCGTTGGCCGCCGTATCGTCGAAAGATTCGGTTTTCGGATCCCAGCGCAAGGGCTTGCCTAGCTCCATCGCGATGGCGCCGATGTGCAGCACGGTGCTGAGACGATGCAGGCCTTCGGCAGTGTAAGTGGGCGGCGTTCCGTTTCGGATGGCGTCGAGGAAGTTGCGATGCTCGCGCGGCGGGAGCGGCCATATTTTGTTGGAGGCGGGCTCGTGCTTTTTGCGAAAGAGGTTCAAGTCGCTGGCTTCCATCACGCCAGTCCAGCCTTTGACGGAAACCCATCCATCGCTGCCGTCAAAGCGGATGAAAGTCTCGCCGGACTTCACGTCCAGCGTCACTCCGTTCGCATATGTGTAGTGCAGCTCGTAATCGCGCGGCACCGTGTTGATGGTGTGCTCTGGGATGACGCCCTTGCCGCTGACCGCCACCGGGCCCGAGTTCTCGGCGAAGTTCCCGACTTGCGCGGTGTCGATGAGATGCGCACCCCAGTCGGTGAGTGAGCCGCCCGAGAAGTCCCGGATCTGGCGCCACACCTGATCATCGGTGATGCCCGGCGTGTACTCGCGCTGCGGTGCGGGCCCCAGCCAGAGATCGAAGTTCAAATCTTCGGGCACGGGAGCTGGGTTGGTCTTCGGGAAGACGGGCTTTTGCGGCAGGCCCACCTGAATGCGCTCCAACCGGCCGATGCCGCCGTTGCGCACGACTTCAGCGAGCTTGTGATAATGGATCACCGAGCGGTCCTCAAGGCCGGTCGCGAAGACCGCGTGGCGATTTGCCACCTCGTCAGCCAGCGTGCGGCCTTCGGCGATGGTGAGGGTGGGCTTCTCGCAAAAGACGAGCTTGCCGGCGGCCAGGGCCATGAGGGACATGGTCACATGCCAGTGGTCAGGCGTGGAAATGACGACAGCATCGATGTCAGGTCGCGCGAGGAGGGCGCGGAAGTCCGCCATCTCGGCGCAACCCTCCGTGCCGTAGTGCTTGTCCACCGCATCGCGTGCGTGCTGGCGACGGCTTTTGAAGACATCGCACACGGCGATGATCCGGCAGTCTTCCTCCTGCAAGAAGGATTTGAGGTTCACGCCGAGGCCATGCTTGCCCACGCCGATGCAGCCGAGCGTGATCTTCTTTGAGGGTGCGTCGGCACCACGCAGGATTGCCGGAACAAAAACTGGCGCCGCACCGGCAGCGAGCATTCCCGAGATCCCGGATGTGATAAATGAGCGGCGAGAGAACGAAGGCGGTTTCATGGTTAAAAAAGCGGAAGCCCGACGGATGAAGATGCATGTACGGGTGGTGTCGTGAGTTCTTCAAGCGCGAGCTCACGAGAGCGCGGGCATCGTGGCGGTGCGATTTTCCCACCGACTGCGGTGCTGGATTCAAAGCGCGCAATGGACCCAAGATTCTCCTTGCCTGAACAAGGGTGGTGTGGAACTATCCCCGCCCCTTTGCCGGGCGTGGCGTGCTTCTTCTCGCGCACTACCGGCCCCGGGCAACCTGAGGACACAGTTTATGGCATACGCAATTTTCAAGACAGGCGGCAAACAGTACAAGGTTTCAGTCGGCGACAAGCTCGACGTGGCGACGCTTGGTGTTGCCGAAGGCGAGTCAGCGACGTTCGACCAAGTGCTCGCGCACGGCGAAGGCGCTGGCATCACGATCGGGAGCCCGACCGTGAGCGGCGCGACGGTCGTGGCGAAGGTCGTGAAGCACGACCGCGCGGCGAAGGTGACCGCGTTCAAGTTCAAGAAGCGCAAAGGCTACCACCTCACCAAGGGACATCGCCAGCCCATCACCCGCGTGCAGATCGTGTCGATCAACGCATAACCCGATCAACTGGAAGAATTCAAATTTATGGCTCATAAGAAAGGTCAAGGCAGTGTCAAGAACGGACGCGACAGCAAGAGCAAGCGTCTCGGTGTGAAGAAGTACGGCAACGAGACCGTCATCGCCGGCAACATCCTCATCCGTCAGCGCGGCACCAAGTGGGTGCCCGGTCGCAACGTCGGCATGGGCAAGGACCACACCCTCTTCGCCCTCGTGAACGGCATGGTCCGCTTCGACAAGGACGGCAGGCGCATCAACATCGACGCGGCCGCGCTCACCGCGTAACCGGTCGATTCAAAGTTTCCAATGAAGGCAGGCTCGATCAGCCTGCCTTTTTTGTGCCCATGGTTCCTCCGGCGTAAAGGGAGCGCAGAGGAGATCCTCTCGACCATAGGGCGAGGTGAATGACCGGAAGCCGGCCTGAAGACAGAAAACGCGTAGGCGCCGCTACTTCGCCACGCGCTTTTTCAGCGTCATGCGCTTGAAGCGGAGCTGTCCGCCTTCGGAGACGGACATGACCTGCGGATCGTCGGCAAAGAGATTGTGGACGATGCGGCGGTAGTAGCTGTTGAGGGGCGGGAGATCCATCGGCTGGCCGGTGGCGCGGACGCGGTCTGCGAGCTGCTTGGCCTTCTCGACCAAGTTGTCCTCCCGCATGGAGCGGTAGTACTCGCAATCGACGCGGATGCGCGGCGCGTCCTCGATGTGCCGGATCAAGATGCGGTTCACGAGGTATTGGATGTCCTCCAATACCTCGCCATTGCGGCCTATGAGCCTGTCGCCGTCTTCGGTCAGGATCTGGAGCGTCGGGCCCTCGGGTCCGTCGGACTCTTCGATTTTGACGGTGAATCCGAGGTATCCGAGCATGGAGTCTAGGATGCTGCGTGCGTGTGCGAGGGGTGTCATGGCGGTGATTGTTGAAAGAGTGATGCTAACCCCCGAGACGCGGCGGGCGGTTCTTGTCCTTGTTGTCCTTCTTTTTCCCGGATGGGCTGAAGGGCGTGGCGGCCGGCGGCAGGGCTTTTGCGGGGCGCTGCACCTTTTCGAGCGTGGGCTCCTTTTGATAAAGCTTGGCCACCCACGCCTGGAAGATGCTGAAGATGTTCTGCGTGGACCAGTAGAGGGAAAGAGCCGCCGCGAAGCTGTAGCAGAAGAACAGGAACATGAAGGGCATCAGCATGAAGATGCGCCGCTGCATCGGGTCCGTCGTCTGCGGCTGAGGCGTGAGCTTCATCTGGAGGAACATCGTCACACCCATGATGAGCGGCAGCGGATTCAGGTGCAGATGCTGGCCCAGAAAGGGGATGGCGAACGGTGCCTCCCAAGTATAAACCGTGTCCGCAGCCGATAGATCCTGCACCCAGAGGAAGGACTGGCCGCGCAGTTCCGCTGCGTACTGCAGCACTCGATAGAAGCCGAAGAAGATCGGAATCTGGATCAACATCGGCAGACAGCCCCCGAGCGGATTCACCCCGTAGTCGCGGTAGAGCTTCATGGTCTCGGCGCTGATCTTCTGCTGGTCGTCCTTGTACTTCTCCTGTAGCTCCTTCATCTTCGGGCCCAGCAGCGCCATGCGCTTCATGGTGTTTTGAGACTTCGCATGCACCGGCCACAAGAAAGTGCGCACGACAATGGTGAGCAGGATGATGGCCAGCCCCCAACTGCCGCTCATGTCATGCATCCAGCGCATGATGTTCGTGAGCACGCGGCTGACGACGGTGAACCATCCGTAAAACATGACCAGCTCGCGCTGCCTGCCGATCTCGTCGAGCCGATGGTATTCCTTCGGCCCGAGATAAATCTCGTACTCGAGCTTCTGCGTAGCGCCCGGCGCGAGATCGACCACGGGGAGCCCGACAGCGCCTTGGGCGGCGAAGTCAGCATCGGCACCGCTCATGTCCTTGAACGCATCGTTCTTGTGGCTGACCTGCAGTCGGGACGCCCAAATCTTCCCCGGTTGGTCCACGCCCTCCTTGGTGGAGATGATGTGGGCGTAAAACCGATCCATCACCCCACCCCAGCGGAGCTTCGTGTGGCTGCCTCGGAACTCGCTCGTCTCCGAGCTCATCATGCCGCCCTTGAAGAAGGTCACATCCTTGTAATCCGCGTCCCCGGCGTCGTTCCAGAAAAATCCCGGGTGGATCACCTCGTCAGGGCGGAGGGACGCCGCAGCACCAGCGTAGAGATAGTACTCCTCGGACCTGTGCTGCACCGCGCCCGTGTTTCTCAGCGTGAGCGTCAGAGAGAGGAGATGCTCGTCGGACCCCTTCCCCTCCGTGAGCTTGTAAGTCTTGGTGACTTCGACTCCTTCCGCCGTGACGCCTTGGAAGGTCACCTGCTTGTCGTCTCCCGACAGGATCTTATACGGCGTCAGGTCAGCGCCGCTGGCCTCGCGTCGAAACGCGCCGACAGGCTCGATGGCGTGCCGGTTCAATTCCACCTGATCATGCGCCTTCAATACGGCGCGCTGGATGCCGCCGCCCCGTGTGGTCAGTTGGTAGGTCACGCTGCCGCTTTTGAGTTCGTGCTTCTCCTCAACAACAGCGTTCGCAGGAGCCGTTTTGCTTTCCACCGGGGTCGCATTGGCCTCCGCATTCTGCACTCCGGCTGGTGGCGGCGGCGGCGGGGCTGTTGGAGCGGCGGCGGCTTTCTGTGCGGCGAGTTGTTTGGCGGTCTCGATATTCTTCGAGGCATACCACCAGTTGACGCCCATCATGGCGAGGCAAAGGGTGATGACTGTCCAGGCTTTCTTGTCCATGTGAGATTGAAATCAGTGTGTTGCCGGTCCGCGTCCTTCAGGCACCGGGTCGTGGCCGGAGCCGCCCCACGGGTTGCAGCGGGAGATGCGTTTCACGCCGAGCCAAGTGCCGCGCAGGCTTCCATGCGTTTCCACGGCCTGCAAAAAATATTCCGAACATGACGGGGTGAAGCGGCAGCCCGAGCCCGGTCCGCCCACAAAGTGCAGCAGGGGCGAGAGGAAAATCTGGTAGCCGCGGACGAACATGCGGATCAGCCATTTCATGATTCATCGGCGTGCGGTTTCAGGATTCCTGCTCTCGATGCCAGCTTCAGCCAGTCTTTCTCCAGTCCGACGAGCGTGGCCTCCGGTGATCTCCAGCGGGCAATGACCACCACGAGACATCCATCCGCAATGCGGTGCTGCTGCGCCCGGATGATCTCCCTCAGCCTGCGGCGGACCTTGTTTCGCACCACCGCCACCCCGATTCGTTTGGGTGTGATGAGGCCGAAGTTGAATCCGCTGCTGGCCGCCCCCCGGAGAATTGACAGCACGAGGTAACGGCCGGGGAAGCTGACGCCCTCGCTTCTCACGCGGGCGAAATCCCGCGACTGCTTGATGCGAAGAGACGAAGGGAGGCGCATGGGACAGCGCGCCGCCTGAGCGGGCCTAGGCCTGGGTGTGGCGCTTGAAGTGGATCTCCACGCCCTTCGGCAGGAGGCGTTTGCGGCCTTCATTGCGGCGGCGGCGCAGGATCTCGCGACCGCTGACGGTCTTCATGCGTGCGCGAAAGCCAAACTGCTGTTTGCGCGTCCTCTTGGATGGTTGGTAGGTCCTTTTGCTCATAAGCGTTTTGGGTCTGAAAGTGGCTGAAACACCGTCGCGGAATGGCAGGCTGCCGCCCAGTCCGGCGAACGGGGCGGGGAGATTAACAGTGACCGCCTCTTTGTCAAACCCGGCCTCAAGGTGTGACGCGGACGGGAGGTGCGGCACCGGATTCCATCATCCTGGCACTTGGCCTTCTCCGGCTCGCGTGTTAGTCTGCGCGCAATGTCCAGCGTCACGCATACCCATGAATGGAGCGGCGAGCCCAGGCGCGCGGCCTATCGAGCACGTCGCGACTGGAGCCTGCGCTGGTGGGTGATGCTGGCGGTGATCATGTCATTCGTCTTCCACGGCATGCTGTATGTGACCTTTGAGTTCACCGGCATCGGCGCCTCTGAGCCGGTAAAGCTCAACGAGCGCGTCATGCCCGAGCGCGTGAAGATCAGCCCGGAGCTGCTGCAGAACCAACAGGCCATCCAGCAGATCCCGGACACGCTCGCTCCGAACAACCAGCCCGACATCAAGGCCTTCGAGCCGCCGAACCTCGACAACTTCGAGCAGGCGAACATGATCCCGAAAAACCAGGAGATCGACCTCACGCCGAATGTGAAGGAGATCACAAACTTGGTCCGCTCAGACGACGTCGGAGATTCTGCCCCGGCGAAGGCGAGAATGGAGGCGCTCGCCCAGGCGCTCGCACCCCAATCCATCGCCGCGCCCGACCTCGCACGCGAGATGGCGTCTGTGCGGAAGGACATCCTCTCGAAGCCTGTCTCGGAAAAACAGATGCTGCTGGATGCGGGCGCGCTGGAACCGAAGGACGGGAAGATGGACATGGGTCTGGTCGATCAAGTGAACCGTCAGGGTCCTGCTGACGCAGCTGGCGCGCGGGTGAAGGGCTTCAGCAATCTGGACGATCTCCTCGGCCACGGCGCGCGCCTCGGTGGCAGCACCGCGCCCATCCTCATGCCCACCGATCTCCTCTTTGAATACGGCAGTGACCAATTGGCCGAGGGCGCGCGCCTCAGCCTGATGAAGCTCGGGTTCCTCATTCAAAAAAACCCGGACTCGCTCTTCATCATTGAAGGGCACACCGACTCGTTCGGCACCGAGCAGTTCAACCTCGAACTCAGCCAGCGCCGGGCAAATGCCGTGGTGAGCTGGCTCCTCGCATCGCTCCGCCTCACCACGGACCGCGTCCAGGCAGTCGGCATGGGCAAGAGCAAGATGCTGGCACCGGCCGGCGGCAGCATCGAGGCCCAGTCGCTGAACCGCCGCGTGGAGATCAAGGTGCGGCCGCGACGCTGATCCGGAGCCCCAAGTAAACTCACGCGCGCATGTCAGTCAGCAAAGAGACGTTCCATTTCGCCCGGTGGTGGCTGCGGGCGGGACGGTGGATCGTGCTGGCCGTGGTGCTGGTTGTCTTTGCCTCAGGTTATCTGCGCCTCGCAGGATTGCTCGTCGCGCAGACAAACAACACGGACAAGAACATCCTCGGCGCGGATCAGAAGCATAACATGAAGACGGCCCTGCTCACGCGGGCTGATCTGAAACCTGATTTCTCCAAAGGCGTGTCGGAGCCCATCAAGGATTGGTTCCCGCATCGCACCGATGGCGTGCTTCAGCCGCTCTGGCCTTGGATCGCCGCGTGGCTGGCCCATCCTGATCAGCAGATCTCCGCGCCCGATGTGGTGACTGCTGAAGACCGCGCGTTCTTCAATCGAGGGCGCTGGTTCAACGTCGGGTTGACACTCGGCTTCCTCGTCGTGCTCGGCATCGCTTGCGCGCGGATTTACTCACTGCCTGCGGCTTTGAATGTGCTGCTGCTCACGGGCTTCGGCGCGCTGCTGCCGCGCTCGGTTTATTTCCAGCCCGAGCCGCTGTTCTTCATTTTTTTCCTCCTGACCTGGGTCTGCTGCATTTTGGCGCTGAAGCAAAACTCACTTTGGAGCTACGGGCTTGTCGGCGCCTTTTCCGGCATCGCGTACATGGCAAAGGGCTCCGTGCAGCCGCTCGTCGCCGTTTTCGCCGGGGTCAGCACGCTGCGTTGGATGTGGGGCTGGGTGATGGCCCGCTGGCCGGGGCAGAGCACCAGTTTGTGGATCCGCCGGAATCACCTCTTCGGCCTCTTTATGATGGCGGCGTGTCATCTCATCGCCGTAGGGCCGCGTCTGGCGGACTCGGCCGAGCGCTTTGGGGACCCTTTCCACAGCTATCCGGCTTACTGGATGTGGTTTGACGATTTCGACTCGGGCTATCGTTGGATGAACGAGCACGGCACGCGAGAAGAGCTGGCCGGCATCTCGCCAGCGGACAAGCCCTCGTTCTCAAACTACAGCGCCAGTCACACCACGGATCAAATGCTCGACCGGCTCACGAGCGGCACCCGGACAAAGCTCCTCGAGTTTCTCTCGCCGGGCGTGACACCACCGAGCCGCACACAAAAGCCGTGGAAGGGCGTGTTGGAGAAGCGCGGCATTTATCTCGGCGCGCTGCTGGTCATCCTCGTGGCGCTCGGTGCCGCGGTGGTCTTTGCCACGCCGAAAACCGACCATCCCGGTGAGCGGTTGCATCCGGAGTCCGTTGCCATCGCTCTTTTTGTGCTCGGCTCGTTCATCGCATACGCTCTGCTCTATGGATGGTACACGCCGATCGGCCGCGGGGACCGTTTCATGCTGTCCCTCTATGCGCCGCTCGTGCTGAGTTTTGTCTGGGCCGGCGAGGCTTTTTTGAAACGTGCCCGGCGGAGGAAGGCGCACCGTTCCATCCTCATCGCGTATGAGGCGGCGCACTGGCTTTTGTTTGCAGCCGTCTCCTGGCGCATCATTGAGATCCTGCAGTTCCCTTATTTCAGGAACTGAAAAAGTGGCGGCTACAAAAAGCGTCATCCGGTCCGGGTGTTGGCGGGCAAAGAACGCCGTCCGCTCAACGAGTTCGCGGGAACTCGTGTCCATGATGATGAAAGCTTCTGGCACGCCCGATGCTTTAGGAAGCGGGAACAAACACAGCCGACGATGTCTTCGATGCCTTTTCTAAAAGCAGGGTGCCAGTATCGCTTCACACCGATGGACTGGCGGTTCATCATCGATTGTCTCGGCATGACGGAGCGCGGGCGCGAGAGCCTGGCTTCCTTGTGTGATGACCCGGACTCGCTGCGCATGATCCTCGATCATCCGAAATTGTTCGAGGCTGTCGTCGTGCAGCGCCGCGCAGCGATGATGTCGCCGGAGCTGTTCTTCTTCGTGGTGGTGCGCCACACCTTGAAGCGCATCGGCGTGGAAGACATGGAGGTGGCCGATTATCTGGCAGTGGTCTGCGCGCAGTTTGGGAAAGCGCTGCCGTCCCGCGCAAACGCGTCGCACCCCGACATCCCGAGCCTTTACACGATCGACTACATGACCGCGCTCGACCAGGCGCGCGGACCCGAGCGTTTTTTCATCCATGTGCAATGTGCGAACCAGTTCATGGTGCTGACCTGCCTCTATCCCGGCTTTCTTCATCGGCGGGCGGAGCGGCGTGGCGCGCCGGACGTGGAGTACTACGAGCAGGTCGTGATGAGCCACCTGATCGCCGCGGGGCAGCACGCCCTCGCTGAGGAGTTCGCGCTGGATGATGTGCTGCTTCGTTTGTCAGAGGCGTTCCCCCCTGTGCGCCGCGCCATGAATCACACGCTGCGGGAGTTCCTGAGCCTCGGCGGATAAGCCGGCGCGGCTACTTGCCGCCCATCGCGCGGCGCTTCAGGAATGCGGGCACGTCGTTGTGATCGATGGCGGATCTCAGTTCTTCGACGTCCGCCAGCCTCAGCAGCGGGCTCTGCCGGATGAAGAGATCGTACATCAGGAGAAATTGTTTGGCTCCCGACACGAGGCTGGCTTCCGCAGGCTCGTCATTCATCGCTGACTTTGCACTGGCGACGGCAAAGGCGCGCAGGAGCAGCAGTTCGCTGCCCGGCGCGCTTTTTTTGAAATGCTCCAGCCACGGCGCGAGCGACTCGGCAGGGATCGGCACGGGCAGGAACGGCGTCTTTTGAATGTAGGCCAGCACGGCGGCAGCAGCCTGGTCCCCTTCGGGCGAGAGCGGGTTCTTCAGATAGGCATCGGCCAGCACCTTGATCTCCGCGCGCAACTGCGGGTCCTTCACGATCTGGAAGACTGTCCCGACGAATCCCTTCGAGGCGGCCTCGCCCTGCTCGCCAGTTTCTGTCGGGAACATGTAGCGGATGGTGATGATGTGCCCCTTCAACATCGTCACGCCCACCCATAGCTTCACCTGCATCTCCTTTTTCCCTTCAAGCGTGTCGGCGAGCTTCGTCGCCACCAGAGAGCGCACCGTCAGCGGCAGCGATCCTTTTGGCCACAGCGGAATTTCACCGTCTGCCAACTCATCCAGAGCGACGTTCTTGTAGCGGCCCTCGTTTGCCATCTTCTCGAAGTTCGCGATCACGGAGTCCAGCTCGTTGTCGATCACAGCCTTCGTGGCCTCTTCCGAAAGCTCTGCCTTCGAGTGCGGGAAGAAAAAGATGTCGCCGCGCGCACGGTCGTCGCCGCTCTCGTATCGGATGAAGACGCCGCCGCCCTCCTTAAATCGGAACTCGGCGGTCAGGCGGTAGGAGCCGAGCTGCTGCGGGAACGACAAGCCCGTGCCCGTGTGCTTCCATGGCTTTCCATCAGCCGGCGGTTTTTCAAAAGTTCCCTGGCCGCCCTTGTCGTCAGAATCAGCGGCGAGCACTCCGCCGA
>JANOBO010000246.1:0-36657 GCA_031411695.1 Verrucomicrobiaceae bacterium
GCACCAACAGCATAGATGATCACCTCAGCCGGGTGTAGAGCCTGAAGGTGACCGGTGAGGCCTTTGACCTGGTGAGCTGCCTGTAGATGGGGACTGCGCTCCAGGTGAAGATCAGCTACGCGCAGCCGGGTGTGGATTGCCTGTATCGCAGGCTCACTGGCGAGCCGGTCGGTGATGCGGGCGATCCATACACGGGCTACGACCGTTTTGGCCGCTCGGTGGACATCCGCTGGCGGAAGTCCACCACGGACGTGGCGCGAATGCAGTACGGCTTTGACCGCGACAGCCGTCGCACTTGGCGGCGGCAGGTGGGCACGACGGGGCAGGACCAGCACTACGGCTACGACGCACTGAGCCAGGTGACCGATGCGGAGCGCGGCACGCTGAATCTGAACCTGACGGCGGTGAACGGCATCCCGGCCAACGCGCAACACTGGGAATACGATCCGACCGGGAACTGGCGCGGGTTTGACGAGGACGTGAGCGGGGCGGAGCCGCTGACGCAGACTCGGGTGCATGATCGTGGGAACCGGCTCACGCAAGTGGTGGGAAATCCAACGCCGGTCATCACCGACCGCGCGGGGCGCATCCATCAGAGCGCGCCGGACGCCACGGGTGACTGGAACGGCAGCCTGCACCTGATGTGGGATGCCTGGAGCCGCGTGGTGCAGTCAGGCACCAACGGTTATTTCGACCGCGGCATCTATCAATACGACGGCCTGCACCGGCGGGTGATCCGCAATGTGGACGGGGCCGTGCGCCATGTGTATTACAGTGACGCCTGGCGGCCGGTCGAGGAGCGCGACAGTTCCCTGACCACGGTTGCGAGACAATACCTGTGGGGCGCGCGCCACCGGGATGACTTGGTGCGCTACCACACCACCCTGCCCGGCGTGGGTGCCATCACCCGCTATGTGATGATGGATTACTTCAACCCTGCGGCACTGACCGACACCGGTGGTGTGGTGAAGGAACGCTACACCTTCAGCGCCTTCGGCGTGCGCAGCATCCTTGGAGCGGATTACACGGGCCGAACCACCAGCGAAAGCCAGTTTGAATTCGCGTTCCAAGGCCAGTTCCTCGATGCCGAAAGCGGCTTGTACAACTATGGATACCGCTACTACTCGCCGTATCTGGGAAGGTGGACTTGCAAGGACCCGATTGGGGAAAATGGGGGTTTTAACCTTTACGCTTGCGTGAATAACAGGCCTGTAAACTTGGTTGACCGGCTTGGGTTAGCTGAATGTTGTGTTAATGGGGCGAAGATGGCAATCGATGCTGCCGGTCGTGAATGCTGTCCTGATAAAATGGGCAAGGATGCCGAATGTAATGATAGTTGCGTGTCTAATGAAGGCGCTAACGATTCGAATTGTGGCGGGGGACCTGGTGCTCCACCCGCACAACCAATTCCGCCCGCAAATCGTGGGGTACCGCTTGGAGGCGCCGGTGGTGGACGAGGGGGTGCGGGAGGTGCACGAGGTGGGGGTGCCCGGAGTGGTAGCGCTGGAGCAGCGGCCGGCGGTCAAAACTTCACCCAACGTATGATGAACAACATTTTAGAATCTATCCACCAAGGAATAAAGGACTGGTTTGATCAATCCACAATCACCTTCGACCTCGACTTTGGGGCGGGGCCCGGCGCACATATGGGGCTTGATGTACCCCTTGGCAGTAAGGGTAAGTCGGGATTGGAAATGGGACTTGGATTCGGAATCGGAGCGGGAGCTGCCATCGGTATTGAAGGCCCCGGGCCGTCGCTCGGTAACCCAGGGGATGCTGGTATCAAAATGAGCGGGTCCGCAGGAAATGGCGTGCTCGGTGGTTCAGTAGACATGAACTTCACACCAAGTGGTTTGGGAACTAGTGGAACTGCCGGATGGGGAATCGGTAGTGGTGCCTCAGCGACACTTTTCGGGACACTTAGGTAGCCATGTCTCACTTGGTATTCTTGTACGTAATTAGCTTTTCTGGAGCATTAGCGCTTCGAGTGGCATTTGTGAATAGGCTTCGTGTGGCCCACCCTAGAGCATGGATATCTTTAGGATCACCTAATCCTTGGATGGTCTTTGGGCGTCAAGGGCTAACAATAACGCGCTATATATGGTCGAAAAATGGAAAGCTGCCCGCGTTACGTATTGTGACAATATTCACGGAGCTATCCTGTTGGGCGCTGTTTGTCATGATTGCTGTGAACGTTGGTTGTCTTCCCCGTTAGTGAACACAGCAACGGTCAGCGATTAACAGCTGATAGGATGAAGGAAAACTGTCCTGGTCCGCGCAAATTAATGATTGGATCTGCGTTCATCAAGAGATATTCCCGCGTGACCATCCGGGATGACCGTCAAGTTCAGCCCACACTTAGGACGTCCTCTGCCACATGAGTATCTTCAGATCCCTCGCGAAAGACGGACCCGACACGACGGCTCTGCACTCGCCGAAGTGGCGGGAGGATAAGGATGTGCCGGTGAAGTCGCTCGGGGAGCAAGTGCCCTTTTTCTACACCCGCGGGGGCGCGGTGCTGCCGCTGGAAGGTCAATACCGGGGCGGGCATGCCTTCCTGATGGCAAACGGCCCGTCCGTGGCCGCGCTGGATCTGACCCCCCTGCATCGCCGCTGGGTGATGACGATGAACAATGGGGCGCGGACGTTTCGGGGGAACGCGAACTGCACGGTGGACGAGCCGTCGCGCTTCAGCCTCAGCATGTGGCTGGACCCGACGATCTTGAAGTTCGCGCCGATGTCGCACTTTGAGAAGCCGCTGTGGGATAACCGGCTGGTGTATGTGGGCGAAGAGCAGGGAGGAGGATGCGTGGAGCAGGAAGGAAAGACACCCGCCACGGCGTGGCGGGCTACGGACGGGTGGGTGCAGCGGTGGGAGGCATCGAAGCTCAAGCTGGGCGACTGCCCGAACGTGGCGGGCTATCGGCGCAATGAGAAGTACCACGCCCCGCGCTGGCTGAACGAGGAGACGATCAACTGGGGCAATCACGGAAAATGGGGCGGCGGCCGGAGCGTGCTGCTGGCCTCCCTGCGCATCCTATTCCTGCTCGGCTTCCGCAAGGTGTACCTGCTGGGTGTGGACTTTGAGATGAGCGGCACCCAGCGCTACCACTTTGACGAAGGCCGCACGGCGAATGCGATCAAGGGAAACATGAGCACCTATGCGAAGCTGCAAGCATGGTTTGCGGAACTCCAGCCGCACTTCCTGAAAGCCGGCTATGTGGTGAGGAACTGCAATGCGCAAAGCAAGCTGACCGCGTTTCCATTCATCTCATACGAGGATGCGCTGGCAGAGAGCGGCGTGCAGATGGGTGATCCATCAAGGGAGCGCACGGAGGGGATGTACTCGCGTGCGGCGGATGCCAAACAAGGTGGCGCAACCGGCTCGGTTGCCGCAGAGATTGGAGCCACCGGCCCGGTTGCATCCGAAGGTGGTGCAACCGGCCCGGTTGCAGGCGAAGCCACAAAAGCAACGGCAGGTGTCCACCCCGGGGAGCCGATGGCCAGCGAGCCGGGGATGGAACCACGCTCAAGTGGCGGAGAAAGTGAAACTCCTGTGGTCCGAGGAGCCACGCGTTTGCAGGTGAAGCTACGGGAGGCGGCAACCGGGCCGGTTGCACCACTATTCGCGCCTTTGCAGGCGCAACTGCTCGAACTGGAGGAAAAGCTCCGGGGTGAGGATGCGTCGGAGGCTTGTGAGTCGGAACTGTTTGCGATGGCGCGAGAATTGGAGAGAAACGGAACCACGCCCTTGCGGACGCAGCAACAGGTGCCATGAAACGAGTGCTGCTGACTGCTCCGGGCTTTCTGGGTGATGAGGTCGTCTTCACGGGAGTGGTGAGGGAGATCAAGCGTGAGACGGGCTGGAGCCTCCGGGTGACCACGAACAACCCGGAATTGTGGTCAGCCAACACCAGCATCGATGGCATGGGTTCGAGCGGCAGCGGTGACCTTGTGATCGCCCACCACCACTGCCCTCCCTTTCGTGGCACCGACAACACTCCGGTCCACTTTCTGGAGCAATATCTGCGCAACATGCGCAGCGCCCTACAACTGGCAGGGCACTCACGGGTGTCGAAGTTTGCGGGCGATGTGCCGCTAACGGCTGAGGAATTGGCAGCGCCGCCGCCGTTCGGAGTGAGCGGACGCTACTGGTTGGTGGGCGCGGGATGCAAAACCGGCGTGCCGACAAAGGGCTGGCCGAGTCGGAACTATCAGGACGTGGTGGACGCGCTGCGAGGGAGATTAACCTTCGTGCAGGTAGGATCGCGACGGGACTGGCATCCGCCCTTGCGCGGCGTGGTGGATATTGTGGGCAAAACATCTTTGCGTGATCTGATCCGGCTTGTTCATCACGCGGAGGGCGTGCTTTGCCCGATCACCTCACTGATGCATCTCGCAGCGGCAGTGCCGGTTTCGGCATCTGCGGGATTCAAGACGAGACCGTGCGTGGTGATCGCCGGTGGAAGGGAGGCGCCGCACTTCATCAACTACCCGATGCACCGCGTGCTGAACACGGTGGGAATGCTCGAGTGCTGCGACCTCGGTGGCTGTGGCAAGAGCACATTCGGCAAAGGGCAATGCCTCTACCCCCAGGTCATCCGCGGTGATGGAGCGGTGCCCCGATGCATGGCTCTCATCACATCGGCGGATGCGGTGTCAGCCATCGAGTTTTTCTATCGCGGAGAAACCAAATTACCGCGCCATCTCGGCCGGGTCGGCTCAGTGTTCAGGCATCTTCAGCGCAACCACGCGAATGCACCTATCATCCGGGGCGCCGAGGTGGGTGTGCTGATCGGCGAGATGTCAGCCCAACTCCTGCAAGGGCATTCCGGCCTCCACCTGACAATGGCAGACAGGTGGCAGAGTGATCCGTCGGACGGCACGGATCAGAAGTTCTATTCGCGTCCGCAGTCGTATTTCGATGAAGCAAGAAAGAAAGCGATTCAAGCGACCGACTTCGCCTCTGAGAGGAGGCGCATCATTCACAAACCCTCGAGGCAGGCAGCCGCCGAAGTGGCAGATGGAAGCTTGGACTTTGTCTTCATTGATGCTGACCACAGCTACGAGGGCTGCCGTCAGGACATCGAAGCGTGGTTCCCCAAGCTCAATCAGGGCGGATTGTTTTGCGGGCACGATTACAACCGCCCCCAGTGGCCAAAAGAGGGAGTAAAGCGTGCGGTGGATGAATTTGCCGTGGCTAACGACTTCAAGGTGGAGACGGATAAGGACAACACTTGGTTCATCCACTTGGATGATGACACGAGATCAGGGGTGGGTGCGTGGAATGGTTGAAATGGCTCGCGAGGACCCACATTGCCCTCCGCAGCCGGCGGTCGCTCAGGAAATCTTCGGCACCCCAAGGGGCTCGCGGTATTCCGGTCTGATCATCAGACATCCCTGCTTGTGACCCCGGCGCGCTGAAACTAGACTGCGGCTTCGATGCCGCGTCTTTTCAAACGCTTGTTGTGGGTGCTGATCCTGGGCGCACTGGCCGGGGGGGTGCTGTTTGTTTCCTCCGCCTCGTTCTCGGATCAGTGGCGGACGTTCGTCATCGGGCAGATGGCGGCGCGGGGCGTTTACCTGCAGTTCACGCGCCTGACGGTGGACCCTTTCCGCGGACTGGTGGCGCGTGAGGTGCAGGTCTTCAATGACGAGCGGCGTACGCAGCTCGTGGCGGCGGTGGACCGCGTCAGCATGGACTTTGACTGGGCCAAGCTGCTGCGCGGGGAGGTGGCGGTGGAGTCGCTGGATCTGGCGGATACAAACTTGGCGCTGCCCGTTGACCCGGACCACCCGGAGCTGACGGTGGTGAACATGACCGGGGTGAACGCGCGCATCTTCCTCATCGATGACCGCCTCGACATCCGCCGCGCGGAGGGTGACCTCTCCGGCGTGCATCTGAGCGTGACGGGCTCTCTGATTCTGGCGCCGGACACCGCGGATGACGAGGAACGCCGGAGACTGCGTGCGGAAAATGCGGCGAAGCGGCTGAAGTTCATCCGCGACAACCGCGAGCAGATTCAGAAGGCGCTGCAATGGATGAGCCGCTTCCAGTTCGCGCAAAAGCCGCGCGTGGAGGTGGAGATCAACGGCGTGGCGGAGAAGATCCATGAGATGGACGCGCGCGTGACGCTGCTGGCGCGCGGACTGGGATACGACACCTACGTGTGCGAGGAGATCCAGGCGCAGGCGGAGTATCACGCGGGTTTTTGCGATCTGACGCGCCTGTTTCTGCGGGACCGGATGGGCACGCTGGACGCGAGCGGCGGCTGGCAGACGGGCGGTGATGAGGTGCGCTTCCGCCTGAGCACGAGCGCGGACCTGCACGGCCTGGCCTCGGCGTTTTTCAGCAGCGATCTGCTGCGCGAGCTCGTCTTCTACGAGCCGCCGAACCTGTCGATGGACGGCACTTGGTTCGTGGGTGGCACGCGCGCACAGACGGCGCGGCCGCTGAATGTGCTGGGGAAGCTGCAGTGCGGACGCTTCAACACGCGAGGCGAGATCTTCGAGGGCGTGGCGGTGAACTTCGGCGTGGACCCGACGGGTTATTATCTGCGCGACGGCCTGCTGCGGCACAAAAGTGGCACGCTGGGATTCCAGGCGATGCAGCACGATGAGAAGGGGCTCAAATTTCGCTCCACGCTGAAGATGGATCCGACGGTGTTCCTGCCTTTCCTAACGCAGGAGGGCGCGCGGGAGGCGGTGCGGCGCTTTGGTTTTAACGATACCTCGAGTGTGTTTGTGCGCGTGGAGGGCGGCGCGGAGCCTGCCACGCCGAAGGCGGTGAAGACGACGGGCCACGCGGAGCTGCGCGGCTTCACCTACAAGGGCGTGGAGTTTGAGTCGGCGGACGGCGATCTCGAGATCGCGGGCGGGACGCAGACGTTCCGGAACATCAATGCGAAGCGGCTGGACCAGACGGTGGCGGCGGAGGAGGTGCATGTGGACAGCACGGATCGCTGGGTGCGGCTGAAGGGCGTGACTGGAAAGCTCGATCCGGTGGTGATGCTGGGCATCTTCGCGCCGAAGGTGGCGGACTACATCTCGCGCTACAAGCTCTCGGACGCCACGCAGGTGGCGGTGTCAGGCACGGTGGGCTGGCGCGGAGATGCGTGGAATGATCTGAAGGCCTTCTTCCACGATCCTGCGGGCGCGGCGGTGTACCCGCTGTGGGGGAAGGAATACAAGATCGGCGGGCCTGCCGGAGAGGTGACGTATGTGAAGAACGGCCTGACCTACGATGTGAAGGGTCTGCTCTTCACCAGCCCGATGTCGGTGAAGGGAAAGGTCAACCTCGCGCCAGGCGTCACGGACTACACGGTGAGCCTGAAGGCGGTGCGTTTTCCATTCGCCGTGATCGGGAAGGATCTGCCTTTCGGCGACCTGAACGCTGGCATCGCCGCATCGAAAGGCACGCTCGCGTTCGACGTCACCTCGAAGGTGTTCGGCGGAAACATGAAGCTGGCCGGGACGATGGAAAATGGCAAGGACGCGGGCGGCCGCTATCAAGGAGAGCTGCGCGTGGATGCGGCGAGCTTCCGCCAGTTTGCCCAGACATATTCGCCGAAGTTTGAGACGGAGGGAGATCTCACGGGCTACTTCAAGTTTACCGGCGCGCTGAACGACTGGCAGAAGCTCAAGGGCAACGGCGTGGCCATCATCGTAAACGGAAATCTCTACGCCATCCCCATCATCGGCCCGCTCACCTCCTTGCTCACCGCCGTGATCCCATCGCCCATCAAAGGCTACAATGTGGCGAAGGAGGCGAACTGCACGTTCAACGTCGCGGACGGATTCATCGTGACGGACAACTTCGAGGCGCTGACCAGCGCCTTCCGCATCGTGACGAATGGCAACGTCGATTTCATCAAGGACAGCATCGACTTCGACGCGCAGGTGCGCGTGCGCGGGCTGCCCGGCATCGTGTTGCGGCCGGTGTCCGAACTGCTCGAGTACAAGGGCGAGGGCACGGTGGGCAAGCCGCAGTGGCGGCTGAATCCATTCGGCATCGCAGGCGGAAAAAAAGTGGGCATCCGCGAGGACGGCCGTCGTGTGCCGGAGCCGGCGCCAAAGGAAGAGACCAAGCCCGAAGGCAGCAGTGAGAGCGGCGGCAGCCTGCCCTCACGCCTGAAGCGCATCCTGCCCTTTGGTCTCGGGAAGTGATTTGCGGCAGCGAAGCCGCCAGGGATAGCCGCAAGAAGGCACGAAGGTCGCAAAAAAAAGCATGAGCAGATGGCGACGATCGTCCGCAATGGGACGGCGTGGTGATCCCACATTGCCAACGCCGTTCCTCCCGCGACTTTTTGCGGCCCGCCGAATCCCGCGCATCCACGCTCAAGCCTTCCCCTGCCACAGCATCCGCGTGCCGAAGACGACGAGCACCAGACCGAAGACGCGGGTGAGCGTCTCATTGCGGAGGGTGGTGAGCAGGCCCGCGCCATACCACGCCATCAGCGTGGCGGTGAGGGCGGTGAAGGCGATGATCTTCCACTGCCCGGCCAGCAGGCCGTTGCGTGAGTTTTGCAGCGTGGCGATCAAGGCCGTCGGGATGATCACAGCGAGCGAGGTGGCCACGGCGTTTTTTTGCGCGAGACCGAGCAGCAGCACGAAGGCGGGCACCATCACCACGCCGCCGCCCACACCGCAGAGCGCGGCGATGATTCCAGCCAGGACGCCGATGCCCAGCGATGTCACGATTTCAGAAGTGGTCATGCGGCAAGATCAAACCACAATCCTGCGGCGAGACGAGGTTTTTCGCGGACGCCAGCGACAATTCCGGCACAATACACAGCCTTGCAGATGACTGCGGCGGAGAGCATAAGAGGACTTCGTCAGTCGTGCCCAACCCACCCGCCTGCACATCTCCCCATGCTTTTTGATTTGAGCGCCCGCCTGCAGTCGCCGCTGCAGAAGAGCTTGTATCGCGTGGCCGCGCCTGTCCTCGAGAAAACGATGGGCCTGCGTGACATCGGCTCGGTTTACGATCGGGCAGTTGGCTTCTACCATCAGCATCCAGACGGGCCGTCGTCGCTGGCGTGGTTTGACTCCACGCTCAAGGCGCGCGGCGCCGCCTACGAGGCGGATCTGCCGCCTGACTTCGAGATTCCGAAGACAGGCCCGCTCATCATCGTGGCGAATCATCCCTTCGGCATCCTCGATCCCTGCGTGCTCGCGCACTTCGTGGCCACGCACAGGCCGGACCTGAAGGTGATGGCCAACAGCCTGCTCGACGAGGTGACCGAGATGCGGCCGTGGATCATCGCGGTCGATCCTTTCGGCGGCAGCGGCAGCACGCGGCGGAATCTCGGCCCGATGAAGCAGGCGCTGAAGCATCTGCGCGCTGGCGGCGCGCTGGCCGTGTTTCCATCCGGCGAGGTGGCGCATTGGCGGCCGGGCCGCGGCGTGGAGGAGTCCCCGTGGAGCACACACATCGGATCTCTCGTGCGGCGCACGCAGGCGACGGTGCTGCCGGTTTATTTTCCCGGCACGAACAGCGCGCTCTTCCATGCGGCCGGCCTCGTGCATCCCCGGCTGCGCACCGGTCTGCTGCTGCGTGAGTTCCGCAAAGGCAGGCGCGCGGTCGAGATCCGCGCGGGTCATCCGATTCCATTCTCGCGCTTGAAAAAATTCGAGGATGACGAGTCGCTGACGAAATACCTGCGCATGCATACGCTGGTGCTCGAGCGCCGGTCAAAGGCTGCGTCGTTCGTTCCGGCCGCGTCGGAAGCAAAGGCCACGGCGCCCGCTCTCATCGCCGCCGGCGCGACGGATCAAAAGCTGCAGGCCGAAGTGGACCGTCTGCGCGATCATGGCGGCCGCCTCGTCGGGCAGGGTGCGTTCTCCGTTTACATCGCCCACTCGCGCGAGATCCCGCATCTGCTCCAGGAGATCGGGCGTCAGCGTGAGATCGCCTTCTCCGCCGTGGGTGAGGGCTCGGGAAATGAGATCGACCTCGACCGCTTCGACAACCACTACCAGCATGTTTTTCTCTGGGATGAGGAGAAGGAGTGTCTCGCCGGTGCCTACCGTCTCGGGCGGGCTGACTTCATCCTGCGCGAGTACGGGCCGAAGGGATTGTACACCAGCACGCTCTTCAAGTTCGAGAAGCCGTTCCTCGCCCATTTGGAAAGCGCTGTGGAGATGGGCCGCTCATTCGTCGCTTCCGCGTACCAGCGTAACGTCTCCGCGCTGCCGCTGCTGTGGAAAGGCGTGCTGCATTGGATCAGCCGGAATCCGGGCTACACCAAGCTCTTCGGTCCCGTGAGCATCAGCAAGGACTACGACATGAACTCGCGCCGCATGATGGTGGAGTTTCTGAAGGACAACAACCTGCACCCTGATCTGGCGGCCTTCGTGAAGCCGCGCCATCCCTTCCGCTACTTGCGCGGGCGGAAGCTGATGCGCGAGTTCATCAGCACCGACCTCACTGATGTGAACGACTGCTCCGCGCTGATCTCAAGCATCGAGACGGACGGCAAGGGCATCCCCGTGCTGCTGAAGCACTACCTCCGGCTCAACGGCACCATCCTCAGCTTCAATGTGGACAAGGCCTTCTCCTCCGTCATCGACGGGCTCATCCTCGTCGATCTCACCGAGACCGAGCCGCGCCTGCTGGCGAAGTACATGGGCGAGGACAATTGCCGCGGCTTCCTCGCGAAGCACGGCGTGAAGCAAGGCTAGGCCTGCAGACAGCTCTTGCCGATCCTGCCGAGACTCTGATAGGATCGCCGGCATGAGAACCACCGTGAGCCCGCTTTTCTCGTGCGTGATGATGTCCCTCTGTCTTGCAGGCCAGGCGTGCGCGCAGGTCGTGCCGACGACGCCAAGCAAGTTCAGCATGAAACCCGTCGGCGGGACGAGCGCCTCGGCCGGCATCGCATCGGCGCCGAAGCCGGCGGAGACAGTTTACCGCCTCGTCACCTACGTCACGCTGAGCCAGCCGCGACAGTGGAAGAGCAACGATGGGAAATCTGTGCTGGGCAAGCTCATCGCATTCGAGGACATCGTGGTGGAATCCCGGAGCGCCGCGCCCGACGCGAAAGCCGCGCCGACGATGCCCGCGAAGATCACTGTGGTGCGCGCCGGCACGGTGCGCCTGCTGGTGGACTCGAAACCCTTCGAGGTCGCGCTCGACCGGCTCGGAGAAGACGAGCGCAAATTCATCCAAGGCATCGACGCAGGCGTCAAGGCGAAGGCCACGCAACCCTGAAGTGAACCTCCGCGTGCGGCCAGCCTTCCACCTCGCACCCCTCATGCGGCAAATTTGGTTTTCCATCATCGCCCTGGTCGTTGCGGGAGGCGCGCGCGCGATGACTCCGGATGTGGCGCGGTACTCGCCAGCGTGCGGAGTGGCCATCACGACGGAGGAGGATCACATCACGGTCTCGTGGTCGGCGGGTGCTGTCGCGCGGCACGAGGCGCGCATCGATCTGCGCGCCGGGCGGCCGCTCCTCTCGTCGCTAGACGGTGTTCTGCGAGATCTCGATCCTTTTGTCTCGATCACCGCCGGCACTCGAGTCGCCCCAGAAGGCAGGCCGCCGGCCATGAGCATCTGGAACACGTTCTTCGACAATCCGCACAAGCGGCCCTTTAAGACACACGTCGGCGTGCTCACGAAAAAATCTGCGCGCGTCACGAGCGAGGGTCGGCGTGCGACGGTGGCGGTGGGCGGGATCGTCGCCGGACCGTTCAGCGGCGAGGTTTGCCTCACATTTTTCTCCGGCTCATCGCTGATCAAGATGGAAGCGGTGATGAGCACGCCGGAAGACAAGACGGCGTATGTCTTCGATCTCGGATTCGTCGGCAAGGACTCGGACTGGAACAATTTTGCCTGGGCCGACACCGATGACAAACGTCAGATGCGCGAGGTGGATGAGACTGCGGCGGATGAGTCGCTGGCCGTTCGCAATCGGATGCTCGCAGTGAATGGCGCGCGGGGATCACTCGCCATCTTCCCGCCTCCGCATCAGTTCTTCTATCCGCTCGACTGGACGACGAACACGAAAAACTTCTGGCTCGGTCGCGGTCATCAAGGCGCGGAGCAGTTCGGCTTCGGCGTGCGGCACGATCCGCGCGGCGCGGGGAATTTTGTGCCGTGGTTCAATGCGCCGCCGCGCACGAAGCAATGCCTGTCGTTGTTCCTGTTGCTCGATCCCGGCAATGCGACGGATGCGCTGAAGTCAGCGCTGCGCTTCACGCGCGGCGACCGTTTTGCTCCGCTGCCGGGCATGACCACCTTCACCACGCACTACCACATGGCAGTGGCGATGACGGCGATGGAGCAGATGCAGAAGGGCGTTACGCCGCTGCCCGTGCCGGATTTTGTTAAGGTCTTCAAGGACATGGGCGTGCAGGCTCTGCACCTCGGCGAGTTTCACGGCGACGGGCATCAGGACGATCCCGGACCGCTGCGCCTGCCGGAGATGCAGATGATGTTTTCCGAGTGCGCGCGTTTGTCCGATGAGTCGCTGCTCTTGATCCCGGGCGAGGAGATCAACACGCACCTCGGCATCCCGTTTCCCGGCAGACATCCGGGTCACTGGATGCTGCTCTTTCCAAAGCCGGTCTTTTGGACCAAGGTGCGCGCGGAGGGACAGCCGTTCATCGAGCAGCACCCACAGCACGGCACGGTGTATCACGTCGGAGATCGAGCGGACATGATCGAGTTGATCAAGCGGGAGCACGCGCTCGCCTGGACCGCGCATCCGCGCATCAAGGCATCCAACTGGACGCCCGACGTGTTCAAGGACCAGGACTTTTATAAAGACGATCTCTGGCTCGGCGCCGCGTTCAAATCGATGCCCGCAGATCTCTCGCGCGAGCGGCTCGGCGGGCGCTGCCTCGACCTGCTCGATGACATGTGCAACTGGGGCCAGAAAAAGTATCTGCCCGGCGAGGTCGATGTCTTCAAGATCGACCGCACGCACGAGCTCTACGGCCACATGAACATCAACTACCTCCGCCTGCCGAAGATGCCGCGGTACGCCGATGGCTGGTCTCCGGTGCTCGATGTGCTCCGGCGCGGCGCATTCTTCACCACCACGGGAGAGATCTTGATCCGCTCCTTCACCGTCGGCGGAAAGCAAAGCGGCGAGACACTGCGGCGCACCGAAGCCGACAAAGCCGAGGTGAGTGTCGAACTCGAATGGACCTTCCCGATGAAGTTCGCCGAGATCATCTGCGGCGATGGCACGCAGGTATTTCGCGAGCGCATCGACATGACCGACACGGATGCATTCAGCTCGAAAGTCATCAAGGTGCAGGCCGATCTGCGCGGCCAGCGTTGGGTGCGCCTTGAAGCTTGGGACTGCGCGGCGAACGGTGCTTATACGCAACCCGTTTGGCTGGAGTAGGTGCGTAGGCGCGCCATCAATCCCGCTCATATCACCCATGACAAATTCTGCTTTGCCAAGGCCGCGCGTGGCGGTATCTCTGCCGCCCCAAAATACCATGAGCAAAAAAAGTGACTTCGGATTGATCGGCCTCGCTGTGATGGGCCAGAACCTCGTGCTGAATGTGGAGAGCCGCGGCTTCCAAGTCAGCGTCTTCAACCGCACCACCAGCGTGACCGATGAATTCCTCGCGAAGCATCCTGGCAAGAACCTCGTCGGCGCGAAGACGCTTGAAGAGTTCGTCCAGTCGCTAGCCACGCCGCGCAAGATTCACATCATGGTCAAGTCCACCGCTGTGAAGGACACCGACCGCGACGCCGTGGATGCCGTGATCGAGCAGCTCATCCCGCTTTTGGACAAGGACGACATCGTCATCGACGGGGGCAACTCCTTCTACCAGACCACCGAGCGCCGTGACGCTTACCTCGCAGGCAAGGGTCTCCGTTTCATCGGCGCAGGCGTGAGCGGCGGTGAAGAAGGTGCGCGCAAAGGGCCGAGCATCATGCCCGGCGGACCCGCATCGACTTGGGAGGTGATGAAACCCATCTTCGAGAGCATCGCCGCGAAGGTCGATGGTGAGCCATGCGTCATCCACATCGGTCCCGGCGGCGCGGGTCACTATGTGAAGATGATCCACAACGGCATCGAGTACGGCGACATGCAGCTCATCTGCGAGGCCTACAACATCTTCAAGCACGCCGGCTTCACCACCGACGAAATGGCCGCCATCTTCAATGAATGGAACGAGGGCGACATGCAGAGCTACCTCATCCAGATCAGCGGCAAAGCCCTCGAACAGAAAGATCCAGAGACCGGCAAGCCCGTCGTCGAACTCATCGTCGATAAGGCCGGCCAGAAAGGCACCGGCCAGTGGACGTTGCTGAACGCCGCCGAGAACGCCGTCGTCATCAGCACCATCAACGCCGCTGTCGAAGCCCGCATTTTATCCAGCCAGAAGAAGCAGCGCGTGGCCGCCAGCACCCAGCTTACCGGCCCGAGGGCCAGCATCACCATCGCCAAGGCTGACCTCGTGAAAAAAGTCCACGACGCGCTCTACGCCTCGAAGATCGTCAGCTACGCCCAAGGACTCGACCTCATCAAAACCATGGGTGAGAAGAAGAAGTGGGATCTCGACCTCGGTCGCATCGCCAGCATCTGGCGCGGTGGCTGCATCATCCGCGCCCGATTCCTCAATCGCATCACCGACGCCTATCGCACGAATGCCAGCCTCGCCAATCTCATGCTCGATCCGTTCTTCATCGACGTGCTCAGCGAGACACAGCAGAACTGGCGCGAAGTCGTCAGCATCGCCACGCTGAACGGCATCCCCGTCCCCGCCTTCAGCGCCAGCCTCGGCTACTACGACAGCTACCGCGCCGCCCGCCTCCCAGCCAACCTCCTCCAAGCCCAGCGCGACTTCTTCGGTGCCCACACCTACGAGCGCACCGACAAACCCGAGGGCCAGATGTTTCACACGGATTGGCCGGAGGTCATTGGATAAAGTAGCCATCTCGCTCCGCGCGAGATGATCCCTGCATCTCACGAAAGCGGCTGGCACGTCCAGCCGCTTTTTTTATTCCGCCGTCAGTCAAAGGCACGCGGATCGGCCTGCAGCCTTCGCAATGCAATCGCATCCAGCTTGTCCTTGTCGCGAACGGAACTCTCCTTCCAGCCAATAAGCGATGCCTTCGATGCATAGCGGATGGGAAATCCCCGCAATGTCAGCGTGTCGGCATCAGCGAGTACGTCGGCGTAGCGACGGCCGCTCATGCACGTGAAGAGGTCGATCTGGCACTGCTCCGTCTCCTCGACGATGCGGATCGCGCCCTCACTGTCGTCGAAGTCCCCCCTGCTGAGTTCGGCAGCGAAGCCTTCGCCATAGCCGCTCAGGGTGCCAAGCAGGAGGTCGATGTTCTCGCCGCCGCCCGCGATGAGCAAATCCACGTCATCAGTCAGGCGCAGGTAGCCCTGCAGGCTGACGGCAATGCCGCCCACCACGACAAACTTGACGCCGCTCTCAGCGAGCAGGACCAGCAACTTTTCGAACGAGGGTTCCATCGTTTTGAGGGGGCAACCACTTGCCGCCGCGCAGCATCAGCGCGTTACGTCGCAGCATTTCCAGCCGCCGCAAAGGAGGCACGCGCGACAGAGTGCCGCCCACACGCTTCTTCAAAGGCTCAGTCAAGTCATGAGACATGGAGCAGGATAGGAGCAGGTCATCCACGGGGCAAGTCGCGAACTCGGCCGCTCAATGTGGCGCCTGCCAAAACTTGCGAGGCTCGACAACCTCACCCCGTGCTTCCGGGCCGGGGAGCGGGCAGTCCCGCCGAACGGCGCGAGGCTTCGCCATGTCATGAACGTTCGTTCTCTCGACGACGGCTCGACGAGGCGATTTCGCCCTCCTGTTGAAACCGTCTGTTGCGGGGGCTGTCGCCAGACGGCACCTGAATCCAGCCGACCAGCCCGCGTTCTCAATCCACAAACATGAACTCGTTGGCGAGCATGAGGACTTGGGCGAGTTGCTGCCAGGAATCGAGCTGGTTGTGAGTCTCTCCGGCGAAGTCTTTTTCGGCGCTCCACTTTTCACCGGTCACATCGCCGCCGGAGCCTGTGGTGCCGGTCAGCGTCAGTTGCGGGGACCAGAGAAATTGGTCGCTGTTCAGCCCGTCGCGGATGTCGGTGATGAAGTCGAGCGTGTCTCCTTTGCTCATGACGATGGCGTCGAGATCGAGCGGCTCGGAGGCATTCTTCAGCGAGGTGGAGCGCAGCAGTCCGCGTGCGCTATGGCTGACGAACGCGCGGATGCCATCCCCCGCGTCCGGCTCGTGGATGAGGGTGGAGGTCAGCGAGTAGGCCCCATCGTGCGGCGCCTTCCAGCGGCGGATGACGGCATGCTGCTGGTCGTTGCCGGGGTGTCCGCCTGCGGCGGTGATCTGCGCCCAGCCAAGTTTTTCATCGGGCCATTGATCGCCGCCCTGCCACGCGGTGCCGTTGAAGTGCGGGAGCAGCGTGAAGCTTTTCACACGACCGGTGGCGCTGTCGAACGCGCCGTAACCGTAGCTCCAGGCAGACGGTCGATTTGGCTGAGGATGCGGCGCGATGTCAGCGTGCACAAAGCCGAGCGCGCTGTTGAGCTCGGTTGCGGTTGGCTGGCGCTGGTAGAGACGCGAGTAGAGCCGGGTGACGCGCGCGGAGGCATCGCCGGCTGGAAGTCCTGCCACCAACGCTGCGGCGCGCGCGGCGATGAAGGGATGATTCATGCCGAACAACGCCTGCTGCGGCACGGTGGTCTCACTGCGCTGCGGGATGGAGAGATCGGGATTTGCGAAATCAAAGGCGCGCATCACGCCGGGGACAGTCTCGCGGTCCACGAGCGTGTAGAGCGTGCGGCGCGTGTTTTGTTTTCCAAACAGAGCGTCGGGCTTGCCGCCGATGCGGAGGTCAAGCTCACCCGTGGCGGCGAGCCAGGCGTCACGTGCCTCTTCAAAGCTGAGACGATGCGCGGTCATGCGCGAGAGGAAGCGGTTGTCAGCGTCGGCGGAAGATTGGGCGATAGCGAGACGCGGAGACGATGAGAGAGGCGCTCCCTCGCTCTCCACGTTTTCAACTCTGATGGCGCCACTCTCAAGGCTGGCCTGGCGGTACGTCGCCGACAGCATGATCACGCGGTGCAGGCACTTCAGACTCCAGCCTGACTCGATGAAACGGAGCGTGAGCCAGTCGAGCAATTCAGGATGACTCGGCGGAACTGCGCGGGTGCCGAAATCACTCGGCGTGGTGACAAGCCCGCGGCCGAAGTGATGCTGCCAGACGCGGTTCACCATCACGCGCGCGGTGAGCGGATTACGCGGATCGGCGATTGCATTTGCCAGCTCGAGCCTGCCGCTGCCTTTGGAAAAGGGCTCTTGTTTTCCAAACACACTGAGGAACTGGCGCGGCACTTCTTCGGCCTTGGCCAGCGGATTGCCACGGAGAAAAACACGTGGCGTGGAGGGAACCGCGCGGTCTGTGAGAATGGTGGCGTAACCGGGCGGGCTGGACATTTGCAGCACAGCGCGATCCGCATCGCCCTGGCTTTTCCAAAGCTCGGTGATGACGCCGGTGGGAAAGAACATCTCGATGTTCGCGATGTGCTCATCGGGCACGAACACTGGAGAATCTTCGCCCGCGAAGGCCTGCCCCAATGGCGAATCGCCCAGCACCTTCAGCGTCTCCGGCTTCAGCTCGCGCCTTTGCAGCCAGAGCGCAAAACGGTGCACGATGTATGGATTCAAATCCTTCTCATCAAGGATTTGGTCGAAGCCTTCCGGCGGATACTTGGAAAGTTCTGACTGCGCGTCGAGGTAGTCGCGCAGCCGGCCTCGTGTGCGCGCCATTTGCTCCTCGCGGCGCTTTGTGCGGAGACCTGCGTTCTTTTGGTTCAGCAGTTCAATCTCGGGGCCGCCTCCGTCGCCGCACGGCACCACGGCTTCCGCGCTGCCCTGGAAGACGCCGTAGAGCGCGTAATAGTCGCGCGTGGGGATGGGGTCGTACTTGTGATCATGACAGCGCGCGCAGGCGACGGTGAGGCCCAGCATCCCGCGCGTGACCACGTCGATGCGGTCATCGATGATGTCGTGCGTCACGCCGAGGAAGCGACGGCCGAGCGTGAGAAAGCCCATCGCCGCGAGATCCGGCGAGCGTGGCGGCGCGATCTGATCCGCTGCGATCTGCAGGCGCACAAAGCGGTCGTAAGGCATGCCGGCATTCAGCGCGCGCACCACCCAGTCGCGGTAAGCCGCGGCATGCACCCAGCGCTTTTCCTCACGCGCATAGACGTAACCTTTGGTGTCGGAGTATCGCGCGATGTCCAGCCAGTGGCGCGCCCATTGCTCGCCGTAATGCGGCGAGGCAAGAAGCCGGTCGAGGAGCGCGGCATAGGCGGGCTCCATCGAGCCGGCGTCATTGGACTCGGCTATAAATGCCGCGACATCTTCCGGCGTGGGAGGCAGCCCCGTCAGATCAAAGGTGGCGCGGCGGATCACCGTGCGCGCATCAGCCGGCGGTGAGCCATGCAACGAATGGCTGGCCCGGGCCTCGTTCACAAATCCATCGATGGAGTGATGCCGCGTCGAGCTGACAAGGGGCCGCATCGCCCACCAATCCGCTGCGCCGCCGGAGGGCACCGCGATCAACGAACAAAGAATGAGAAGACGGCCGCGCATGGAGTCAGGTGCCTGCAGGCGGGGTGACTACGGGGTCGTGCGCACCGTTGTTTCCAAAAGGGCAGGGCAGGGACAGCGTGTCTGTTTAACAAAGCCGAATTTTGTTCGCCGTTGCAAATGCGGCATCGGCTGTGACGGTTGGCGCGCATGAAATTTCCAGCCATTCTCCTTCTGACACTCGGTGTGATCACCGGTCCGCTCCTGGCGCAACAGCCCGCTGATGAACATAAAGCCGAAGCATCAAAGGCGGCCGATAAAAAGCCGGACGAAAAGAAAGACGAGCCCAAGGCCAAGGCTGACGAAAAGGCCGACAAGAAGGTCGAGACAAAACACAGCATCACCGTGGGCGGGCAAAAGCTGGACTACACCGCCACGGCAGGATTGATCGCGCTGAAGGATCCCGAAGGAAAGGCCACGGCGGAGATCTTTTACATCGCCTACACCCGGGATGGCCAGACGGACGCGGCAAAACGGCCCGTGACTTTTTCATTCAACGGCGGGCCGGGCTCGTCCTCGGTGTGGATGCATCTGGGCCTGCTCGGGCCGCGGCGCGTGAAGCTCAATGATGATGGCAGCGCGGTGCCGCCGCCGTATGCGCTGGTGGATAATGAGTTCTCACTTCTCGATGAGACGGACCTCGTGTTCATCGATCCGGTCAGCACGGGATTCAGCCGCGCGACGAAGCCGGAGGACGCCAAGAAATTTCACGGGCTCGACGGGGACGTGAAATCGGTGGCGGACTTCATCCGGCTCTACGTGACGAAGAACAAACGCTGGGCCTCGCCGAAGTTCGTGATCGGTGAAAGCTACGGCACCACGCGCGCAGCGGCATTGTCCGGCGAGCTGGCAAACCGCTACAAGATGAACGTGAACGGCATCATGCTCGTCTCCACCGTGCTGAACTTCCAAACGCTCTCGTTCAGCGAAGGCAATGATCTGCCGTACATTTTGTTCCTGCCGGGTTATGCGGCGACGGCGTGGTATCACAAGAAGCTTCCGGCGGATCTGCAGAAGCTAACATTGAAGGATGTCGTCGCCCGTGCCGAGGCGTTTGCCGAAGGTGAATATGCGCAGGCGCTTTTCCAAGGCTCAGGGCTTCCCGCTGACAAACGCGCGGCGCTGGTGAAGACGACGGCGCGCTTCACCGGACTGCGGGAGGAGTTCGTGGATCGCGCGAATCTGCGCGTGAGCCTGAGCCGGTTTGCGGCGGAGCTGTTGCGCGATGAGAAGCAGGTGGTCGGCCGCTTCGACGGCCGTTACAAGGGCTTCATCCGTGACGCCTTGTCCTCCGGCATGGAGCACGATCCGAGCGGCGCCGCGGTGATGGGAAACTTCGGCGCCACCTTCAACAACTACGTGCGCAGCGAGCTGAACTTTGAGGAGGACAGGCCGTACGAAATCCTCGCCTCCGTCGGGCCATGGAACTGGGGTGCGGAGAACAGTTTTGTGAACGTGGCGGACACGCTGGCCGACAGCATGACGGAGAATCCTTTTTTGAAGATACATGTGTCAAACGGCTACTACGACCTGGCCACACCACGCTTCGCGAGCCGCTACACGTTTAACCATCTGAACATCGCGCCCGCGCTACAGAAGAACATCACCGTGGACGACTACGAGGCCGGGCACATGATGTACCTGAACCTGCCCGACTTGAAGAAACAAAAAGCCGATCTCGCGAGGTTCATCCGCGCGGCCGGCGGACAGTGACCGCGCCATGCCCTCGCAGCTCCCGGCGCATCTCATCGAGGTGAAGGTGAACGAGATTCACCAGCTCTTCAATTCGATGGACCCGTCCCCGTTTCATGAGCGGGATCTGGATCACGATGCGGAGGAGTTCATCGTGAGCTGGGCAGAGGAGTGGCACCGGCGTGAACCGATCAGGTTGGTGATCCACGTGGCGAAGCGGCCGGATGGCATGGCGGATCCGCAGGCGCTCGTGGCGGAGTCGATCCGGCATTACTTCGCCTACCGTGCGGAGATGACGATGCGGGATTTGAAGAAGATGATGCGCGTGGGAAGAGCCAGCCTCATCATAGGCCTCGTTTTCCTAGCGGCATGCACCGTCGTGGCGCGGCTGCTGGTGACGGGGCCTGAACACTGGCAAGGCGTGCTGCGGGAGGGGCTGACGATCGGCGGATGGGTGGCGATGTGGAAGCCGCTGGACATTTATCTCTACCGCTGGTGGCCGCTGCTACATTTGAAACGGTTGCATGAAAAACTGAGCGCCGCTGAGGTCGAGGTGCGGATACCGGCATAAAATTGAAGACAATCCGAACGGCGTGCCCGTATGTTTGAGATCCAAATCAAGCTTCACATGAAAACTCACTCTTCGTTTCTTGCCCTTTTCGCAGCCATCGTGTCTGCCGCTTCATTCTCCTTTGGCGCGGACGAGAAACAAGGTGATGGCGCGATCCATGTGAAACCCGAAGCCGCCGCCAAGCTCGTGGATGAGAAAAAGGTCACCGTGCTCGATGTGCGGACGGCGGATGAGTTTGCCGAAGGCCACATTGCCGGGGCGAGAAACCTGGATTTCCTTCAAGGAGCGAAGTTTGAGGCGGAGGCAAAGACTCTGGACAAGACAAAGCCGTACCTCGTGCATTGCCAGTCGGGCGCGCGCAGCAGCAAATCACTGAAGATCCTCAAGAAGCTGGGCTTCGAGAAACTCTACCATCTCGACGACGGATTCGGCGGCTGGCAGGCGGCGGGGAAGCCTGTCGAAAAATAAGTGAGGCCTACGCAACGCGGCGCTTTTTTCCGAAAGCGACGATGATCACGGTGGCCGTGACGCAACCGGCGAGATTTGCCACGAGATCCCCTCCCGTGTTCTCATAGCCGCCCACGTTTGTATTCGGGATGGTGAGCACGGCGATGAACTCGATCACTTCATTCAGCGCGCCAAATCCCATGCCGGCTGCGGCGGAGAGCACCATCAAGCCAAGACTGGGCCTCGGCTCCGCGCCGCTGACAGTGCGCAGGGATGCGCGGATCGCATGCCAGCAAATCCAGGTGGTCACGCCGAAACCAAAAGCGTGGACGACTTGATCATACTTCAGCAGGTCCGGTATGATCCAAAGGCTGTACAGCACGCGGATCGGGCCGTTCACGGGCAGATGCGCGGGCACCGACACGAGGCCGCCGGCCATGTGAAGCAGGCCCCATACGGAGAGCGCCCAGAGCTGGCCGCCAGTGAGCCTCATGCGGTGATGCACCAGCATCACGACGGAGATCAGCACGAGCATCACCACGATGTAAAAGGCAAACTCCCGATTGCCCGCCACGATGGAGCCGCCCACGGCCGCGAGCACGTAGAGCAGCGTGAACAGCGCCAGCGGGAGGAGCCTGGGTTTTGGACTGCATTGCACGGGAGGTGGATTCATGTGGCAAACATTGAACCACACGCGCGTTGAAGAGTCGATAGCCTGTCGATTTCCACCACGGAATCCGCTGATGAAAGTCGGCGAATTGGGGGTTGCCAAGAAATGGAAAACGACGCACAGTCGGCCCCTCTTTTTCGGCCCCATGCTGTTGGAGAGAACCCGATCCAACACGCAAACCTTCACCACCATTCTGAGCCATGCCTGCGAAGAAAAGCAAAACCTCCAAGTCCGGCGGATCAAAAAAGCCCGCCAAGGTTCCGACAAAGTCCGCCAAGGCGGTGAAGGCCAAGTCCATTTCCAAAACTGCGGCCGCCAGGCCTGCGGCCAAAGGCAAAAAGCCAACAACACCTGTGAAGAAAAATTCCCCCAAACCAGCAGCCAGCAAGCCCGCCAAAACCAAGCCCGCGAAAGCGGTGAAAGCCGTCAAGGAACCGAAGCCCGCAAAGGCGGCCAAGGTCGTTGAACCCAAAAAGGCGCCAGTGCCAGAGCCGGCTCCGGCACCGGTCGTCGTCGCCGCATCGCCCGGCCGGCCGCGGAAGAACGCCGCCGCCACACCGAGGCTAGGCCCGATGGTGAGCAAGCCATTGCACTTCGCTCCGCTGAAGCCAACTCCGCGCCACAAGCCTGAAGAAGTGGGTGCCACCATCGAGGTGGCGAAGGGTCCGGTGAAATGGACGCCCTTCATGAGAAAGCAAAAGCAACGTCTCATCGAGCTGCGGGACACGTTGCTGAACCTGATCGAAGGCGTGTCGAAGGAGAGCCTCCGCCAGCGTGCGGAAGGCGGCGAGGCATCGGCCTTTGGCATGCACCAGGCCGACGCCGGCAGCGATGCGTATGACCGCGACTTTGCCCTCAGTCTGCTGAGCCAGGAGCAGGATGCCCTGAATGAAATCAACGAGGCGCTCACCCGCATGGAGGGCGGCTCATACGGGATCTGCGAGATGTCCGGAAAGCGCATCCCGGAAATCCGCCTCGAGGCACTGCCCTTCACCCGCTTCACCGTCGAATGCCAGGAGCGGATCGAACGCCAGCAAATGGGCGGCCGCGGCCGCATGCCGGTGCGCTCGCTCTTCGGGCTGGACGAGGCCTCCGAAGAGTCCGGAGATGATGCCGATGAGGAGGAGACAACCTCGACGAGCCGGAACAACAACAGCGAATCGCTTGACTTCGCAAAGGAGTAACCCACTTTAGCCGCCCCAAAAATGGCACGAGAAATCATCACCCTAGAATGCACGGAGGCGAAGGCCGCCGGCATGCCGCCTTCGCGCTACGTCACAAAACGCAACAAGAAGAGCCTGCTCACTCCCGGCCGTCTTGAGAAGGTGAAGTTCAACCACTTCATGAAGAAGCGCACGCTTCATCGCGAAACCCGCTAATCCACGATCATGACACCGAAGACCGAAGAACGCCTCATCAGCTTCCGCAAAAACAACCGGAAGATGCCACGCCGCCGCCTGGACGTGCCCATGGAGAAGATCAGCTACCGGCACCCCGAGATCATCGCCAAGTTCACCACGGAGACGGGAAAGATCCTCGCCCGCCGCGTGACCGGAGTGCCTGCTTGGCTGCACCGCAAGATCGTGCGCGAGATCAAGCGCGCGCGGGCGATCAACCTCATGCCCTGAGCGGCGTCACCGCCATCGTTTTCACTTGCGAACCCACGGCTGCAACAGCGGCTGTGGGTTTGTTTTTCACGAGAAGGGCGGCCAAAACCACAACCCGCAGACACGGATGTCGTCATTGACGGACACGCAGAATGAGAGCGACGACCGCCGGCTGGCCATCGACCGCGTCGGTGTGCGCGGGCTGCGTTTTCCGCTGAAGATTCGAGATCGCGACAACGAGGTGCAGCACACCATCGCCATGGTGTCGCTAGCCGTCGATCTCCCGCATCAATACAAAGGCACGCACATGAGCCGCTTTGTCGAGGTGCTGCACGCCCACGGCTCGGAACTCACCGTGCGCGACATCGCAGGAATGCCGCGTGAGCTGTTGAAGAGGCTCGACGCCCAGAAGGCGCACGTCGAATTTCGCTTCCCTTACTTCCGCACCAAGAAGGCGCCGGTGACGAAGAGCGAGGGCCTCCTCGACTACGGCGTCGTCTTTGAAGTGAACGCCGAAGACGGGGACGTCGATTTCGTCGTCACCGTCGAAGTTCCCGTGACCACACTTTGCCCTTGCTCCAAAGCCATCAGCGCCCGCGGCGCGCACAACCAGCGCGGCACGGTGACGTTTGCAGTGCGCTTCAGCGAGCCGGTGTGGATCGAGGATCTCATCGAACTCGTCGAGAGCAGCGCCAGCTCCGCGCTCTACAGCTTGCTCAAGCGCCCCGACGAAAAATTTGTCACCGAAGCCGCCTACGACAACCCCGTCTTCGTCGAAGACCTCGTGCGCAACGTCGCCGTGAAAGCCAACGCGCATCCGCTGATCAAATGGTATCGCGTCGAAGCCGAGAACTTTGAGTCCATCCACAATCACAATGCCTGGGCGGTGATTGAGCGGCAGAAGTGAGGATCATCGGCCTGCGTGCTGCAATCATCGCTTGGCGCCTCGCATCCGGCACGCAGATGGAGGAGGAGTGTTGAGGGTGCGTCGAAGCGTGCTCTAATGCGCCGCATGTCAGCCACCAAACTCACCGACATCCGCGTCATCGGCGCAGAGGTATATTTTTTGCCGATCACGTTGCGCGTGCCTTTGAAATTCGGGCCGGAGACGGTGGTGAGCGTTGATTGTCTCCGGGTGAAAATCGAAGTCGAGGACCGGCGGGGAAATCGCGCGAAGGGTTGGGGTGAGACGCCGCTCAGCGTGTCGTGGGTGTGGCCTTCAGCGCTGTCGGTGGCGGAGCGGGCGGCGCGAATGCGGGAGTTTTCCGTGAGGTTGGCTAAAGTGCTCGCAAGTCATCCAGCGCAAGGGCATCCAGTGGAGCTCGGATGGGATTTTGTGGAGGGTCCGCTGGCCGATGAGACGCGCACTGCCAACGCGCCGGCGGAGGGCGAGCCGATGCCCTACTTGGCGTCGCTGGTGGCGTTCAGCGCGTTCGATATTGCGATCCACGATGCCTTTGGAAATCTGCACGGGGTGGACGTCTATGCGACCTATGGCCCCGAGTTTATGAACCGCGATCTGGGAGCGTTCCTCGTCCCTGAGATCGAGAGCGGTGTGGATTTCAGAGGAAAGTATCCGCAGGATTTTTTTGTCGCGCGGCCACCAGCGAAGCTGCCGGTGTGGCATCTGGTCGGTGGTGTGGATGCGTTGGAACCGCAGGATTTGACGGGGCAGGAACCGACTGATGGGTATCCCATTTTGCTGGGCGACTGGGTGAAGCGCGATGGCCTCAAGTGCCTCAAAGTAAAATTGCGAGGCACGGATGGCGCTTGGGATTATGAGCGCATGGCGCGGGTGGCGCGCATCGGTTTTGCGCAGGGTGTGCGGTGGCTGTCGGCGGACTTCAACTGCACGGTGAAGGAGCCGGGCTATGTGAATGAGATCATGGACCGGCTGCTGGCCGACGAGCCGGAGATTTATGCCCGCACGCTTTATGTGGAGCAGCCGTTTCCGTATGACCTGGCTGCGCATCAAATCGATGTGCGGTCGGTGTCAGCACGGAAGCCGCTGTTTCTCGATGAGAGCGCACACGACTGGCATTTTGTGCGGCTCGGGAGGAATCTCGGGTGGTCGGGAGTGGCCTTGAAGACCTGCAAGACGCAGACCGGCGCGCTGCTGAGCCTGTGCTGGGCCAAGGCGCATGGAATGCCGCTCATGGTGCAAGATCTGACGAACCCGATGCTGGCGATGATCCCACACGCCCGACTGGCCGCGCACGCCGGGACAATCCAAGGGGTGGAATGCAACGCTATGCAGTTTTATCCGGCGGCCTCAGAGGCGGAGGAAAAGATCCACCCAGGGCTGTTTCGGCGACGCGACGGCACTGTCGATCTTGGATCGATACGCGGAACGGGCTTCGGATATCGCGAGGGCGAGATCGCCCGTCGCCTTCCTGCGTCTGCATCGGCTTGGCGCTGAGCTTGCCAAAATCTACGGCTGCACGACAGTTTCGCCCTAACAAATCCCGGGGTTGGTCGTTCCTTGCCCCGAAGTTAGTCCCAGACACTCACACCAAACCATGAAAACATCCAAAACACTGCTTACCGGCTTTTGCTGCGCGGTTCTCGGCACCGCCTCCCTCCAGGCCGCGACCGCCCCGAGCTCCCGCATGTGGACCGATACCAAAGGCCGCCAAGTGGAAGCCACCTTCCAGGCCCTTGATGGCGATAATATCATCCTCCTCACCAAGGACGGAAACACGCACCGGTTCCCGCTGACCAACCTCTCGGCAGACGACCAGCAGATCGCGCAGAAAATGGCAGAGTCGTCGCCAGCCCAACCCCAAGCGATCAACGCTTCGGTGGCTCAAGCTGCGGCGAACTTGGACCACTTGGTGGCCAAGGGCATCGTGAACAGATACAATCCAGAGCGCGCCAAGAAGGGACTGCCAGCTCTCACCGGTTACAACCCGCTGACTTCGGACGAGCAGTTCATCCGCCGTGTGTATCTGGACGTGGTGGGCCGCATTCCAAACCTCGACGAGACCACGGCGTTTCTAAACGATAAGAGCCCGACGAAGCGCGCGAAGGTGATCGACATGCTTCTCGATTCCGAAGGCTACGCCGCGCATACGTTCAACTACTTCGCCGACATGCTTCGAGTGAAGGCACAGCTCGATGGCGGCACTATCCGCGGCACTCCCTACATCAACTGGATGAAGGAACAGATCGCCAAAAACCGCCCATGGAATGAACTGGTCCATGAACTGCTGACTGCGGACGGCAAGATGTGGGAAAATCCCGCCACCGGCTATCTGTTGCGTGACGCGGGCATGCCGCTGGATAATCTCGCGAACACGCTGACCGTTTTCCTGGGGACCGATGTCGCCTGCGCGCAATGCCACGACCATCCTTTCGCGAACTGGACGCAAATGCAGTTTTACCAATTGGCGTCTTTCTTTGGCGCCACCACCACTGTTCTGAAGGACAGCGATTTTGAACACGGCAACATGGCGATGAAGGCCCTGCCCGAAGTGGAAAAAATGATTGAAGCCTCTGGAACGGACATCCAGAAAGTGCGCAACAACCTTCGTCAGTTCCTCCGCGCGAACACCATTGCCGTGAAGGATCGCAAGGAAAACATGATGAAGTTGCCGATGGACTACAAGTACAAGGACGGCAAAGGCGGTGAGTCCGTCGCGCCGAAGTTTGTGATGTGGTCCAAGGCGGACTCCACGAATCCTGCCTACAAGCAAAACAAGAAGAAGGAAGACCGCCTCCGTGATTCCTTTGCCGCCTGGGTTACCCACAAGGAAAATCCACGGTTTGCGATGACCATCGCCAACCGTCTCTGGAAGCGCGCTTTTGGTGCCGGTGTAGCCGAGCCGGTCACGAACATTGATGATCCCGCCAAGGCTTCGAACCCGGAGCTGCTCATTCAACTGGCAGCTGAAATGAAACGTCTGAACTTCAACATGAAGGACTTCATGCGCTTGGTTTACAACACCAAGGCATATCAAGCCGAGGCCACCACAGAAGCGCTGGCCATGGGCGAGCCTTATTACTTCCAAGGACCCCAGCTCCGTCGCCTGACCGCCGAGCAGGCCTGGGACTCCTACATGACACTGGTGCTCGGTCATCCGGACAAGTACAAAGCCCCGATGCAGGATCTGTATGAAAAGAGCATCGACTTGAACCTCGACAATCCGAAGCTCGACGCAAAAACGATCCTTATGAAGTACGGCGCCTATCAGAAGATGGGCGATAAGATGAAGGAACAAATGGGTGGAAGCCTCGACATGGCGGATACCGGCATGATGATGGATGCCTCCAAAAAGGGTGACTCCACAGGCGCGGGTGGCGCCATGGGCAACAAGGTAATCAATTTCGGAGGCATGTCGATGCTCCGCGCAGCAGAGCTCGAACAACCCGCGCGTCCCGGCCATTTCCTCACGGAATTCGGCCAGTCACCCCGCATGTTGATCGATGGAACCAGCCGCAACGGGAGCGTCCCCCAAGTGCTCATGATGATGAATGGCAGCGCGCAGGCGATGCTCACCAGCAGCAATTCACCGGTGCTCCGGTCCATCGATAAGGTGCAGGAGCCCGAACAGAAGATCGAAACCCTCTTCCTCAGCGTCTTGAACCGCCACCCATCAGACAGCGAGAAAAGCATCGCGAAGAAGGAGATCGACGCCAGCGGCTCAGAAGCCTTCCCGAACATGGTGTGGGCTCTGATCAACACCCGCGAATTTATCTTCATGCAGTAAGCGTCCCGTCACTCCAACTAAAACTCGAACCTTCCAACTCATCCTATGAAAAACGAACTCCTAAAACTCGACGCGGCCACCCGCCGTGAATTCATGCTGCGCACGGCCAAGACCGCGCTCGGTGTCAGTCTCCTCCCAGTCAGTTCCTCGCTCAAGGCGGCGGCCGAAGGCCAAGGTCCGGGCTTCGGAAAAGCCAAGGCCGTGATCTACCTGTTCATGGAAGGTGGCATGTCCCACATCGACACGTTCGATCCTAAAACGGGATCGACCAAAGGTGCCAAGGATCCGATCAAGACGAAGGCCGATGGCATTGATTACCTCGGCGGTTACATGACGGACATGGCGAAGAACGCCGACAAATTCTCGCTCATCCGCTCGATGACCTCGAAGACGGGCGTGCATGAAGCCGGCCGCTACACCATGCGTACCGGTTACGAACCACGCGGCACGATCGTGCATCCTTCGATGGGTGCGTGGGCGTCACATTTCCTCGGCCGGATCAAGGGCGTCACCCTGCCTGACAGCGTCACCGTCGGCAGCGGGCAGCATCCCGGCGCGGGCTTCTTCCCGCCCGCGCTGAGCCCGGTGCCAATCACCAGCCCTGAGGCCGGCCTGCAAAACACCCGCTCGACCACTGGCGAGACCACTTTCCAGAAGCGCATCGCGCTCATGAATGAGTTCGATTCAGGCTTCCGGAACAAGTTCAAGAGCGATGAGGTCAAGGCATACACCGAGTTCTATGACGAAACGATGAAGCTCCTGAAGAGCGAAGACCTCAAGGCCTTCGACATCAGCCAGGAGTCTGCTGAGATTCGCGAGAAGTACGGCAGGGGCTTCGGCCAAGGCTGCCTGCTTGCCCGGCGGTTGGTCCAGCATGGTGTCCGCTTCGTCGAAGTTCAGACCGGCGGCTGGGATATGCACAACACCATCGACACTGCCATGAACACAGTCGGCGGCGGCATGGACAAGGCTTTCGCCGCGCTTCTTGAGGATCTTAAGGCGCAGGGAATGCTCGAGTCCACCCTCGTCGTGCTGGGTTCCGAATTCGGCCGCACGCCGGACGTCAATGAGAACAGCGGGCGCGACCATTACCCGAAGGTTTACACCACCGTCATGGCTGGTGGCGGCATCAAAGGCGGCTACGTCCACGGCTCATCCGACAAGGATGGCCGCAACGTCGCGGACAAGCAGGTTACAGCGCAGGATTTCCTCAGCACCATCGGTCATGCCATGGGTCTGCCAGTTGATGAGGTGGTCATGTCCCCGAGCAACCGGCCGTTCACGGTCGGCGACAAGGGCAGTGTCATCACGGAAATGTTCGCATAGTTCGAGCCATCATCCAAAAAGCCAGTCCACTGGCTTTGCGAAGACGCCCGGTCGGAAAGACCGGGCGTTTTCTTTTCTCGGAGGTTCGACCGACGGTATTCTTGTCGATGGTTCGTCGCCTCGACGATTGGTCGCGCGTGCTTGCACCGGCCGTGCAAGAAGCCGCCACTGGCAAAAAGCCGCTTTGGGCGCGCGCCCAAAGCGCCGGGTGAAGAACCCGCGCCAAGCGATCCGATGAACTTCACCGACCCCGGAGCCGCATCATGCCGGTGTGCGGAAGCAAAGACTTCGAGCGAGGTTACAACGCACAGGCCGCCGTGGGGCTGGGGAGCCGGGTCATCATCGACGCCGAAGTCGTGCAAGCACCCCACGACAAAGAGCAACTCGCGCACGGCGTGGCAGCCGTCAGTCCCGTGATCAACACCAGCCGCCAACCTGCTAACCGATAGCGGCATTATCAAGAGCGCGATGGTGTTGCTTCGCCAAGCCCTACGGCGCTCACCCTTGCACTGCGATCTGCCGCTTGAGGGTCACGGCCGCGCCACTTTCATGCGCAGGAACTCGATCTCGTTGCCGGGCGCGCCGACGGGCGTGGTTGATCTCATGATCACTGTTTCAAAGCCGCTGCCGGGACCTGGGGCCACGGACTGCTGCACTACTCCGGTGATGGACCAACCGCCACCCGGCGTGGTGCTGCGCTCCACGGTGAAGGTGAGATCGGTGGGTGTGTTCACCCCAGCCATGCGCACATAGGTGAGCGCGAGGTAGTTCACGCCGGAGACATTGATGATGCCCACGATGGGCAGCAGATCTGCATCGGAGTTCATGGGGTCCATGCCGAGGCCGTACTCGAGGCCGTTGACAGCGCCGTCGCTGTCGGGGTCGGCGTTGAAATCGCCCGGGCTGCCGGTCAATGACCATGCGGACTGCCAGACGGAATAGGTGAGCAGGGTGGGCTGATAGTCGTCGAGCACGAGATTGTTGTTGGTGCCATAGGTGACCTTGAATGAACCCTGTCCATTTGCCGTGCTGACCCGGTTGCCGGTGAGATTGCCGACGGTGCCGGTGATGGGCGAGGTGGCGGTGACGAGCGTTAGCAAGTCCGTGCTGGCGAGTGTGCGCAATGCGAACGCCATGTTGACGAGCAGGTTGCCATTGAAGGCGACTGTTCCCGCGACATTGAGCAGGTCGTATCCCGTGCCTTGTGTAAAGCTGAGCAGGTCCATTTTCAAAATGGAGCCGTTTTGCAGATCGAGATTGCCCGTCAGTGACATGACACCCGCTGCCCCGATGTCGCCGGGAAGCAGCGAGCCGCCGGATTGTGCGACCATGTTGCCCGTGAAGGTGCCGCCGGTGTGGCCGATGAGATTACCGCCGCTCTCTGCAAGGATGATCGGGCCCGTGACTGAGGCGGATGAAAGACCGCCGTCATTCGTCAGCACGGCGTCCTTGCCAGCGACAATCGCATTGCCGTTGTGCGAGATCACGTTACCACCGCCTGCTGCCACGATGTTACCGCCGCCTGCGGCGACGATGTTTCCGCCTCCGGCTGCCACGATATTTCCGCCACCACCCGCTACGATATTGCCACCGCCGCCAGCAACGATATTGCCGCCACCGCCAGCAACGATGTTTCCGCCCCCAGCCGCGACGATTCCTCCGCCCTGCGCTTCGATGTTGCCCGGGCCGTTGTGAGTGATGTTTCCGCCGCCACCTGCGACGATGTTGCCTCCTCCGCCTGCGACGATGTTTCCGCCACCGCCTGCCACAATGTTTCCGCCGCCACCTGCTACAATATTTCCGCCGCCTGCGGCCACGATGTTGCCGCCACCGCCTGCAACGATATTGCCCCCGCCTCCCGCAACAATCCCGGAGCCGGCACCCTGAATGGTGGTGACACCGGGCCCTTGGATGCTGAGCTGGCCGCCTCCGCTCACAGTCGTCGTGCCGCTCACAGTCTTCGGTGCGAAGATGCCGCCCGTGATCCAATTGAGGAATGAACCGATCGCTTCGATCACACCGTTACCTTTGATGTTTCCGGTAACCGTGAGTGTTCCACCGGCGGCAGATGCGTCGGCCATGCTGGTCATGTTGGTGAGCGATGATCCGCCCGCCTCGACTCTGCCGTTGTTCGTAAAATCGGAATTGATCGTGAGCGAGGTCCCGACTGGCACAGCCAGATTGCCATTGTTGATGAACTCCGAGGTTTCGTCTGCCCGTGTGAAGGTGACATTTCCCGTCACTCCCATATTGCTGCCGGCCCTGTTGATAAAATTCCCACCGTCGCTCCCCTCGATCGTTCCTCCCGACCAGTTCACGGTTCCGTAGTTAATCAGGTCGCGACCGTGCAGGAACTTCGTGGACCCGGTGGCAATCTCAATAGTCGCTCCCGATGCAATGATGGTCTGACCGCTGCCATACATGGTTGCGGCACCCCAATACATGTGGCGGTCCACGATCAGATTGCCTGGTCCCTGAATGACTCCCGAGATGAGGGCAATGTCCGCCGCGTGCGTCTCCGCATTCACATTGACGGTGCCACCGCCATTGATGCGCGCCTGGCCGGTGCCGGTGATGCTGGCACCCGCATTCAGGTTATGGGTGCCGGAGCCGAAGTCGAGGTTGCTGAAGTTCGCATCGTTGTTCACCACATAAGCACCGGAGCTGACGCTTGTGCCGTTGATCACGAGCGTGCCGCTTTGCACCTCGACGGTGCCAGTGTTGGCAAACGAGGTGTTGAGCGTGGCGGTTCCGGAGCCGGTTTTCTGCAGAAGGTCGTGGTTGTCGATGGAGGAACCGCCGTTGGCGTTGCCGTTCACCGTGGTGCCGCCCTGCACGTTGAGCGTGCCGTGATTGCTGAGGACCGCGCCGCCACGCATGGTGAGTGAATTGACGGCGAGGGTGAGCGTGCCGTGGTTTGTCACGGGTCGCGCATCGATTGTGCTCGATGAGCCGTTTACAATGTTGGTGGACCCGGCAAGTAAATCGAGATCACCCGAGCCGGTGACAGTGCCTGCGGTGAGCGTGAAACTGCCGGAGACATTCATCGTCCCAGGTCCGGTGAGCGTGCCGCCTGTGATGAGGAGATTCGAGGTCGGGATCGTGTCGCCCTGCGAGTCGCCGATGAAGGTGGTGCCGCCGACTAGCCTCGTCTGCGAGACGCCGGTGATGGTGGTGCCTTGGTCGAGGAGGAAACTGGGGCTGTTGAAGCTCACCTGCGATCCCGCGCGGCTGTCGATCTGTCCCGTGCTCAATCCGATGGCATTGACGGAGAGTGTTCCGCCGTTCTCGGCGCGGAGAATGCCACGGTTCGTCACGTCGCGGTCAATCGTGAGCGTCTGGCCTGCGATGTTGCCGTTCACCACGCCGGATGATTTGTTTTCGATGATGACGTCAATGCTGCCTCTGCCTTCGATGGTCTGGAAGTTGTTCAGCCCGTCGGTGGCGGCCGAGCCGTTGTAGTAAATGTGGTTGGAGCCGTTGTTGTTCATCGTCACCGTGCCGCCGCCTTGCAGGTTCACGATGCCGTCGATGCGCAGGTTTGAGCCGGAGCCGCCGGAGACGAGATTGATCTGACCTTCATTTTGCATGGTGCCCTTGAGCACGGTGGTCTGTGCGTTGCCTATCGTGTAAGCGCCGAAGACCGTGATGGCTCCCACATCCGTGCCGTCGAGCCACGTGTTGTTGCCGGAGTAAACGCCGCCGCCGTTGTTCACGACATAGCCGCCGTAGATCGTCGAACCGGTCATCAGCACCGAGGACCCGGCCAGCGCTTGAATGACCGCGCTGGTGTTTGCCACGTAAATGTTGTTGAGCTGGAGGATGCCTCCGTTGCTCGCTTGCAGGTAGCCGTTGTTGGCCACCTGACGTGTCATGAGCAGGTAATCCCCGTTTACATTCGCATCCACGATCCGTCCGTTGTCGTTTTGGAACAACACGTCAATGGTGCCCTTGCCCTCGATGGTCTGCTTGTTGATCAGCAGGTCGCTGCCCGGTGAGCCATTATAGCGGATGGTGTTGGAGCCTCCATTGTTCATCGTCACCTTGCCGGCGCCTTGGAGGGTCACCGTGCCGTCGACGTAAAGGCCCGTGCCGGAGCCGAGGGAGTTCATGGCGATGAGGTTGTTGTTGTTGATCGTACCCTTGAGCGCGGTGATTCCGGTGTTGGCGATGGTGTAGGTGCCGTTCAGCGTGATCGCATCGGGCGCGGTACCATCGAGGAAGGTGGCGGTGCCAGATAAAATGGTGCCTCCAGCGTTTTGGATCACTCCTCCATAAATCGTCGAGTTATTCATCAGCACCGTGGCACCGGCCCCGAGCGCCTGGATGGTCGCGCGGGAGTTACCGACGTAAATGCTGCCGAGCGAGAGCGTGCCGCCATTGCTCGCTCGCAGAAAGCCGCCGTCGGCCGGGTTCAGGTTCAGCGCGCCTTCGTTGGTGGTGGGTCGTGAAATGCTGAGCGTCTCGCCGGTCACGTTCGCATCGACCAGCTCGCCCGCATAATTATAGAGCAGCACGTTGATGTCGCCGCGGCCCTGGATGGTCTGGTGATTGTAGAGCACGTCCGTCGCTGGGTTGGTGTTGTAGCGGATCACGTTGGTGCTCGCATTGTTCATGGTGACCCTGCCATCACCCTGGAGGCTGACCGCGCCATCAATGAACAGCGTCGTGCCAGAGCCACCGGAGTTCATGGCGATTTGATTGTTGTTGTTGATCGTGCCCTTGAGAATGGATTGCCCGACATTGTCCAGGGTGTAGGTGCCATTCAGCGTGATGCCGCCGCCTGAGCCGTCGAGCGTGGTGAGGTTGCCGGAATAAATCGTGCCGCCTGCGTTCGTGAGCGTGCCGCCTGTAATCGTCGAGTTTCTGAGGTAAACGGTTCCGCCACTCGTCGCCGTGATGAGGCCGCTGGTGTTGGCGACTGCGATGCTTTCGAGCGAGAGAATGCCGCTGTTGCTAGCCTGGAGCTTTCCGGTGTTGGTCACATCGCGGTTCATCGCCAGCGTCTGGTTCGTCACATTCCCATCGACGACACCCAGTGACTGATTCGTCAGCTTCACATCGATCATGCCCATGCCCTGGATGTGCTGCTGCGGATTGGTGAGCAGATCACTTGCCGCATTCGTACCCCAGCCGAGACGATTGCTGCCCCCGGTTCCCAGAGTGACTTCACCCGTGCCGAGCAGGGTGACGGCACCTTCGATGTTCAAGTCCGCGCCGGAGCCGATGGAGTTTAGCAGAATGCTGCCGTTGTTTGTCAGGGTTCCCTGCAAGGCGAGCGTGGTGGCGTTGTTCACGATCACCTGTCCGCCAGCAGCGTTGTTCAGCGTGTTGATGCGCGATGTGCCTGCGACACTGCGGATCACACCCGTCGAGCTGTTGAGCAGGCTGCCATTGAGAATCTGACCATTCGACAGACGCACCTCGCCCGTGCCGATGGTCTGCACGGTGCCCGGCGTGCCGACGCCCGCGCTTTGCACCGTGCCGTTTTGTACCGTGACGATGCTGCCGGCCGCTGCCTCCACGAGTCCGCCGTTGTTCTCGATCGTATTGTTGATCGTCATAAGGCCGCCGCCGCTCGCACGCATGATGCCGGTGTTGATGCCCGCGCCCGCGACGTTCTGAGGCGTGACGGTAAGTGTCTGTCCGCTAACGTTGGCGAGGATGAGGCCGCCGTTCGTGAGCTTCATGTTGCCACTGCCGATGACGCCGCGGCCCTGAATCGTGTTGTTCTCGTTGTTCAGGCGGTTGCCAGCAGTGCTCGCGAGGATCGTGTCGCCATCGGAGTTCAGTGCGCCGAGCGTGATGGTGCCGTTGCCGCGCAGAGTCACCGCTCCCGTGCCATCGCCACCAATGAAGAGCGAGGTCCCCGAGCCGATGGAGTTCATCGAGATCGTGCCGGTGTTATAGACCGTATTCACCAATGTGAGCGAAAAGGCGTTCGGCGTGCCAAACGGACCGACCAGCGTGATGCCTAGGGCATCCGTGCCATCGAGAGTGACGCCCGCCAGTGTCACCGTACCGCCAAGATTCTTCACCGTGCCGCCATTCACACGCGCACCGCTCACCATCCCGACCGACGAGCCGGTGAGCGCCTGGATCGTGCCGCCCACGTTGTTGATCGTCGTCGTGGCGATCGACAGAGTCCCTCCGCCGCTCGACTGCATGAGGCCTGTGTTCGTCAGGTTCCGCGCGACGGCCAATGTTCCGCCGCTCACATTCGCGTCGATCAAGCCGGTGGCCTGGTTCGTGAGATTCACGTTCAGCGTGCCGTTTCCCTCGATGGTCTGGTTATTGTTCAGCGTGTCGGTGCCAGCCGAACTGCGATACACGATGACATTGGAGCCGCCGCTGCTCATCGTCACCTTGCCCGGGCCTTGCAGGTTCGTGCCTTGCAGGTTCACCGTGCCATCAATGTAAAGCGCGGTGCCCGAGCCGATGGAGTTCATCGCGATGAGGTTGTTGTTATTGATCGTGCCCTTGAGAATGGACTGCCCTGTATTGGCGAGGGTGTAGGTGCCATTCAGCGTGATGCCGCCACCGCCCGTGCCGTCGAGCGTGGTGAGATTGCCGGAAAAGATCGTGCCGCCTGAATTGGTAAGCGTGCCGCCGGTAATCGTCGAATTGTTCAAGTAAACGGTGGAGCCGCTGCTCGTGGCCGTAATGAGGCCGCCGGTGTTGGCGACTGCGATGCTGTTGAGCGAGAGAATGCCGCCATCGCTCGCTCGCAAGATGCCACTGTTCGTCGTGGCGCGGAGTATCGATAGAAACTGCCCGCTCACATTGGCATCCACGAGCTGACCTGTCGTGTTGTTGAAGAGCACATTGATGTCACCTCGGCCCTCGATGGTCTGGTGGCTGTTTAGCATGTCGGTCGCCGGGGCGCCGTTGTCGCGGATGACGTTGCTGCCCCCATTGCTCATCGTCACCTTGCCCGCGCCTTGCAGGTTCACCGCGCCGTCGATGATAAGCGCGGTGCCCGAGCCGATGGAGTTCATCGCGATGAGGTTGTTGTTATTGATCGTGCCCTTGAGAATGGA
>JANOBO010000247.1:0-29472 GCA_031411695.1 Verrucomicrobiaceae bacterium
AGAACCTGTCCGGCCTCCAAACTCCCCAGCGGCAGAGCAGTTCTAAGGCGGGACCTTGAAGCGTGTGGCGCGCCATCATGGGTTGCTTCTCTTGTTACACGGGAAGCGAAACGCAACGTGCGCGGCTCGTAGATTATTTGAGGTCAATCACGGTCGAGGTCTCTCAACGAGTCGAGATCGTCGTTCGGGGTGCTCGTTTTTTTTCTCGACAGATGTTCCCAAAAACTTGAGGATCGTCCTGCCCACACGACCGCCGTATGAAACTGCTCTCCCGTCTGTATCTGCCAGCCTGTCTGTTTTTCGTGCCATGCGCCGCATTCGCCGAGCCTGACGACCCGGTGGAGTTGAGCCGCCTCCGGTCATCCTATGACGGCGCCGTTCAACGTGCGATCAAACCCTTGGCGGAGACGTTTCTTGTGGAGCTCTCCAAACTTCAGGAGTCTTATCTGAAAGCGGACAAGCTGGATGCAGCCATGAAAGTGGCCGCTGAGATCAAGATCATTAAGGAGAAGATCAACGTCGTCGCCACGGTAGTTCCCGCGCTGTCAGTGATACAATCGAAACAGTCGGAGGAAAAGCAGGTGACGATCGCCGCGAACGACATGAACGGATTTTTCATCGGCTCCGTGAAGCGCGGTGACTCCATCACGCTTCAGTACACGGGCGGGTTGTGGAAGCACAATGGCAATATTCCAACGGCTAATCCCGACGATCCCGACGTTCAAGACGGAGATTTGAACCGGCTGGTCATCGCCCGTGCGCCAGCGAAAGGGGTGCCTGGTGACGTGCTGAAAATCGTCCCCCCAGGAACCGCCAGGAAAGCTTTCACCTTTGTCTTCCCCACGACGCGTGATGACGTGATCCTGCGCATCAACGATGGGAGCAACCGCAAGCAAAATCCCGGCGCGGTCACGTACAGCATGAAGCTTGTGCGCTGAAAAAAACGTGTCGGCCCCGAACACTGGAAGAGCGCCCCCATTTCGGCTTTATCATGGAGCCGACGGGGTTTGTGGGGCACCGGCTGCTCAGATCCGCTCGACCTCGACCGTCACTTCCATCGCGGCGGTGGCGCCGGGCGGGCCGGTGAAGCTGCCGCGGATGGGCGCGGCATCGTCGTAGTCGCGGCCGGTGGCGATCTTGATGTAGCGCTCGTCGGCGAGGGTGTTGTTGGTGGGATCGAGCCCAAACCAGCCGCGGTCGGGCAGGGAGACCTCACACCACGCATGGGAGGCCTGCGCACCGCGCATCTGCCCGGCCTGGTCATTGTAAATGTACCCGCTGACGTAGCGCGCGGGGATGGCCAGCGCGCGGCAGAGGCCGATCATGACGTGTGCGAAATCCTGGCAGACGCCGCGGCGGTCGCGCATGACGGCGTCCATGTGAGTGGAGGCGGTGGTGGAGTTCGGCTGGTAGGCCCAGTTTTCATGGATGTAGGTCATGATGGCGCGTGCGGTCTCAATCACGTGCTGCCGCTCATCCCGGATGTCGAGGGCCAGACGCCAGAGGGCGGGATCGACGGTGACGTAGCGGCTGCTGCCGAGGAAAGGGCGGAGCATGTCCTCCTGCCCGCTGGCGGACAGCTCATCAAAGGTGACGCCGAGCGGTGCGGCGCCAGCGGGATACTGTGTGGTGGTGTGGATGCACGAGGTGGCCTCGATCATCAGCTCGTCATGCGGCTCGGGGATCTCGAACCACTGGACGTAGTTGAAGTGTCCGTCGCGGAAATGCTGGAGGCGGCGCGGCGGATGCACGCGGAGGAAATATGACGTCAGACGTTTTGGATCATCCGTCGCGGGGCGCAGCCGCACCTCATTGATACTGTCCGCGACCGGGATGCGGTAAAGGTAACGCGTGCGGTGGAGGACGCTGAGGTACACGGCGGGAGATTTTGCGAGGTGCGGGATTGGGCCTGCTTCAGACATGAGGCCACGGGCAGCGCGTGTATTGCATGGCTGCGGCAGGATGCATGTTCACTGCTGCTGCTGTTGCTGCTGTTGCTGCATCACCATGTCCTCCTGCGCGTGCCAGATGCCGACGGACTCGCTGCGCACGGGGCTGGAGGGGACGACTGCGGAGAGATCGGCGTAGAGGACGAAGGTCTCAAAGATGGCGTTGCCGAGATTGTTCAGCCGGACCTGGAGATCATCGATGTACTCATGCAGGCCGGAGGCGATGATCTCATCGATGGTGCCGTAGTCGAGCGAGGCACAAATGCGGCCGGAGGCGCGGATGGGATCGTGCTCCTTCGGCGCGCCGTGCGGGATCATCAGCGTGCTGAGGGACCGGTCCACCTCCCGCATGCAAAAGCGGACGGAGCGCGCGAAGCGATCGGAGAGAAAGAGAAAGTCGAGGACGGTGCGGGGATTCAGTTGGTTGTCGTGCTCGCGATAGCCGTGGTAGGCGGAGAGCGAGTGAAGCAGGGAAAGCCAGCGCAAAGGCTGCGCATCCGGATGCGGCGGTGTGACGAGCGGCACGCCTGAGCAGGTGTCCACGAGGCGGGATGTCTTGTCCGCGCGCTCGAGGTAGGTGCCGATCTGCAGGAAGTGCCAGCAGACATCCCGCATCATCGTCGCACGCGCCGCTCCCTGGAAGAGGCTGGAGCCCTGCGTGATCTGCTCGCAATAGTCCGCCTGAGATTGCTCATAAAGCTGCCTGCCGCGGTCAGTGGTGACGAAGAGGTACAAGTCATTCACGCTGCGCCACATCTCATCCGTGATCTGGTCGCGAATCATGCGCGCGTTCTCGCGCGCGGATCGGATGCAATTGACGATCGAGTTCGGGTTCTCTGGATGGACGGTGATGTACTCGGCGATGTGGTCGGCCTGCGCGGTGTCGTAAAGCTTCGCGTAGCCCTCCTCATCCCCCGTGGCCATGAGGATGGGCTGCCAAAAGTTCCCGTCCTCGTGCTGCGCGCCCGCATCCAGCATCAGGCTCTGGTTTGCACTGAGAAGGCGGGCCAGATTCTCAGCGCGCTCCATGTAGCGCGCCATCCAGTAGATGCTGTAGGCGACGCGGCTTAGCATGAGGGGCGAATGTCGAATGACGAATGCAGAATGCCGAATGACGGAGCCCTGCATTCAGGCGTGGGTTGGTTGGACTTCATGGCTGGTGTCTTCTGTCGCGCGTGTTAAATCCTCAGGATCACTGTGTCGTCATTCGTCATTCGTCATTCATCATCCCACAGCACCCACGTGTCCTTGCTGCCGCCGCCCTGGGATGAATTCACCACGAGCGAGCCCTTCCGCAAAGCCACACGTGTGAGGCCGCCGGGCAGCACCTGCACCTTGTCACCGTAGAGGACGTAGGGCCGGAGATCGATGTGGCGGCCCTCGAAGTGATCATCCACAAAGACGGGATGACGGGAAAGGGAGAGCACAGGCTGCGCGATGTAATTCCGCGGGCTGGCTGTGATGCGGCGGTGAAACTCCTCGCGCTCCGCTTTCGTGGAGGACGGGCCCATGAGCATGCCGTAGCCGCCGGATTCATTCACGGCCTTCACCACGAGCTTGTCGAGATTCTCGAGGATGTACGTCCGGTCGTCGGTCTCCTCCGCGAGATAGGTCGGCACATTGGGCAGGATGGGATCTTGATCGAGGTAGTAGCGGATCATCTTCGGCACATAGGCATAGACCGCCTTGTCATCGGCCGCGCCGGTGCCGATGGAGTTTGCCAGCGCGACATGTCCCTGCCGGTAGGCCTGCACGAGGCCGGGCACGCCGAGCAGTGAATCTTTGCGGAAGACGAGTGGGTCGAGGAAGTCATCGTCGATCCGCCGGTAGATCACATGCACCTGCACCAGTCCGCGCGTGGTGCGCATGAAGACACGGTCATTGCGCATGATGAGATCGCGCCCCTCCACGATGGGCACGCCCATCTGCCGCGCGAGATAGGCGTGCTCGAAGTAGGCGCTGTTATACACGCCGGGCGTGAGCACCACGATCACAGGCTCCGACACGCCCGGCGGCGCGAGATGCGCGAGCGTGTCCCGCAGCATGGCGCCGTAGCGGTCCACAGGCCGCACGGGCAGCGCCTGGAGCAGGTTCGGGAAAGCGCGCTTCATCGCCTGCCGGTTTTCCAGCATGTAGGATGCGCCGGACGGGCAGCGCGCGTTGTCTTCCAGCACGAAGTAGGTGCCCTTGTCATCGCGCACGAGATCCGTGCCGCAGATGTGGATGTAGATGTGGTGCGGCACCTTGATGCCGAGGAACTCCGGCCGGAAGTGCGAGGCGGACTCCACCACCGCGCGCGGCACCACCTTGTCATTCAGGATTTGCTGCCCGTGGTAGATGTCGTTTAGAAACAAGTTCAGCGCCGTGATCCGCTGCACCAGGCCCGCCTCCACATGCTCCCACTCCGCGCGCGGGATGATGCGCGGCATCAGGTCGAAGGGAAAAATGCGCTCCGTCCCCTGATTGTCCCCATACACGGTGAAGGTCACGCCCTGCTTCAGAAAGGCCACGTCCGCCGACTGCTGCTTCCGCGCAAAATCCCGCGAGCCCAGCGTGCCCACCGAGCCCACCACGCTGCCGTAATGCGGCCGCACCTCGCCGCTGGCGACAAACACCTCGTCAAAGAAATTTTCCGGATCGTAACCGTCGAAGCCCTGCATCGCCTTCCTTATTAGCAGAAGCCGTGCCGAAGTACCAGTGCGATCTCATTCAAAGACGGCGCGGCGTACCTTCCATGAGATCAAGAGGCGCTCGTTCTCGACCAAGTCCGGTGCGACGGACGTTGATGCCGACGGGTGTGCACACTCCGGTCGTGAGCATGTCGATGCGCGTTCGGGTCGGCAGCGCAATCGCCATTTGGAAGCCGGACACTTTCAGGCTGAGCCGCTCAGCGTGGGATAGCCCAACGTAAAGTCGCCCAAGCTGCCTGCGTCACTGAAGATGCCTTTGTCCGTGGTCTTGAGGTCAGCAGCATCGGAGCCCGGCGACAGCGAGAGGAGAATAAAGGCAGAGAGAATCAAGCCGGATTTCATCATGAGTTTCCGAGGTGTTGGGGTGGCCGTCTCACGATTTGCGCGGGCTTTGCCTGCCGGGCTGAAGCGCATCCGTCAGCGCCGCGACAAAGGGCCGCGAGCCATCGTGATAGCCGAGCTTTTCATCCAGCGCCTCAAGGCGGTGAATGAGGTCAGCCACCTGCTTGCGCGGATACGGCCCGCCCGCCTCCGCGCAGAAATGCGTGCGACAGCCGAACGGACGATGAGCGTAGATCGTGCAGCGCCCGTCATGGCCGAGCAGCGGACACGCGCCGTCGGCGTGCGGCTTCAGTGTTGCACGACCCGCGGCGCGCACGCCCTTTGCCGCGAAGAGCGCCTCCGCGCGCGTGACAAGCGGCGTCCGGCCTGTGAGTCGAAAATGACAGCAGCCCGTGCGCAGCACGCAGTCCCGCTGCACCGGCCGACGCTCGATCTCAGCATAAATCGAGCGCAGCTCGTGTTCGGCGGCGGCATTGAGGGTGGTGGCAGGCGGCGCGGGCATTTTGGGGGCGGACAGGTAACCGCGTTTGCATTCACCGACAGCCGACATTTGCAATCAAAGATTTGTCTCGCTGATTGCAGCGCGGGTGGATAGCATTTCTTCAAAGCAAACGATTCACAATCCACACCATGAAGACCATCCTCAACACCTCCGCGGCCCTGGCCGCACTCGTCGCTGTAGCGGCGGGCTTCCACTCGATCCACAATCAACGCGCCGAGGCATCGCCCGCCGCCGCCAACCCGAACTTCCTGAAGAATCCGCAGTCTGGCGGGCTGACGTTTGGCTCCATCTCGTCACTCAGCTTCGGACCCGGCGGCCTTTTGCTGGTGGCGGAGCCGGGCACCGGCAGTGTGGTCGGCATCGACACAGGCGATGCGGGGCCGATGAAAAAGCCGGCGCGTAAGATCGATGACATCGGCGCGGTCGTCGCCGCTGGCCTGGGGACGACGGCGGAGAACATCACCATCAAGGACATGGCGGTGAATCCGGCGAGCGGTCGCGTCTATCTCGCGGTGTCGCGGATGCCGGATAATGCGACGGCGATCATCACGATCGACGCAGAAGGAAAATCGGCGGCGCTGGATGCGGCGACGCTGAAATGGTCTCGCGTCAGCCTTCCCGGCGGCACCGCCACGAAGGTGACGAACGTGACCGATGTGGCCTGTGCGGGTGACCGCATCGTGGCCGCCGGCTCGTGCAACGAGGAGTTCGCCAGCAAGATCTTCTCCATCCCGATGCCGATGGAAAACGGCGGCACGGCCAGCATCTACAGCGCGGAGACGTATCACGTGGCGCACCGCAAGTGGGAGACGCGCGCGCCGATCTCGAGCTTCGTGTGTGATGTCGAGGACGGGAAGACCAACGTCGTGGGCGCCTTTGCCTGCACACCGATCGCGAAGTTCCCAATCGGCGACCTGCAAAGCGGCGCGCAGGTAAAGGGCGTGAGCATGGTGGAACTCGGCTCGGGCAATCGTCCGCTCGACATGTTCACCTATGCGAAGGGCGGCAAGCATTGGCTCGTCACCCACACGCAGCGGTTCAAGAAGAACCTCTTCGGCCCGAGCAATCTCTGGGCTGCGCGCGTGGACATGGAGCTGCTCAAGCCAAGCTCCCCTGACAAGACCAACGAAAACGCCGTGCACCGCGATCAGAACGCGAACAAAGACCCGCAGGGCATTGAGGTCGTCGATGCGCTGTTCGGCGCCGTGCAGGCCGACAAGCTGGGTGATGACGAGGCCGTCGTGCTCAAAGGCGAGGGCGGAAAGCTGTCGATGGAAGTGGTGTCGCTGCCGTAAACGCTTTTGCAAAGCGGCAGTCTGTGCGATTGCCAGCCATGTTCCGTCGTCGTCTCCGCAAAGGCCCGCGCATCGCGCTCATTGCCGTCACCATCTTCGCGGTGCTGGGCGGGATGTGGCGGTTTGTGCTGCCGCTCTTCGAGCGCCCGACGTTTACCCTCTTCGTCCATTCCGCCGAAGACGCGCGTGATCCCGCGCGCATCATCGTCGTGGTCCACGCCAGCAGGGCCAAGGCGTGGGCGGGTCTCTCCGCGCAGCCGCAGCACGCGGAGAAACTTTTGTGGATGGAGAAGATCGGCTCGGGCGAAACACAGCGACTCTTCGGCAGCCATGCCGTCACCGAGACGGAGCTGACCTTCACACCGGCCGCACCGCTTTCTCCAGGCGAGCTGTATCACATCGTCTTCCTCCCGCCGGGATCGGGCGAGGAGTTGAAGCCAGCGTCCTTCCGCGCTGGCTTCATCACGGTCACGGGCAAAGGCCGGCTCGAGCTGATTCATCAGGTGCCAGCACACGCGCACAGCACAGCGCCGGCCGTGCAGTCCGTTCATCCCGCAGGCGACTCGCTGCCGGCGAACCACTTGAAGTTCTACCTCACCTTTTCCGAGCCGATGGAGCAAGGCGTGTTCATGGAGCGCATCAAACTGCTGCGCGGAGATGGCGGCGAGATCGCCGGCCCGTTCCGCGAGACCGAGCTGTGGTCGCCTGACCGCAAAAGGCTCACGCTCTGGCTGCATCCAGGCCGGCAGAAGACGGGAGTGAATCTCAATGAAGATGAAGGCGCGGTGCTGCGGGAGAACGAATCGGTCACCCTGCTGATCAGCGACGCCTGGCGCGCCGCGTCCGGACAAAAGCTCGGCGCGGATTTCAAACGCACCTTTCGCGTGACGAAGGCGGATCACGAACAGCCCGATCCCTCGAGATGGAAGGTGCATCCACCAAAGACCGCCACACGCGATCCCTTGCGGCTCGAGTTCCCCGAGCCGCTCGACTGGGCGCTGCTGCAAAACAGCATCTCCATCACCACCGAAGCACGCAAGCGCATCGCCGGCGCCATCGAAGTCGCGGACGGAGGGCGCGAGTGGCGATTCATTCCGGCGGGCCCCTGGTCCGCAGGCACGCACCGCGTGATCATCGACGCATTGCTCGAGGATCTCGCGGGGAACAATCTCAACGGACCTTTTGAAAAAGACGTGGCCGTGCCGGATGCGACGGCGCGCGCGAGCGTGACCGAACTCAGCCTTCGCATCGACTGACGTTACAAAAACCGATTTGCCCATTCAGCCGCATTCTGAATACTGGCCGCAGTCCCTGACCAACCCAACTTCGCCTCCGACCCGCCATGTCCAGCCATTCCGCAGCCTCGATGTATGAGAAGATTCCCACGCAGGTTTTCCCCGCCAGCGCGCAGGCTGCCGCGGCGCTGGCGCGCGAGGTTGCGGAGCTGATCAAGACGAAAAACAAAGCGGGCAAGCCGGCGGTGTTGGGATTGGCGACGGGATCGAGCCCGGTGCCTTTTTACCGCGAACTCATCCGTCTGCACAAGGAGGAGAAGCTCAGCTTCCAGAAGGTCATCACCTTCAATCTCGACGAGTACTACGGCTTGCCGGCCGATCATCCCGAAAGCTACGCGAGCTTCATGCGCGACCAACTCTTCAGTCACATCGACCTCCCTGCGGAGAACATCAACATCCCCAGCGGCACCGTCACGAGCGACCAGGTGTTCACCCATTGCCGCGATTACGAGGAGCGCATCGATGCGGTGGGCGGCATTGATTTGCAGATCCTCGGCATCGGCCGCACGGGCCACATCGGCTTCAATGAACCAGGCTCGAGCCGCGACTCCCTCACGCGGCGCATCACGCTAGACCGCGTGACGCGGCAGGACGCCGCCAGCGACTTCCGCGGTGAGGAAAATGTGCCGCGCTTCGCCATCACGATGGGTGTGGGCACCATCCTGCGCGCGAAGAAGCTCGTGCTCATGGCGTGGGGTGAGAACAAGGCGGTCGTCGTCGCGAGGGCCGTCGAAGGCCCCGTGACCGAGGCCATCTCCGCGTCCTTTTTGCAGGACCATGACGGCGCGCGGTTCTTCATCGATCAAGGCGCGGCGCGCGAGCTGACGCGGATGAAGCTCCCCTGGCTCGTCGGCCCCGTTTCGTGGACGCCACGCGAGACGCGGCGCGCCGTGGTGTGGCAGTCGTTCAAGGCAAAGCGGCCCGTGCTCAAGCTCACCGACGAGGACTACAATGAGCACGGCCTCTCCGACCTGCTCTCCGAGCAAGGACCCGCCTACCAGCTGAACATCCGCATCTTCAATCAGATCCAGCACACCGTCAGCGGCTGGCCCGGCGGGAAGCCGGACGCGGACGACACCTACCGCCCCGAGCGCGCGCGGCCGTATCCGAAGCGCTGCCTCGTCTTCAGTCCCGAGCCGCAGGACGCGGTGGTCGGAATGGGCGGCACCATCGACCGGCTCGTGGAGCAGGGGCATGACGTGCGCGTGGTGTCCATGACCTCCGGCAGTCTGCGTGTGGCTGACTCGGAGGCGGATAAATTTGCCAGTACTCTGCTCGAGCTCACCTCCACGGCGGAGGACACCGCAGCGTGGGCGCATCAGACGGAATACGCGCGGGACGTGCTGCGCATCCTTGAGGAGAAAGGTGAGTTTGGCGAGGACCCCGCAAAGCTGCGCCACCTGAAAGGCCTCATCCTTCGTGGTGAGCTGCGCGATGCCGCACATGCGCTGGGCATCTCCGCCGAGCACGTCACCATCCTCGACCTGCCCTTTTATGAGACGGGCCGCTACCGCCGCTTCAAGACGACGGACGAAGACTCGAAGGCCGTGCAGCGGCTGCTACAGGACTTCAAGCCGCACCAAATCTACGCCACCGGTGATGCGGCCGATCCGTCCAGTGTCTCCGCTCTCACCTTCCGGCTCATCGAGTCCGCGCTGCGCGCCTGCGAGCCCGAGGAATGGTCCGGCGCGTGCAGCTTCTGGGTCTATCGCGGCAAGGAAAAGCCGCTCGAGCCGCATGAGATCGACATGGCCGTGCCGATGAGCCCCGTGCAGATCGAGCGGAAATCGCGCGCGCTGTCCCGCTACGCCGCGCTGTCCTCGCTCGAAAAAGACGCGCCTGAATCCAACCGCCAGAACGCCCGGAACTACGACACGCTCGGCCTGGCGGAGTACGAAGCCATCGAGAGCTTCCACCGCTGGAAGCGCGGGTGAGGAGCCCACCGTTTAAGATGGGCATGCCATTGCTCCAATGCCCCGGCACGCCTCTGACGTCCACCGGATTCATTGCTCCTAACTGACTGGCGTCTCGGGGCGAAAGCTATTTGTCCCCACCTGCTGAACGATTTTGTCCTAGGATTGCGGGACCGTCCCGACATTCCTCTTCGGGATCCGCCGGCACCCGGTCACGATGGCGCGTCTTTTCAATGTACTGTACGGTCTGTATCGCCGTGGGTTCTTTCTGACACTTGAAAGCAGAACACCTGCGCCCGCCATCCCGCCGATCAAGACATATGAAGTCAGTGTGATGGAGGGCGTCCACATTATCTCTGATGCCGCATTCATGTTCTGGTCAGGAAAAAGTATGGGCAGTCTGCTGACCGCTCCTTCCTGCTGGATTGGCCCGTGGCCCTATCGAGTGTTTCGAAATGCGCCCAGATCAGCGGGGCCTTCGGCGGGCCGGAGTTTGCCGCGCAGGTCGTTCTTGGATGCCACCACCGATCCTCTCGGGCACTGCTTCAAGTTTCTAGCGCGGTTTGGAATTCGTCCACGGCCTTGGAATAGGGCTTTGTGGTCCGCGCTCATTCCAGTTTGCATGTCCATGGTGGTTACCCGTCATCATTCCAGCGATAAGGCCGAGCACGTGAGATGGAAGATAAAAAGGCCCCAGCCACTCTCCCTGAAACGTGTGCTGGCGCTCGTGATCGCCTACATCGCCAGATCCACCCTCTGGACGGGGAGCCGTTTCAGGCAGGCACGCACCGTAGCAAATGACGTTTCCCAACGTGATTGCACCCAACCCGCACAACGGATGATCGTGGAACTGAATCGCATTATTGCCAATTGTGATTCGGGACTTACCACGGGACCCCACGAGTCCCAAGATCCCGAAGACCAGCCCAATGAAGGTGTTGGGCAAGTTCCACAGTTTGCCGAGAAGAGACAGAAGCTTCATTCCGCGCACCCTTGCGGCGATCCCGACATCTGCAATGCTTCGTGCCTAAAACGGTGCCTCAAACCGTGCCGCCCGGCCTCCGCCTTTGCGGCCGAGCGGCCGCGTGCGGATTGGGCTGCAACGGTCAGACTCAATGGCAACCAATGTCCGATAAATACATCACCATAGACCGGACGTTCTTCCAATGCTGGCTCAAGGTCAGTTGGCTAGTGGTTCTAGGCTTGGCTCTCGGAGCCGCCTGTCGTGTGCTCATGCTCAAAGCAGAGCCGAGAGTTTTTGTTTCTCTCGCAAAGATATCCCTGAACTCCAAATCAGATGTGGGTCGTCCCGCGCCCGAGACGGACTTCGACAGCCTTATCGAGATCAAAAGAGCTGTGACGCAGTGGCTGGAGAGCACTGAAATGCAGGAGCGCGCACTGCAAAGACTCGAAACTCAGAGTGGGCTGAAGGGCAAGGCGCTCGAACATCGCGTCCGCGGATTGCGAGTGGAGGTTCCGAACCGACCTGACTTGACGATCCTCAGCGTCTGCGGATTTGGTGAGGATCGGCAAACCACACGTCTTTTTCTCGATTCCGTTCTTGAAGAGTTCACATATTCGGTTGATTCGGCAGCACTGAGAAGTACTGCCTTTGCGAATGTAAAATTTGGGATTGCGGAGCGCGCATCAGGCGCGGTCGAAGACGTTCGAGACTTCGCGTTTTCGGGATTCATCTATGGAACGTTTGGGGGGCTTTTCGGCTGCGCTTTCTCGCTCATGCTCGCCGTCTGGATCTTCGAAACCCGGCCACAGGGGATCGTGAGGGACCAAGAACCGCGCGCGATCAGCCGAGGGAGGGAGGAATCGTTCCACCGGACATCATCCAGAGTCTCGGGATTGGTTGTGATCGGGATGTCTCTCGGTGCGTCCATTCAGTTGTTCTTGTTGAGCGATGTCGATTCCAGACACTTTTATTCGGTCAAGCTTCAACCCGAACACCTCACCGACGACGCCACCGGCCGAAGCCCACGGGAGGAAATTGCCGACACAATAGCCATGGCGGCAAGAACATTGGCTAGCAACGATCTGGCAATTCGCGCGCAAGGTCGGATCAGGCTTATGTCTCGCCACGCGGAGATCGAGAGCGTTCAAATCAATGCCCTGCCTGGCATTGACCCCGCCACTCTGGAGGTCCGGGCATACGGCCATGAACGCAAACCCACACTCATGTTCCTGGAGGTATTGCTGAGCGAGTTTGACCACGACCAAGAATCAAATCGTGTCAGGCTTGTGACCACAGGACCGCCCACCTGGACGACTGTAAAACCGCCTGACAAGACTTTTCCAGTAATCATTGGCGCGCTGGTTGGTGGAGTTGCCGGATTTGGCTGCGCCCTCCTGATTGCCGTGCTTATCCGAGCCGCAGTTCCGCGCATGAAGGCATGAGAGGGCCAGTATGAAGCGGGCTAGGGGTCAAGCCGTGGCGTCATGCATCGTGGTCTATTCAGTCCATGTGCAGCCGCTGCACATTGCGATCTCGGAACCGCCCACACAGTCCGAGGTGCAGGCGATTCTGGACCGGCTGAATGAGCTGATCACCGGGGTGTATCGTGCGCCGTGAGAATCTCAGGCAGCCCAGTCCCTGCGTGAATGGAGCCGGGTGGAGCGATCCCTCAAGGTTTGAGTGGGCGGCGGGATGACTCCAGTCACGGGTCACTGGGGCTGTTTTTGCCGGGCAGGGTGTACGGCGCAGCGGGGCGCTACCCTGGGGGCCAAGCTAGCTCGCGGCCGGCGAGGAGGTGGACGTGCAGGTGCGGCACGGTTTCTCCGGCGTCGTGGCCGTGGTTGATGACGATGCGGAAGCCTTGGGTGCGCTCGCTGACGCCGACCTTCCTCGCCACTTCTCCGGCGGCGAGCAGCAGCGCGCCGAGCGTGGCCTGATCCGCCGGCTGCGCTTCGCCGACGCGCGGGATGACCTTGCGCGGGACGATGAGGACGTGGATGGGCGCCTGGGGTTTGATGTCGTTGAACGCGACGCAATGCTCGTCCTCATGGATGAGCGGTGCGGGGATCTCGCGGTCGATGATTTTCTGAAAGACGGTTTTATCGCTCATGGTGGCGGTGAGGGTTGATGGGCCGCATGGCAACGCAAGAACGGCAACAGAGAAACCGGGGAACTCAGGGGAAGAGCTGCGGATGCTTGTCTTCGTCGGGGTTGCGCTCGCCGAGGTTTTTGATCTCGCTGATGAACTCGCCCACATCCTCGAACTGGCGGTAAACGGAGGCGTAACGGACGTAGGCGACGTGGTCCACCTCCTCGAGCCGACGCATGACCTTTGCGCCGATCACGCTGGAGGGGATCTCGCGGTAGCCTTCCTGCTCGAGTTCGTCGGCGATCTCATCGACGACTTGCTCGAGCTTCTCCAGAGTCACGGGCCGCTTCTCGCAGGCTTTCCTCATGCCACTGAGGAGCTTTGCGCGGTCGAAGGGCGTGCGCGCGCCGTTGCGTTTCACCACGCGGAGTTCCTCGCGCTCGACGATCTCATACGTCGTGAAGCGGAACTCGCACTTCTGGCACTCGCGCCGGCGGCGGATGGCGTGGCCTTCCCGCGCTTCTCGGGAATCGACCACTTTGTCTTCGGAGCTTCCGCATTTGGGGCAGCGCATGGGGTTGGATGGTCATGTTACGAGGCGGCGGTGGGCGGGCAAGTGATCAGCGCCGGATTCTGCCATCTATCCGCTACCTTCCCCCTCACTTCGCCTTCGGGAAATAGTGCGCGACCAGCTGATCTTCGAGCGACTTGAGGTCTGAATCTGTGAGGCCAGTGGAGTAGAGAAGGATCTCGGCGATGCCGCCGCTGAAGGCGCGGAGGCTCTTGGGGTCGGTGCTCTTGTTTGCGGCGGTGGGGCCGGGCAGACCATCGCGTCCGACGAGCAGATTGCCGAGCGCGTCCTTCGGCACGGGAGCCTTCGATGTGGCGGTCTGCGCGGCGTAGCCGCTGGCAGAGCGGACGCGAAGCTGCACTTCCCCTGGCTCCGCGCGCCACACGCCGATGGCGAGCAGGGGCTCGACGGGATTGAATTTGTCGGCGCTGATGGTGAGAGGGGGATGCTGCTCGGCCTCGGGGATTCCGTTTTTGCGTGGGGTGAAGCGCAGGTCGCCCTTTTCACCGAGACGCAGCGCGGCGGAGCCATGCTGGCTGTTCAGGCTGAAAAGTGTCTGCGCCTGGCCCTTCACTTCCTGAAAAAAGACAACGGCGAACGTCAGGCCGCGCACGGCACTGGGCGTGGTGGCACCAAAGGGGAAATCCTTCGTCTGGTTCTTCGCGTTTGCCGCGAGGACTGCGGCAGGCGTGCCCGCGCCGGTGAACCGGATGAAGCGTGAATCGCGCGCGAGCGGGAAGGTGGCGTCGGGCTTCAGAGTGACGAGCTTCGGATGCGTGGTGCCCTGACCGGTGGGAAAAGTGAGGCTGCTCTCGCGTCCGCGCTCGGCGTAGTCGGCCCACGCAAAGACGTCGTCATTCGCCACGGCGGGCATGTGCTTCTTTGCGGCGTCGGTGCGGGCGCTGAGCACGCTACCCTCGCTCATCGCGTGCAGGACGAGCTTCGAGTAATTGACCGGCTTCTGACGGCCCGCCGGGTAGCTGGTGGTGACGGGTGGGAGATCGTTGCCGGCTGGATTGGCGGCGACCTTGATGGGCGCGGTGGGCGGCGCGGGCGCGACGACCTTCACGGGCGCCTTTTCACGGCCGCCACGCATGAGGAAGGCGACGCCACCTGCGATCAAGAGCACCACCGCGCCGATGATGAGCCACTGCTGCTGGTTTGACTTCACCGCCTCGGCGCTTGGTGCGGCCGGTGAGCGGCCTGGCTGGGGCAGAGGCTTTCCCGGCACGGACGGCTGGTGGCGCTGCGTGGAAGCAGCCATCCGCGCGGCATGGCGCGCAGTGTGAATGAGCGGATCGATTGGCCGCACCGACACCGTCTGCGTCATGACATTGGGCACGCGGAAAAAAGCCGAGCCGGCGACCTGCACGAAGCCAGTGGCCGCCGACATGCCTGGCGTGGCGCCGGGCAGCGGCACCGGGCGCGTCTGCACATTGCGGGACACCTCGGCGGTGCGGAAGCGGTCCAGCGCGGCGGTGGCGCTCTCGAGCCGCTCATCGGGCGAGGGGTTCAGCAATGACATCACCCACTGGCAAAGCCACGCGGGCGCCTGCGGGGCGGCCTGCTCGAGCGGACGGAGATCGTGCTTCACGTGCTTATGCCGCACCTCCTTCAGCGTGCGCCCGTCGAAGGGACTGCGCCCCGAAAGCGCGTGATAAAAAACGCAGCCGATGGCATACACATCGCTGCGTCTGCGCGCGGGCTTCTGCTCCCACTGCTCCGGCGGGACGCAGAGGTAGGGCGCGACGTCCGTGGCGTTCTCCACGTCTCCAAAGCCGACGCCGTAGCCGGTGATGACCACCTTCCAAGCCGCGCCCGTAATGCGCGTGATGAGGATGCGCGAGGCACTCAATGAGCCATGCACCGCGCCCTTTTGATGCGCGGCGGAAAGCGCGCCGAGAACCTGTGAGGCGAGGGTCTCAAACTCATCGACGGAAAGCGGCCCGCCAGTGAGCACATCGGCCAGCGGCTCGCCCTCGGGCGTGTCCGTGACCACGATGAGGCTGGAGCCATCGCGGACGACCTCATGCACCCGTTCGATGTGACGGTGGCGCAGTGCTAACAGTACGCCCATCAGCGCCTCGAGCGAGTGGCGCTCCTCATCCGACGCGCAGCGAAATGTGCGGATGAAGACACCCCTGCCGGTCTGCGAATCGACTGCGCGCGCAAAGACGACAGTCCCCCGCTCTTGGATGACTTTTTGATCGATGAACCTCTCAGGCATGGAAGTGTGACACTAAAAAAAACCGGCGAATTTAGGCGTGATCAACAACGGTGCCAAACATATCGGCCATTCACGACGAATAGCCGCAGAGCAAGCCGTTGTTGCCCGTCATCGAAGCTATTTAATAATTTAAAGTGGAGCAACCGGCCCGGTTGCCAAAAGTGGTGCATCCCAGCGGGTTGCACCACTTTTAGCCGCATTCGTCGCCGCCTTGGGATTTCGACTCGCAAGCGGTCGCCCGCTTCTGATTCGATTGCCACCGGTGTCCGCCGCAGTGAGCCACATCACTTCGGCTCCGGCGGAGCCAGCGGTCCTTGCGCGCCGGCTACAGGCGCGACATCACCGGAAGCCTTTGCGGGAGGGATCATGATGTTCGGGATGTGCCGCGTCTCCATCAGCGAATCTAGGTAGGGCGCGTTTTCCCCGCTTTTGAAGATCACGTTCGCCTTCTCCACCCATTCCTTTGCCACATCTTCATTCTTCTGGGAATACGCGATGGACGCTTTAGCGAAATAGTAGGCAGGCGTGTCATCCATAAAGGTGAAGTGCGCCTTCAAGGTCTTGTTCGCCTCGTCGATCTTGTTTTGCTCGGCCTGACAAACCAGCAGCTTGAACGCAACGAGGTGGCGCACGGACATCTGCAGCTTCGTGTACTCTTTGAGCACTGCTGCGAAGGCGGCCTCGGCCTCCGCGAACGAATGTTTCACGAAGAGCAGCTCAGAGAGATTGAACTTCGGCGCCAGTGCGGTGGGCTCCAGTTCGTTCGCCTTGCTGAACTGCTCCTGCGCCTTGTCGAAGTCGCGCACCGCGGGGACGAGGTAAATCGCGCCGCGGATGTTGTAAACATTGGGGTCTTTAGGCGCCAGCTTTTCGGCCTCGTCCAGCTTTGCCAGCGCGTCGAAGTAACGGTGACGGTTCTGCAGGTCCTGTGCCTCGCCCAGCAGCTTTTGAACCTCTGGATTTGTGGTCGGCTTCAGCGGGGGCTGATCTCCCGTCGCCGGCGGTTTGGCGCGGGATGTTTCCTGGGCCGTTCCCGTCGGGGAAAAGGCGAGCCAGACGATTGCGCCGAAGAGCGCGCTCCTATGCCAGAACGACGATGTGCAGATCATGATCCAAAACGTTATGCCGCCCGCGTTCGCGAGCAAACTGGAAAAGGCGATTCCTTGAAGGCCATGCCGCGCTGCTGCGCTACTTCCGCGCCACGTAGTCGAGCACGAAAACCTTCTCCAGCTGCGGCTTCAGCAGTTCTACGAACGCCTTGTGCGCGGGATGCGGGATGTAAATGTCGATGCCGGACTTGTCCTTGAATGTCACGAAGAAGCAGTGCGTGAACCCATCATTCTTGTTTTCGGGGCTCACGTTTGTGCCCCACTCGAAGCCTGTGACCACATCGATCTTCGAGGGCAGCTCGCGGAATCCGTCCTCGATGGCCTTCACTTGCTCGGGCGTGGCGGAATCCTTGAACTTGAAGAACACGGCGTGGCGATAGACGCCCGTCTCATCGGCTGCGGCTGCTGGGTTGCTCATGAGTGAAGTCATTGCGACCGCAGCCGCGATGCACAAGGCGAAAGAATGGATTTTGTTTTTCATGCGAGCTGAGTCTGCGGGAATGCAGGCGGGGCGTCAAATGGGATGAATGGCGGTGAGGTGTTACGTGTTCTGTGTGCAGTGTCAGGTGTGGCGAGACAGTGCCGTAGCCAACTGCGGCCTTGGAGTTTCACGGGCCATATCGGCGTCAGGGATTCGATGATGCGGGGAGCAGGGGTGGGTGGGGTTGTGGGGATTGGAGCGATCTCTTATTACTGGACCCAACAATCGGGTCCGCTTCAGACTGACTCACCACCATCCAAAGCCATGAGCTACATCGCCAGCATCCACGACTCTGCCACCGGACGTTTTTTGCTTCGTTGCTGTGTAAGGGCACACGATCTCCACGAGGCGGAATTCACAGCGATTTCGAAGGCATCCCTGACCGTTCGAGGCAATCCCGGTCAAATGGATGTGCGACATCTGCATGAGTGCTCGTCAAACTTGGATTCTGGCGACAACGCCGATTGACGCGTTCGTCGTCGGGACTTGGGTAGGAAAGGAAGGCGAGACTTCTCGTCACTGTGCTGCCACTCACGGAACGGCTGAATGCCGACCGATTTTCAGCGTGCTGAATGGATGGAAGGGCTGATTCATTTGCGTTGTCGTGCTGACAGCCGTCGATTCGGCATTCCTCACCTCCTCATGCGCATCTGGGATCTTCACTGCCACCTCTCCGGCGTCCCCGGCCTCACGCCGGAGGAGCGGTTGTCGCAATTGCTACGCTACGCGGACCGCGTGGGCATTGAACGCCTGTGCGTTTACATGGGCATGAAGTGGTCGCAAGATCCCACCCCGGAGGATCTCGTGAAACAGAATGACGAGGTGCTGCGCGCAATCAGCAAACATCCCGACAGGGCCTTTGGCTTCGTCTATCTCAGTGCGCGGCATGTCGGGCACAGCCTCGCGGAGCTTGAGCGCTGTGTGACGAACGGGCCGATGGTCGGCGTGAAACTGTGGGTGGCCCGGCATTGTGATGTCCCGGAGATCGACCCCATCATCGCGCGCGCCGCTGAGTTGAAGGCTGTGATTTTTCAGCACACTTGGTTCAAGACCGGGCCTAATTATCCAGGCGAATCCACACCGGATGACCTCGTCGCGCTGGCAGCTCGGTTTCCAAATGTTCCCATCATCTGCGGCCACACCGGCGGCACTTGGGAACTGGGCATTCGCGCGATACGCGGACAGAAGAATCTTTTCGCCGATCTGGCGGGCAGCGATCCCACCGCTGGCTTCACGGAGATGGCGGTGCGCGAACTGGGCGCAGATCGCATCCTTTATGGGAGCGACTGCGGAGGCCGCAGCTTTGCGAGCCAGCTCGCGAAAGTGCATGGGGCGGACATAAGCGAAGCCGACAAGCAAAAAATCTTTTGCCACAACCTGCGCGGCCTGATGCTGCCGATCCTCACCGCGAAAGGAATCAAGGCATGAACCGCTTTTTGGCGAAGCCATCAATCCTTGAGGTTGTCCGGGCTGCTTTTGTGACTTGCCTGATCATCAATTTTCCGACTTGGCTCTACGCTTGGTACTTTGAGTTCAAAGAAGGCCCGCTGGCGGGCATGCCCATGCAGCCATTTGATGGAGCCTGCGATATGGCTTTGCTGACTGGGCTTCTTCTATTGCTTTTGATTGGTTGCCTGGAGCGCAAGGAAAAGCTTCTTCGCTGGCTTGGCGTTTTTCAGATCCTCGCGAGCTTGTCTGTGACCACTATTCCGAAATTTTAAATGCCATGCCTGCCCTCTCTCGCCGCGTGTTCTTCGCGCACGCCGCAGCTTTCGGAGTTCCGGCTTTAGCCGCCCGGTCGTCGGCTTCGGAACCGGCTCAAGCCAGGCCCCCGACAGACGCAGCCTTCATCGACACGAACATCTATCTCGGACAGTGGCCCTTCCGTTCGTTTCGTGACAATCTCACCGCACGTCTCACGGAGCGAGGCGTCACTGAGGCGTGGGCTGGCAGTTTCGACTCCCTCCTCCACCGCGATCTCACTCGCGTAAACGCTGCCGTCGCCAAGCAGTGTAAAGGCATTCTCAGACCCGTGGGCGCAATCCATCCCAAGCTGCCGGACTGGCAGGATGACCTGCGCCGTTGCGTCGAAGAGCACGGCATGAAGGCCATCCGTCTGCATCCGAACTACCACGACTACACGCTCGATGACCCCGCCTTCGTGGAACTCGTTGAGGCTGCCAGCGCGCGAAAACTTTTGATCCAGATCGTTGCGCAGATGGAGGACGAGCGGACACAGCATGCGCTGATGCGGGTGAAGCCCGTCGATTTCCAGCCGCTGCCCGCTCTGCTCACGAGGCTGCCCGAGGCGCAGGTGATGGTGCTCAATGCCAACCGCGCCATGTCAATGACCGCGCTGGCCGGATCGCGGGCATGGCTCGACATCGCGATGCTGGAAGGCGTCGGTGGCATTGAGAGCCTGCTCAAGGACTGGCCGCTGGACCGCGTGGTATTCGGCTCGTATGCGCCGTTCTTTTATTGGGAGTCCGCGCGTCTGAAGCTGCAAGAGTCAGACCTGTCTGCGGCGCAGATTGCCGCGATCACGCACGGGAACGCGGCGCAGAGCATCGCACCTGCGCGGTGACGAGGCTTACTTGAGGAAGCGAAACTCGGGCGTGCTCCAGATCGCCTGAAAAAGACGAGCCCAGATGTCGCGCCTCTCGTCAGCGGTTGCATTACCCGAGGTGCTGGCCTCGAGGAAGTCCTGCGATGTGGCGCGCTCGCGCGCGGTGGGCCGCCGCGCCAATGAAAGCTGATAAGCGTGGTCGATGAGCGAGGTGTCAGTGGCGGCGGAGTCCTTGAGCAGGCGGTCGGCGGCCGCGCGGGCCTGCTCGATGACGAAGCTGGAGTTCGTCATGAACAATGCCTGTGTCGCGACGGTGCTGGTGGTGCGCTGTGCGATGGGCTGGTTCACGTCCGCGAAGTCGAAGACCTCGAAGAGCGGGTGGCGCACATTGCGGAAGGCCGGCGTGTACACGCTGCGGCGCGTGTCGGCATACACAAAGTTGTACTCGAGATTCTGGCTCGCGGCGCTGTTCGAGTCGGCCTTGCCGGACACCATGTTCGGCCCGCCGAACTTGTCCTCGAGCGTGCCAGCCGCGGCGAGCATGGCATCGCGGATGCACTCGGCATCGAGACGCTTGCGGTTCATGCGCGACAGCAGGCGGTTGTCGGGATCGAGGGAAGACGCGGCGACAATGAGACGCTGAGAGGATGAGACAGAGGATGCGGAAGTTTTGTCCGGGTCTCCTTGTCTCACGGTCTCATCGCCTTCTATTTCGCTGCTTTGCTGGTAAGTGCGCGATGACACGATCAGGCGGACGAGTTTCTTCGTGCTCCAGCCTTCCCGCATGAAGCGGAGGGCGAGGTAGTCGAGCAGTTCGGGATGCGAAGGCGCCTCGCCGGTGACGCCGAAGTTCTCAGTCGTGCGCACGAGGCCGGCGCCGAAGAGCCAGTGCCAGACGCGGTTCACATAGACGCGGGCGGTGAGCGGGTTCGTCTCCGACGTGAGCCAGTGGGCGAACTGCAGCCGGCCGCTCTCGCTCGCGGGGATGCGGGGTGCGTTTCCGTGCAGCGCCACTTCCATGACGCCACGCGGAACTGGAGCACCGAGATTGCGCACGCTGCCGCGGATGTGGACGGGGCTGTCCTCAGGCTTCGCATCATCGGCCACGCTCATCGCCTCGGGACGTTTCGGACTCGTTTTCTCCAGCGCCTTGAGCTGTTTCTCGACCTCAGCGAGCTTCGCCTTCAGGCCGGATGCTTTCTTCGAATCAACCGGCGCCTTCGCGTTCTCCACCGCATCCTGAGGGATGAACTGCACGGCATCAATCGTGACGACGCCTTCCGTGCCTGCGTTGGAGACGAGCACATAACCCTGGCCGCTGTCTTCAAAGCGATACGTGCCCACGGTCGCAAACGCCAGCCCTTCGAGCGTCTGGGTCTTCTCGTTGATCTCGACGAGTTCCTCGCCGTCGGCGTGGAAGATGGTGACAGGAACTTTCTCCGCGCGTGAGGGGCCGGCATTGTATGCGATGCGGATCTCGTATCTGCCTGTGGCCGGGATCTTCGGGGTGAAGGAGATGGTCTTCGTACCCTTGCCGCTGCGGTCATCATGCACATAGCCGTCGCCGACGAATGGCTTCACGCTCGACGAGTTCTTCCAGTCGCCCACCTTCATCGCCTCCGCGTCATCGATCACGATGCCAGGCAGGGATGATATGGGCACGGCCTTGCTTCCCTTTGGCCGGATGTCCGCGCCGGCGCTGCGGAGCTGGTCCTTCATCGCGGCGATCTCCTGGGTGAGCGCGGCCATCTTCTTTTCCGCCTTTAGCGCGTCGATCTCCGCCTGGCCGTCGAGCGGCAGCGCGGTGTCGATCCAGTGCGCGACATTGTCCGTGTAGTTCCGCAGGGTGCGCGTGCTGCGGAAGATGCCGGCCAGCGCGTAATAGTCGCGCGTCGGGATGGGATCGAACTTGTGGTCGTGGCAGCGCGCGCAGCCGATGGTCATGCCGAGGAAGCTTTTGCCGATGGTGTCGAGCTGCTCATCCACGATGTCCATGCGCAGCATCACCTTGTCCTGCTCCTCATAGTTCGTGGCGCCGAGGGCGAGAAAGCCGGTGGCCGTGACGTGGCGGCGCTGCTCGGCCGCGCTGGCGTGCGGCAAAAGATCGCCCGCGATTTGTTCGGTGAGAAACCGGTTCACAGGCACGTCATCGCGGAACGACTCGATGACGTAATCGCGGTAACGCCACGCGTCCTTGAACGGAAGCGTGCGCCCGCCGCCGGAAGATTCCGCGAAGCGCACGATGTCCAGCCAGTGCGATGACCAGCGCTCGGCAAAGAGCGGGCTGCCGAGGAGAGAGTCGATTGAAGACGCGGAGAGAATCTCCGTCTCCTCGTCTCCTAGTCTCCGAGTCTCACCATCTTCTCCCGGCGGCAGTCCCGTGAGGTCAAAGCTCAGCCTCCGGCGCAGCACCTCGGGCGCAGCATCCGGGGCAGGGGACATGCCTTTCTCCTCGAGCTTCGCCAAGATGAAGTGATCAATCTCATTTCGGGGCCAAGCTTTGTCCTTCACGGAAGGCGGGTGCTGCGGCTGCGGCAGTTTAAAGGACCAAAAGTCTTTCCCCTCCGCGACGGTCAGGCCTTTTTGCTTCTTGGGAAACGAGCCGGCGGGCGCATCGCGTGGATCGGGCGCGCCGAGCTCGATCCAGCGTCGCAAGTCGGCGACCTGCGCGTCGGACAGCTTCTTCTTCGGCGGCATCTTTAAGTCGCGATCCGTGTAGCCGACGGCCTTGCTCAAAAGGCTGGCGGTCGGTTTCCCTGGCGTGATCGGCGGGCCGGAGTCGCCGCCGCGCTGCCAGCCTTCGCGGGAGTCGAGGCGGAGGTTGCCCTTCTGCTTGTCCGCGCCGTGGCATTGCTCGCAGTGTTCGGAGAACAGCGGTCGGATGCGGGACTCGAAGAACGCGACCGCATCGTCCGCCGCCCGGACTTGCAGAAGAGGAAGAAGGGCGGTGAGGAAAACAAAAAGGTGTGCGCGTGCGGCCATCGTCGCCGAGGCAAACGGGCGGGTCCGGAAGCCTCTTTCAGCGAGGCGGGCCGGCCATGTGGCATCGTGTTGGATGGGCGCTTGCCAAATCGCACGATGCCAGCCCAAAATAGCGGCATGAGAATTGCCCATTGTCAGTTTGAGCCGTGGTGCGGTGAGTTTGACCATAACCTGCTGCGCTTTGAAGAAGGGCTGAAGCGCGCGGACGCGGAGCGCGCTGACATTGTCTCATTTCCTGAATGCTTTCTGACCGGCTATCCCGACACCGAGGAAGGCGCGAAGCGGGGCGCGTTCGTGGCGGACTCTGAAAAGATGGCGCGCGTGCTGGATGTGACCAGCCGGCATGAGGCGCTGGCCGTTGTGGGATTCAATGAGGCGCGAGGTGCGGATCTCTACAACACGGCGGCAGTGGTGCATCGCGGCCATTTGCTCGGCATCTACAGCAAATGCGCGGCCTATATGAAGTTTCACAAGCAGGGCCGCGACTTCCCTGTGTGGGAGCACAAGGGCGTGAAGTTCGGCGTGCTGATCTGCGCGGATGGCGGCTACATCGAGCCCGCGCGCATTCTCGCCTTGAAGGGCGCGCGCCTCATCATCGCGCCGCACTTCAATGCCATCAGCGCGCCCGGACTGCTGGGCCACTACCTGAAGGTGCGCGCAGACCACACCGCGCGCGCCATCGAGAACAACATCCATTTCGTGCGCGCGAACAATGTCGTGCTCGATCCGGCGAAGAGCGGGCTGACGAACGGGGTGACCGTGGGCTATGGCGACAGCTACATCATGGATTCCACGGGTGAGATCGTCGCGCGCAGCCGGCGGCAGGTGGAGGACTTCATCATGGCGGATGTGGACCTGAGCAAAAGTCCGGACCGCTCGTGGGGACTGACGAAGTCCGCTTGGAGCTTTCGCGAGTTCGGTCGTTTTTTGGCGGAGGCCGCAAAGGCTGGCGCGCAGGCGGGCTGACGTGCGCGGCCACTCAGTACCAGCCGAACGGATCGTCGTTCTCGCCGCCGCCGTTCAAGGTGTAGATCGTGCGGTAATTCATCGCGTGGCGCGTGCGCGGCCGGCAGCGGATGCCGAGCCGCCAGCCTGGGCCGGAGGTCCAGCGGTAGTCGTCATCGCGTTTCGCATTGGCCGCCTCGCCGATCAGCAGGCAGGAGCGCGGCTGCACAAAGCGGCACGTCCAGGGTGAGTGGTCGGTGATGAGCAGATCGACCACGCGCGGCACGGCCTCGATGTCCTCGGGCAGCCACTCGATTTTGTCACACCACCACGCCGGGTAGCATCGTTCGCAGGTCGCGCGGTTTTGCTCATCGCGGCCGAATTGAAACGGATAAGGGTTCGGACCCCAAAGGAAAACGCGACGCACGTTCGCGGATGTGGCGCAAAGTTCGACGAGCCTCTCGTCCGGCGCGACACAGCTGCTCAGAAAAGCGTTGTCCAGCGGCTGGCCGCAAACCACGCTCTTCACCGCTTGGCGCAGGTCGGATGATGCGTCAGGAATCACGGCAACCTGCGGGCGTGACGACACGATCGCGGGCAATGGCGCGGCCGGCCGGGGATCGGGCGCGGATTCCTGCGGCCCGGATGCGCTTCTCGTGGCGAGGCGTCTGAGGTCGAGAGTTGGGAGCATTGGCATCTCCTTGAAAATCGCGGAGGGTTCTGCTTCCGGCTGCAACTGTTATGGATTTGACACCGGAGCGGCGGATTCGTCAATCATCAAAACGCGCCGCGACACGCCGCGCCGTCAACCCACCTCGAGGTCGAAGAAGTCCCGGAACACCGCGCGATACACGCGCTGCTTGAAACGCGGCACCCAGCTCATGTCGAACTCATGCGGCAGGATCCATTTCCACCGGCCGAACTCGCGGTTGTGCGTGCACAGGTCGATGTCTGTGTCCTTGCCGCCGAACTGACAGAGAAAGTACGTCTGCTCCTGCCCGCCGTAGAGTCCGTACTTTAGGCGGCCTTTCGGAAACGCATACCGGTAGCCGCTGCGCATCGAGATGATCGTGATCAGCTCACGGCGCACGCCGATCTCCTCCTCCACCTCGCGGAAGAGCGCCTGCTCCGCCGTCTCGCCATCGTCCACGCCGCCTTGCGGGAACTGCCACGCTCCCTTAAACCTCATGCGCTCGGCGATGAGGATCATCCCGTCCGGCCGGCACAGGATCGCCGCGACGTTTGGCCGATACAGCAGCGGATCGGGCGGCGGCTTCGGCGTGGGAGCGGCGGGTGTGTCTGACTCGAGGTTTTCCATCAGCGGGACGGCGACTATAAACGCATTCAACCGTTTGTCTCGGCGCGGATCATAAATGGGCGCGCGCGCTGAGGTTTCCATTTGCCTCCGCGGCCCGAAGCATGGACTCGTGCCGCCCTTTTCCTCCAAACACGTGAACCTCTCCAGCCTCAAAGCCCTCATCTTCGACCTCGACGGAACGCTCGTTGATTCCCTCGCCGACCTCGCCACCGCCGTGAACCGGATGCTCGATGACAACGGTTACCCACGTGTCTCCATCGGCATTTTCCCGAAGCATATTGGCGATGGGATGAAGAAGCTCGTCGAGCGCGCGCTGCCTGCGGACCAGCGTGATTTTGAAAACGTCGAGCGCTGCGCCGCCGCATACCTGGCGCATTACGAGCAGTGCTGGCACGATGACACCGCCGTGTATGAAGGCATGGCGGACACCATTGCGCAATTGCGCGCGAGAGGCGCGCGCCTCGGCGTCATCTCGAACAAGCCGCACCGCTTCACCGTGCTGTGCAGCGAGTTTTTTTTCCCGGCCGGTAGCTTCGAGATCATTCTCGGCCAGCGCGAGGGCATCCCGCGCAAGCCCGATCCCGCCGGCGGTGTGGAGATCGCGCGCCGCATGGGGCTGGACCCCTCCGAATGCGCCTACATCGGCGACTCCGGCGTGGACATGGAGTTCGGCAAGGCCACAGGCATGAGGCGCATCGGCGCGCTGTGGGGATTCCGGGATCGCGAGGAACTCGTCGCGTCAGGTGCGGAGGTTCTGATCGCGCAGCCTGCCGATCTGCTGCGCGCGGAATTGCCGCCGCTGAGTTGATTCGGCGCTTGTCTTGGCGACGGGAAATCGTAACGTTCCGGCCGTGTGCGCGCCGAATGGCGTGACGCTTTAAGCCTTCATGAAAAACTCCGCCGCCTGCACTGATTCCACGATGTTTGTCCGGTCGCTTTCCGCCATCGCCGCTGGATTTCTCATCGCGTCTTGCGTCACAAAACCGGTGCCGCCCCCTGAGGCGCCGGCTGATCCAGCCAAGCCAAAGCCGCTCTACGAGTGGAATGGCAAGGGCCGCACCGTCAGCCACATGCGCATCAACATTGATGAGCAAAAAGTCTCCGTCTTCAGTGGTGACGATCAGATCGGCTGGGCCACTGTGGCTACCGGCATCACCAGCTTCCCCACACCGACCGGCGACTTCAAGGTCATCGAAAAGACGGCGAACAAAAAATCCAACCTCTACGGCAAGGCCTACAACAGCGCGGGCAAGATCGTGAACTCAGACGCGAAGATGGGCCGAGATTCCATACCGGAAGGCGGGCGCTTTGAAGGCGCCACCATGCCTTACTACATGCGGCTGACGGGCGATGGCGTCGGCATGCACGCCGGGCCGATCCCGCGTCCGGGGCATCGTGCCTCGCACGGTTGCATCCGCATGCCGCGTCCATTTGCACCGCTGGTCTTCGCCAGTGTGCCCATCGGCACACCGGTTTCCATCACCGGCAGCGGCCCGTCCTATTCGTCCTACATCAAGAAGCAGCAGGCCGCCGCATCGAGGGCGTATGCAGCGCGCAAGAAAAAGGCCGAATCTGCCGCGGCGACGACCGCGACTGGCGATGCCGCAGCCAAGGTCGATGTCCCGGAATCTGCGTCCTCAACTGCACCCACTAAAACGGAATCGTCAGAGGCCAAACCGGCGGATGCTCCCGCTGCCGCCCCGACTCCCGGTGCCGAGCCGCCGATTGAGATCAAGCCGGCGACGCCCGTCGGCCCGTCCGGACAATGATTGGAGTGTAATCAGCGATTGCCCCTCCCGAGCGGTGATCGTCCCGGAGGCTGGGCCTGTCGCGATTGGAAGATAGGCATCCGGCCCGTCACCGCTGCGCGGTCTCGACAAAACCAGTCACCGAATGACTGGACTCCTTTTTGCGCTCTCATCCGTGCACCGGCGGTATCATCGCAGCAGCTTGCCGAGATCGGGAGACACGCGCCGCACCTCGTCCGCCACGATTTGCGCCATCACTTCCGCGCCTTGCGCGTTGAGGTGGGTGCGGTCTGGCCTGCCTTTCTTGGCGGGCGGGTTGAACGCATCGGCGGCAGTCGGGCCGAGCTTTTCGAGAAGCTCGACACTGCGGGCAAACAGATCGACGAGCGGGACCCCTTTCTCAGCGGCCACGATCCGCGTCGCCTCCGCCCATGGCTTCAGCTCACCGCGCAGCTTGCCATCTTCGAAGATCCGCCGCGCCATCGAGGTCACTAGGATCGGCCGCGTGCCGATTGCGCGGGCCTCATCGACGTAGCGGATCAGGTTCTCGCGAAACGTTGTCGCCGCATCCGTCTCGCGGTGCGGACCTTTGCCGGGCATGTCGTTGTGGCCGAACTGGATCAGCACAAACGCCGGCTTTGCATCCAAGGCCGTCTTCCATCGCCCCTCGTCGCGAAAGCTCTTCGAGCTTCGTCCGCCCGCCGAGAGGTTGATGCACTCCGCCTCCGGTTTGAGCAGCTTTGCAAACGCAGCGCCCCAGCCTGCGGCATCCGTCACTGTCGAGTCACCCACCAGCACGACCCGAGGCTTCGCCGCTTCATCTGCGTGAATGGAAACGAGGGCGAGGCAGAACGAAAGCAGTAGAAGGGTGCGCATGACGGGAAGTAGCTCGCGACGCCGTCGCGAGCCAAAGAGTTTTTGCTCGTGAGGGCCTCACGACCCACTATTTTTGGCCATGCCCGCGAAGCGCGAATTCAAGTTCTTCAACCACTCGCTCGCGCCCGAAATCACGCATCGCAATCTCCCGCACTGGGAACAACCCGAGGTCTGCTACTTCCTTACCTGGCGTCTGAATGATTCACTGCCGGTCGAAGTCGTGAAGGATTTCCTCCAGCGCCGCGACATTTGGCTGCGGTCGCACGGCATCGTGCCGGACATTGATCGCGCCTGGCACGCTGAAATTGCGCTGCTGCCGAAGTACGAGCGCGCGGAGCAGCGAGGCAGAGTTCCGGCATTTTGTGAAGTACATCGCGGAGAATCCGATGAAGGCGAAATTGCGCGAGGGTGAATATTCGATGTGGTTTCCGTAGCTCGGGACGCCGTCGCGAGTGAAGCTGAACGGTGCTCGCGATGGCCTCGCAAGCCGCGAATTCGCTCGCGACGGCGTCGCGAGCTACTCCACCACCATCTCGCCCTTCATCACGAGCCAGTGGCCGGGGAAGGTGCAGATGTAGGGATACCGGCCGGGCGCGACGGGTGCTTTGAAGCGCAAGGTCTCGCTGTCGTTCTGCATGAGCATCTTGGTCTTGTGCAGGATCTTTGGTGAGTCGGGGATGAATCCCTTCGCCATACCGTCGGGCAGCTTGGCCATTTCGTTGCCGGCCATGCCGACTTCATCGGCGGCGCCGGGCTGGACGATGAGGAGATTGTGCGGCGTCACGTCCGGGTTTTCAAAGACGAGCTTCACGGGAGCGCCGCCCTTCACCTTGAACTCGCGCACATCGAAGAGCAGCCGCTCGGGGATGGTCTTGATGGTGACGGTTTGCAGTCCGGGCTGCGCATCGAAGGGATCGCTCTTCTCGGCCTTTCTCTTCTTCGCCATCAGCGCGGGCTTCTTCGGCTCGCTGTCATGGAGGAACTTCACCAGCTCAGGATGCTTCTGCATGAAGGCAGCGTTGCCGTGCCAGAGCGGCCTTAGCGTGTAACTGTCGAGCGAAGTGCGCAGCGCGTACGTGAGGTAGCTGTCCATCGGATGCTTCAGGAGATCGAGCGCGGCCTCCAAGGCCTCCGACGTGCCGATGTAACTCGCCGCGATGGCGGCTTCGAGTCGGACGAGGCCGCTGGGGTCGTTGGCGGATTTTTTGACTTTGCTTACATGACTCTTTTTCCATTCGTCGGGTTTGGGCAATGACACGAATCCACTAAAAAAGTAAATCTCAGGGGCGGATCCGTGCCATCTGTGCAGCCGTGTTACAGCCGCCCTGGCCTTCGGTTCTTCCGATGCAGCCAAAGACTGGAACATGTTTGCGAAAGCGTGCCATCTCGCGCTTGAAGTTGCCGCCTCCTCTGTCGAGTTGACACTTCCGTATGGCTGCAAAGGAGACAGGTCATTTCTCAGCACCATGGTGTGACCTGCGTTGAGCACTTCTAGTTTAGTGACCAACCCTGCTTGATTCAGCTCCGCGTCTGCTGCTTGAATTGCTTTTGCAAAGTCCTTGGGATTCCTCTCCCTCAGCTCCACCTTCGCCCGATACCTCGTGCGGTAG
>JANOBO010000248.1:0-2114 GCA_031411695.1 Verrucomicrobiaceae bacterium
CTCGAGGTGAACAAGAGCAAGGTCTTCGAAGGCGCGGAAGGCGCTGCAAAGATCGCGCGGCTCGCCGATTCCTACGCCGCAAACCCGCCGAAGGAGGTGGACGGCTCCGCAGTCGTGCGCGTGCGCGACTTCCGCAAGGATGTGATCCATGACGAGGAAGGCGAACTGATCTCGAAGGAGAAAATGCTTTTCATCGACCTCGCCGATGGACGCAGCTTTGCGGTCCGCCCATCGGGCACCGAGCCGAAGATCAAGTACTACATGTTCGGCCGCAATGTCCCCGCTCCGGGAAAAAAATTCTCCGCCAAGGAGCTTCGTGACGCGAAGACCAAGGTCATCGGCAGCCTGCAATACATGTGGGGCTGGATTGATCGCGATGTCGAAAAGCGGCTGAAGTAAATGCGCGCGGTCCGGCCGACAGGGTTTGCGGTCTGTCGTCCGCCTGGTTTTCGTGCATCCCACCGCGCCGAGTATGATTGAAACGGGAAAAACAAGTTGCGCATGTCGGGCGGTGCGCCACCATACGCCCCTTCACAATCGCGGGATGGAGCAGCCCGGTAGCTCGTCAGGCTCATAACCTGAAGGTCGCAGGTTCAAATCCTGCTCCCGCAACCAACTTCAAAGCCCTTGAGAGCAATCGTTCTCAAGGGCTTTTGTTTTCGGACCCCCCTTCGCACTCAACCCGCCAAAGCTCACCGCGCAGCCGGCTTCGGGCCGCCAGCGGTTTCGTTTTGGGAATAGATCCGCCCAAGCTCGAGCATGAGCGACTCCATCTCGCCGTAGAATTTATCTTCCGGCATCTTGGACTTCTTCGCAGCGAGCGCGTGAATGCGCCGCTCAATCTCATCGCGCCGTACTCGGTCGGCGTCTGGAAGTCTTGCGTCCTCATCGCTGAGCACCAGCGCGACTTGCGCGGCGCGCTCGCCGTCGGCCGTTGAACCATCTGCCGTCTTCCCTGCGGTCACACCATCGAAAACTTCCGCCCGTGTGCCGACTCCGTCACCGTTGTCGTCCAGGATGGAATGCTCCGTCGCCAGCCGGCCCTCCGTTTCGTAAAACCCGGCCACCTGCTTCGATGCATGGAGGAACGCTTCCAGCACCGACACCTGTTTGTCCTGATCCAAATCCGCCTCCGGCAAACCGCCCACCGCCCTCGCAAAGAACCCGCCAAACCGCGCATAAAAAAACTCGTCCGCGCTCTTCGTGGCGCTGACGCAAATGCGATTCGGACCCGTGACCGCTTTGACAAACGGTGCGCTGGCCGAAGCCGTGTCGATGAACACCATCTCGCGCGTCACCGGCTTCAACCACGCGCCGATCTGCGCTGGTGTGATGTCCGCACCGCGCAGATTGAACTTCGCTTCCCGCCCATCAAACGTGCCGTGCCCGATCATCACCACCCACAGCGCGCCCGTTGTTTTCGCGTGCTCCGCCTTGAGCCGCGCTTCGAATTGCATCGCATCATCCGATTTGTCCTTGTCGGCGCCAATGATCTCAAACTTCACCGCCGCTTTCGCGCAAGCCGCCTGCCACGCATCCGCCTCTTCTTTGAAGCGCTTCCCATACTCTTCCGTGCCTTCAGCTCCGAGCACCACGATCACATCCAAATCGCGCGTGGCGCGGCGCACTTCTTCAGCCGAGACCCCTGCCTGAAATACGACAGATAGAACGCATAGAATCCATTTGAAGCATGCATACCATCTCCATGCTCCCTCCTGCATGCTCCCTGCCTTCATACCCACCCTCCCTTCCGTCGCAAAATCCACTCCGCCGCCAGCAATCCTAAGATCAATGCAAACACCCAGGCGGAATGCCACAGCGGCTCCGTCACGACTTCCTTGATCGGCACATTCAGATTTGCCAGCAGCTTGGGCAATGACGACGCATCTCTCAGTTCGATGACCTGGCCGCCCGTGTCCTTTGCCATGCGCTCCAACAAAGCGCGATCCGGCGTCAGCGACCGGAATTCCTCCACCATCGGCGCATGAACCCAGCCCGTCACTCGCTCGCCCATGGTCTCACCCTTCACATCCTTCACATCCGCTTGCACCCGATACGCCCCACCATCTCGCGGAAAAAACTCCGCCTCAAACACACCCGCGTCCTTCAAGCTC
>JANOBO010000249.1:0-5101 GCA_031411695.1 Verrucomicrobiaceae bacterium
CTGCTCTCCACTTTGCCCTGCCAGCGGTAGATCGATTCGACGGCGGGGATGAGATTCACACAGGCGGCGAGTTGAGATTCCACGAGGGACGTGCCAATCTGCCGCGCCTTCTCGATGTCAGGGAAAGTGGAAAAGACCAGAAGAGTGTTCATGCCAGCCAGCATATGAGATCCGCGTTCATCGACAAGCTCATCAAGCGCATGGACCGGCTAGAACCCGGCGAGGTGCAGGGCGTGGTGCTGGAGCTGCTGCGTGAGAAGGGATTGCTGGAAAAAGTTTTCGAGGCGCTTCAAGAAGGCGTGATCCTGACCGACACGGAGGGCAAGGTCACTTATGTGAACCGCGCGGCGTGCCAGTTCTTCGGCATCAAAGGCGATCAGATCATCGGCCAGCTGCTCGGGCAGGGATTGCGCGAGCTGGATTGGAACGAGCTGTTGAAGCCGGGCACGGTCGTCAGCCGTGATCTCGAGGTCTTCTATCCCGAGAACCGCTTCCTCAATTTTTACATCACCAGCATCGATGACGATCAGCCGCTCGGATTTGTGATGCTGATCCGTGACGTGACTGAGACGCGCCGGCGCACCGAGGCGCAGATCGAGAGCGAGCGGCTGAACGCGTTCACCCTCCTCGCCGCCGGCGTCGCGCATGAGCTGGGCAATCCGCTGAACTCGCTGACGATCCATCTGCAGCTCCTCGAGCGGCGAATCCGCAAACTCGGCAAGCAAGGCGAGCCGCTGCGGGAGCACCTCGACGTGGCCACCGGCGAGATCAAGCGGCTGGACTTCATCATCGGCCAGTTCCTTTCCGCGATCCGCCCGACGCAGCCGCAGATGCAGCGCGCGCAGATCAATGAGCTGGTCGAAGAGTCGGTGCGCTTCCTGAAGCCCGAGCTCGAGAACGCCAAGGTCAAGGTGCGGTGCGTCCTGCGCGGGGACATGCCGGCGATGCCGCTGGACTCCGGCCAGATGAAGCAGGCGATCTACAATCTCATCCGCAACGCCTGCCAGGCGATGCCGCAGGGCGGCACGCTCACGATCGCCGGGAGCTTCACAGACTTTGAGGTGCGCGTGAGTTTTGAGGACACGGGGAAGGGCATCAGCGCGGAGCAGATGGGAAAGCTTTTCCAGCCGTTCTCCACCACGCGCCCGACCGGCACCGGCCTCGGCCTGCTCATCGTGCGGCGCATCGTCCGCGAGCATGGCGGCGAGATTGACATCGAGAGCCGCGAGGGCAAGGGCACGCGCGTGAGCCTCTGGCTGCCACTCGTGGAGAAACGCGTGCGGATGCTGGCGGCAGGCGGCGATGAGAGCGCGTCCTTGGCAAACTCAAACCCATAAGCTAGTCTCCCGCCATGCCAGCAGTTCACGATGACACGGGTGACCGGATCAGCTTGAAGCGGTTTTGTTTCATCGCAGACAAAATCGAGGCCGACCCATCGCTGCTGGACATCCCGCTACAAAACATCGAGCGCTGGATTTTGCTGGGGCACGGCAACAAGAAACGGTTGCTGGTGTGGAAGGCCCTCATTGAGGCGGCGAAGACATCAGCGTTCGCGTTCAAAGCTCTCATGTCTCTTCTCCGAAATGACTCCGAGAAGGTCCGACTGATGAAGGGGTTCTCGCCGTTTGCCGGAGTCCTCAGCGGGAGTGAAAGCAGCCGGTTTGTATGCGTTTCGAGACATTGCTGAAACTCGCCACCGGCCTCAGTTCGCTCGCGCCAGATTCGTCGATCATCCTGTTCGGCTCCTGTTTCGCCTTCGCGACCTTCCCTGATTTGGCCGATGATGTGAGCATGTTCGAAAACACCCATGATGCGGATTTTGTGCCGGAGCCTTGGACTGCTGAGCTGGCGGCACTCCTGAATTCCGAATGGGGTGAGGACAGCGCGTTCTCCGTCCAGAACGGATACTTTGCCGACATCAACCGCCCGGTGATCTATGAGAACTTTCCGCCCGGGTTTCGCGAGCGTCTCGTTCCGCTTCCAGGCTGTCCGAAAGTGTTTGCACTCGAGCCGCACGACATGGCCATCGCGAAGATATTCGCCGGCAGAAACAAGGACATCGCGATGCTCTCCATCCTGCTTTCCCATGGCAAGCTCGACGAAGCCACCCTCCGCACCCGTCTCTGGTTCATGCCGATGGACGACAAGCTTCTCGTGAAGACACATCACACCTTGCGTGATGTCGTGGCTGCTGCGAGAGAACTCGGCTACGCAGCCGAGTGCTCCGAGACGCCTTGGAAAACTGAGACGCCATGATCCCCGACACTCCGACAGTCCTCATCGTTGATGACGAGAAACACACCCGCGACGGGTTGCGGCAATCTTTGGAAGATGAGTTTGACTGCTATGTGGCCTCAAGCGCGGCGGAGGCGCTGGAGTATCTGCGGCATGATCCCATCGACGTCATGCTCACGGATCTGCGGCTCGGTGATGACGACGGGATGAAGCTCCTGGACGAGGCGCTGAAGCTGCCGAAGCCGCCCGTATGCATCATGATGACGGCCTATGGCTCGGTCGATACCGCGGTCGAGGCGATGCGGCGCGGCGCGTATCACTTTGTCACGAAGCCGCTGAACCTCGACGAGGTGGACCTCCTGGTGAAGCGCGCGCTGCGCGGCCGTGTGCTCGAGCACGAGAACAAGGAGCTGCGCAAACAGGTCGAGCGGAAGTTTTCCATCGAGGGCATCCTCGGGCAGAGCGAGATGATGAAACCGGTGCTCGAGGTCGTCGAGCAGGTGGCACCGACCCGCGCGACGGTTTTGATCGAGGGCGAGAGCGGCACGGGGAAAGAACTCGTGGCGCACGCGATCCACAATCTCAGCGGGCGGCCGAAGCAGAAGCTGGTGGTGGTGCATTGCGCGGCATTGTCAGCGCAGATTCTGGAGAGCGAGTTGTTCGGTCACGAGAAGGGATCCTTCACCGGCGCGCAGGAGCGGCGCATCGGCCGCTTTGAGCTGGCGGACGGCGGGACGCTCGTGCTTGATGAGATCGGGGAGATCGACGCGAGCACGCAGGTGAAGCTTCTGCGCGCGCTTGGCGAGCAGACCATCGAGCGCGTGGGTGGAAACAAGCCCATCAAGGTCGATGTGCGCGTCGTGGCGGCGACGAACAAGGATCTGGCGAAGCTGGTGGAGGAGGGAAAATTTCGCGAGGATCTCTACTGGCGCCTGCGCGTTGTCACCATCCACATGCCGCCGTTGCGCGAGCGCAAAAGTGACATTCCCGTGCTCGTCGAACATTTCCTGAAGGAGATGGCCGAGCTGAATGGAAAGCCCGCGAAGCCCCTCGGCGAGGACGTGCTGCCCGTGCTGATGAATTACGACTGGCCCGGCAATGTGCGCGAGCTGCGCACCGCCATCGAGCACGGCGTGGTGATGTGCAATTCCACCCGTGTGATGCTGAAGCACCTGCCGCACTACCTCTCCCGCTCGGGCCCGCCTGGGCTGCGTGTGCCATCCATGCAGCAGGCAAAGTCAGCCGACGGCGGCGCGGCACAGCCACACCCGGCGGGCTACGACCTCAATGTCGAGCGCATGGAGCGCCAGTTCATCCGCGAGGCGCTCGAGCGCACGAAGAACAACCGCACCGAGGCGGCCGTGCTCCTCGGCCTGAGCCGCCGTACCATGCAGCGCAAGCTCAAGGAAATGGACATGGTGCGCAAGAAGCGGAAGAATGGCGCGGATGAAAACTGAGGCATGAGCGAGCACGCACCCATCCATCTGCCCCGCGCGAACTACAGCCGCGCGCTGACGCTTTCCTTTTATGTGCTCCTCATCTCCATCTCGCTGATCCAGGTCTTCGGCATTTTTCGCGGACTGAGCAGCGCGACCGGCATGGACCAGGCGCAGATCGCGCGGGAGATCTCGCGCGGCCATGGCTATCAGACGAAATTTGTGCGGCCATACGCCTGGCAGCAAATGATCGCCGCAGGCAAGGACGCGACCGTCACCGGCCTCAAGGACACGAGCCAACCTCCGCTGCAGCCTCTCATTTGGGCGCCGGTGTTCAGAGTGCTCGGCAAGTGGTCGGCATACGATCCTTCCTCGGGCAGCGCGATGTATCTGCTCGACCGGGTGGTGGGATGCCTCGGCGCGTTTTGGTTTCTGCTCACCATCGCGGCCACGTATCTGACGATGCGCAGGCTTTTCGACGAGCAGGTGGCGGTCATCACCGCGCTGCTTCTTGTGTTGAGCCAGCCGCTGTGGGAGGTCGCTGTGAGCGGAAGCCCGCAGGTGCTGGTGATGCTGTGGACGGCGCTCGGCATGTGGTTTTTCACCCACGCGCTGACGCGCACCGCTGCGGAGCAGAGCCCATGGCCGCAGCTTGCCGGGGTAGGCGTGATGTGCGGCCTGCTCGCGCTCACGCATTGGATGGCCTTGTGGATCGTGGCCGGCTTCGTGGCCGCCGCCGCCATGCTCATGCGGCGCCGCACCTCCTCGGTCTTCCTCGTGGCATGGGTGCCGACGCTGTGTCTCATCGTCTGGTGCTGGCGGAACTACATCGTGTGTGGCGATGCCCTCGGCGCCGCAAAGGCGACGTTTCAGTCCCTGCTGGTCTATGGCGGAGATGAGCCCCTGCAGCGCGATTTCGTGCTGACAAATTCGGGCGTGGCCGTGGACTCGCTGTTCCGCAAGATCGCGCTGAACTTTCAGTCGCAATGGCTGGACATCTTCCATCACACTGCGGGTGTGCTGCCGGCGTTTGTTTTTTTCCTCGCGCTGCTGCATCGCTTCCGCCGCGGTGAAGTCGGTGACGCGCGCTGGGCCGTGGCCATCCTCTGGGCCTGTGTGGCCGCGGGCATGGCCATGCTCGGGCTGAAATCCGGCGCGCCGGATGAAAATGACCTCTTCTGCGCGCTGGTTCCGGTGATGACCGGCTTCGGCGTCGCGATGCTCGCGATGTTCTGGGCGCGGCTGAATCTCGAGAGCGGCTGGTTTTGGCGGCAATGGGGCTACGCGGTCATCGCCGTGGCGCTCTCCGCGCTGCCGATGATCACGAAGCTGCCCACGGCGCTGCGCATGGGCATCGCCTTCCGCGGGCAGCTCGCGCAGTGGCCGCCGTATCTGCCGGACAGGTTCGCGCGCCTGTCAGGTTTCGTGTC
>JANOBO010000250.1:0-10419 GCA_031411695.1 Verrucomicrobiaceae bacterium
GAGGCCGCGGAATGCCAGGCAGTTCCTTCGACATTGCCTGCCGGTACGCCTCGCGAAGCTTCAACAGCGACCCGATCCGCGACTCCGCCGGGGCCTCCAGCAAAACCTTCACGGCGTCCGCCACCTCGGGCATTTCCATGACCTTCACATGCATCGCGCGCACTTTCTCCCTTTGCTCCGGCCGCACAAAGGTCATCATCTCCATCCCGAGGCGCGCCACGGCTGCGGCGGCGAATCCAGGATCTGTTGGCGGCGGCAGCTTCGGCAACTGACGCGGATCACCCTGTTGATCAGGCTTGATCTTCTCCAGGATTCTCGTCATCTCCGGGTCCACTTCCTGTAGGGATCGCCGCATCGTGGCGCGGAACTCCTCACTGGCCTTGATGTACCGTTCCTTCGCCTGCTGCAGCGCGGGCAGCGTCCAGGCTTTGTCGATTGCCGCGCGGAGCCGCACCTTGTCCTCCTCCGAGAGCTGCTCGATCCCTTCGAGCTGCATGGGCGAGAGATTGCTGCCTCCGCGTGGGAAACGCGGTTCTCCCGGTTTACCTTGCGCACCAGGTCCCGCCGGCCCACCGGGGCGTCGCATCGGTGGCCGTGGCATCGGCGGCGTGGCTTTTCCATCGCCTGCAGTGGGAGCCGACTGAACGTCCTGCGCGCCCGCAAAAAAATCTCCGCAGTGCCACATGGCAAGCAGGGGGAGGCAGGTGCGCAGGCAGCGACTCGTTACAGATTTAAGCACGCTCATGCGGGGGAAAACTCAGGGTCGTTCATTCAGGGAGGGGTTGAAGCGCAAACCTTGCCATGATGTGTTAGTTGCGCAAATGCCACCGTTCCCGCGGCAAAGTTGGAGCTGTTTCTGCTTCTTGCACCCAACGTGAATCGTGCCACTATCGCAGCCCCGCCGACTCCGGCTTCACATGCCGGGTCGTCCGGCATCCGTCCCTCCCCACACGTCCTTTCCTAACATGCCTGTCGCCACTCCTGCCCAATATCGCTCCATGCTCGATGCCGCCCAAAAGGGCGACTACGCTTATCCGGCGATCAACGTCACCTCGCTTCCCACCATCAACGGCGCGTTAAAGGCGTTCGCAGAATCGAAGAGCGACGGCATCATCCAGGTCAGCACGGGCGGTGGTGAGTTTGCCTCGGGCACATCGGTCAAGGACATGGCGCTCGGCGCCATCGTCCTCGCGGAGGCGACGCATCGGCTTGCGGCGCGGTATGATGTGCTCATCGCCCTGCACACGGATCACTGTCATCCGAAGAACGTCGAGAAGTTTTTGAAGCCTCTCATCGCCGCCACCGCAGAGCGCCGCGCGGCAGGTCTTGGCAATTTGTTCAACAGCCACATGTTCGACGGCTCGGAGCTGTCGATCGAGGAAAACATCAAGCAGTCGAAGGCCCTCATGGAAGAGTGCGCGAAGCACGAGATGATCCTCGAGATGGAGGCCGGCGTCGTCGGCGGTGAGGAAGACGGCCACGACACCAGCGGCGTCGCCAATGACAAGCTTTATACCACGCCAGAGGACATGCTCGCCGTGTATGAGGCGCTCACGCCGCTGGGCCGTTTCATGTTTGCCGCCACCTTTGGAAATGTTCACGGCAGCTACAAACCCGGCGCCGTGAAACTCAAGCCCACCATTTTGCGTGACGGGCAACAGGCCGTCACCGGCAAGCATGGGAAGGCCGCCTTGATGGACCTCGTCTTCCACGGCGGCAGCGGCACCCCGCTGGAGGAAATCCGCGAGACGCTGGGCTACGGCGTGATCAAGATGAACATCGACACCGACACGCAGTACGCCTTCACGCGCCCCATCATGGATCACATGATGAAAAACTATGACGGCGTGCTGAAGATCGACGGCGAGGTCGGCGACAAGAAAGCATACGACCCGCGTGGCTACCTCAAGAAAGGCGAGCAAGGCCTCTGCCTCAGGCTGAAGCAAGCCTGTGATGACCTGCGCTCCACGGGGCAGACCTTATTCGGAAAAGTGTGAGCCGTGGGAGGCCGCACTTTCGGCCTTACGGAACCAACGACGGAGACCACACCGACGGCCACAGGCTCGTCAGCGTGTCCCCTTCCATCCAGCCACGGAGATTGTCCGGTGTGTTCGGAATCTCCACGTAGTTCCAGGCGCCACGTTTCTCCAGCAGACGAACTTGGCTGCCGGGCGGCAGATCGATCACAGTGCCCGCAGTGGTACTCGCCGCAGTGTGCGCCTTGGCTGAAGGCGTGGTGACGATCCACACATCCCTCACGCGATCCTCACCTTTCGGTCGAAATGCGGCACCTGCGGCACCCACAGGTATAAGCAAGCAGCCGATGGCAATTGCCGCCGCGCTCCATCGGCGCGGCGATTCGCGCCGCGAGCCGATCAAAACACCCGCGCCGATCAACAAAAGCCATCCGCCTGCCGAGGCGATGATGAGCCATGTGTCACGCCGCAGCAGCAGACCGAACGTGTGGAGCGGCGAGTCATCCGCGAACGTGAGAAAGCGCAGTTTCTCATCGAGATGACGATAGTTCTGCCTGATCTCCGGCACGCGCGGTGTGAACAATGACGCGCGCTCATACCACAGCACAGCGCGGCCGAGATCGCCCTGCCGGTAGCGTGTGTGCCCCATGATCTCAAACAGCTCGGGACTCAGCCGGCCCTCGCCGAGCAAGGACTCCGCGCCTGCCTGCGCGTGATTGTAATCCTTCTTTCCAAGGTAGGTGGTCACCTCTTGATACCGTTCCTCAGGAGTCGCCGCGCTCACCGGCAGACACGGTGTGGAAACGAAAACCGCGGATGCGATCAACGCCGTCGCCGTCCGCAAGGCAACCGGTGCCTGCACGGATTTGCCCGGTGTGAGAAGTGGAGCGAGCGCGCTCAGAACTTCAGCTCGCTGCGTGGTCGGGGCAGGTACCGTCGATTGCACGGCCGAACTCGAGAAGTTGAGCGTCTGGTAGCGGTCGAGCACGGCTTGCACTGCACTGCCATGCACGCCACCCGGAGCAGCGGCGTGGATGAAATGCGCCGCACGCCGGTAAAACTCCGCCTCACCTAGCCCGGCAGCATGCAGCTCCTGCCAGATCGTGCGCAATGAGGCGCCGGGCGCGTTTGCCAGACGCGTCTGCCGCCGCCGTTGCAAGGCACGGAGAACGAGCGCGAGCAAAACAGCTAGTGGCATGGCATTCACCAGCCAGAACACAGGCCGCAGATGCAGCGGCTTTCCGGCCGGCACGATCCACTGCGGCGAGGCCGGCAAATGTTCGAGAATGTCCGTGATGTCCGCCTCAGGCAGGCGGGCGGACCCCGCCGCGTCACCCACCGCTCCCCCTACGCCTATCGTGCCCATCGTTCCATCGGGCGTGCCTTTCCCGGGATTCACCACGACAGGAATCGCAGGCGTGCGGAGCGTGACGTACTTCTTGCTCGACGGACTGAAGAATGACATTTCAAAAGGCGGCACAGCCTGCATCTGTTTCTCCGGCACCAGCACCTGCGTGAAACCCATCTGCCGCTCTTGGTTTGTCGGCTGGTTCGGATCCGCCTGGCCGTTCATGTTGTAGCGCCGCGTCGGATAGGTCTTCCAGCCGGCGGAGTCGGTGAGGGCTGGCGCCGTCAGCGCTTCGAAATTTCCCACGCCCGTGACCGCAAGCTCGACGGTGAGCGGATCTCCAACAGCCAGCGATGTCGGCGATGCCGTCGCGTTCAAAGTGAAGTCTCCGACAGCGCCGGAAAAGTTCGCTGGCTTGTTGTCCACCGGCAGTGGCAGCACGGTCACTGGCACGGCCGGGCTGCTCGCGGTCACCTTGCGTGGCTCTCCGGGCATCGCAAAAAAGCCCGGCGGGAAATTTCCTCCGCCCTGCTCCATGACATCAATGAGCACCTCCATCGTCGCCGGGCCCACCTCAAGCTTGCCAGTTTTCAAGGCCGACAACGTGCTGCGAAACGTGAGCACATAATAGGGCTGGCCGCCGATCATCTCGAGAGACTGCTCGCTCTGCTGCGGAAAACGCTGGATTGCAAAGTCGCTTTTCGTCACATCGACGAGGCCGAGCCGACGGAGATTCGTGCGGCGGTGGATGTAGAGCTGCGCCTTGATCGGCACCACCTCGCTCTGATAGAACTCGGTTTTCTCCAGGCTGATCTGCAGCAATGGCTCAAGGCCCTGGGACTCTGGCTGCGCGCCTTCCTTGATCGTGATCTTGACCTCGTTCGTGTTCACGGCCTGCCCGCCGATCTGCACCGTCTGCGCCGCGATCACAAAGTCTCCCGGCTCGCTGGCCATCAGCGCCCATGTGAAGCGCGACCGTATCGACTGCCGCCCATTGATGATCGATATCTCATTCGATTGGGCAGCGGCCGAAGCTTGCACGATCTGCAGCGGCAGACGGAGATCCGGCACGGCATCCACCCGGCCGTTCTCGATGACGATGGAGTAACTGAACTGCTGGTTAGGCCGCACCTCGGATGGCTGCGCGTCTGCCGTCACCGAAACCTGCGCATGAGCCCAGCTCGCAAAAAACAAAACAGTCAGCAGGAGATGGGGCAACAACGCCGCCAGCCAGCTGGGCCGCGTGTGAAATGAAACGTCTCTTTCTCTCATGGTTTCCTCAGGTCCCGTCGCGTTGTCGTTCTCCCTACCAGTCTTTGCCATTGATCGGCTCGCGACGCGACTTTCTGAACTGCGCGGCCTTCTGGTCGTCGGCATAGGTGCGGAGCAGCGCGCGCGCCTCGTTGCGGCTGAAGCCCGTGGTCTCATTGCGCTCGGCCTCGGCCATCTCGCGCGGGTCCTGCTGCGTGTCCTTGTCTTCGGGTTTCTCGCCACCTTGACCTGCCGCGATCTGGCCTTCCGGGAGCTGCTCCTTGCCCTGCCCCTCCTTGCCTGACTCCTCGCCCTTTCCGCCTTCGTCCTTCTGGCCTTCCTCGTCTCCTTGGCTGCCATCCTTTTCCTCCTTGCCTTGCTCTTTTCCGTTCTTGCCCTTCTGCCCTTTTTCACCTTCCTCCTCAGACTCGTCCCCTTCCTTGCCCTGGCCGCCCTGCTGCCCGTCCTTCTTGCCGCCCTTCTTTTTCTGCTGCTGCTTTTTCTGCTCTTCCTGTTGCTTGAGTTCCTCCAGGCGCTTCTTCACAAAGTCGCGGTTCTCCCGCGCTTCGGCATCGTCCTTGAGCGCGAGCGCGGCATCGAAATGCCGGATCGCATCCGTCCACGCGCGGATGGTGAACTGCGGCTGCTTTGCAAGCGTGCGGTCCCCTTGATCATACAGCGCGTGTGCCAGGCCACGATGCGCGCGGGTTTGGAGACCTGAGTCACGCGCTTCGAGAGCAACGCTGAACGCATCGACCGCCCGGTCATAGTCTTTGAGCTGGTGCGCGGTGGCACCGAGGCCGTACTCCAGCTCCGCTTTCTCCGCGGCAGGCGGATCATCCGCGAGCACGCGCGCATACAGGTCGCGCGCCTTCTCGAACAGCCCGCCCTCGTATGCCCGCCGCGCCTCCGCGCTAGCCTCCACTTCCGGCCGCTGAAAAACTGAGCCGAACAGCGAATCGAAAACGGAGGAGCCGGCGGCCGATGCCTGCTGCGGCGCGAGCGCGGAGCAGATGATCAAGGCCACTGCCGGAGTCAGGCGGCGTGCGTGGTGGGTGGGTCGGGCGAGCCAGGCTAGCATGAGAAAAAAGATACCCAGAGACAACGGCCAGCGAAAGCGCTCAATGGGTTTTCTTTCCTCCTTCGTCGTGTCCTGCTGCCGGTCCAGCGCGGCGAGGATCTCGTTCACCAGCGTGTGCGTGATCGGTTGCGCGCCGAGTTTCAAATAACGTCCTCCCGTGGTCTTCACGATCTGCTGCAGGATGGCGCTGTCCAATCTCGACTGCACGACATTGCCTTGCCGGTCACGAATGAAATCGCCACGACGCGAGGGTTCGGGATCTGGAATCAGCGAGCCCGCCTCCGTGCCGACACCCACGGCCAGCACGAGGATTTTTTTCTCCGCAGCCTGCTTTGCATAATACGGCATCGCGTCCGCCGGCTCGCCTCCATCGCTGAAGATGATGAGGCCGTGATTCCGCGCCGGAGATTTTTCAACCGATTCGATGGCGATGCGCAGCGCCTTGGTAATGTCGCTGCCGCCCTGCGGCACGGAGGTCGTGTCCAGCGCCTGGATGGACTCGAGCACCGCGTCGTGGTCCGTCGTGAGCGGTGCCTGCAAGTAAGCCTGCCCGGCAAAGGCGATGACGCCCACGCGGTCACCCGGAAGGGATGCCAGCAAATCTTGCGCGGCGAGCTTGGATCTCGTGAGCCGGTCCGGCGTGACATCCGTGGCAAGCATCGAGCGCGAGGTGTCGATGGCGATGATCACATTGCGCCCGGACTCCTTGATCTCGCGCTTCTCCTCACCCCACTGGGGACGGCACAGCGCGACCGTGAAACAGATCAACGCCAGCATTTGCAGCGCATAGACCGTCCACCCGCGCGCGCGCGAATCTCCCGTGACCAACGCATCTCGGAGACGGCGCGCGACAAACGCATCCACCGCAAGCGAGGCGCGCCCGTCCGCCCACACCTTCCCCAAGAGGAGAACCGGTGCCGCGAGCAAAAGCCAAAGCCAGTCAGGATGCGCAAACGTCATGAATCGCGCAAACCGTAGGCGAGCGCCTCTCGCGCCGCAACATTCGGATGCTTTGCGCGCGATCAAAACGCCGCCGACCGGTCAGCGCGCGCAATTTTCACCGATGCATTTTCCTTCTTGCCCCTTTGTCGGTGGTTGCCTACTCTCCGCGCCATGAATCCACGCAAACGCGCACTTCACGTCATCGCCCTGCTCGCCTCCGCACTCCCCGGTCTGACAGGATGTCGCGGAGGTGGAGGGGACACCATCCTCGTCGGAGAGTTCGCATCCCTCACAGGCAAGGAGGCCACGTTTGGCATTTCATCACATGAGGGCACGCTGCTGGCGATCGAAGAGATCAACGCCGCAGGCGGTGTGCTGGGCAAGAAGCTCGAGCTCAAGACCGAGGACGATCAATCCAAGGCGGGCGAGCCTGCGAACGTGGTGAACAAGCTCATCTCAAAAGACGGCGTGGTGGCCGTGCTGGGCGAGGTGGCCTCCAGCCGCTCCCTTGAGGCCGCGCCGATCTGCCAGCAGAACAGCATCCCGATGATCTCGCCTGCCTCCACCAACCCGAAGGTCACGGAAACTGGCGACTATATTTTCCGGGTGTGTTTCATCGATCCCTTTCAAGGCACCGTGATGGCAAACTTTGCGACGAACACGCTCAAGGCGAAGAAGGTGGCCGTGTTCACCGATGTGAAGAGCGACTACAGCAAGGGCTTGGCGAAGTTTTTCAAGGAAGGCTTCACTAAAGCGGGCGGGCAGATCGCCACCGAACTGGATTTCAATGGCGGCGACAAAGACTTCAAAGGCCAGCTCACTGCGATCAAGAGCGCCGCGCCTGATGCGGTGTTTGTGCCTGGCTACTACACCGATGTGGCGCTCATCTGCATCCAGGCAAAACAGCTGGGCCTCAATTTACCGTTCTTCGGTGGCGACGGCTGGGAAAGCGACACGTTGGTGAAGATCGGCGGTGACGCGATGGAAGGGCACTACTTCTCCACGCACTACGCGGCGGATGCGGCATCACCGAAAGTGACAGCTTTTGTCGGGGCCTACAAGAAGCGCTACAACGGCAAGGTCCCCGACGCGATGGCGGCCCTCGGATATGATTCCGCAAAGTTCCTCGCGGACGGCATCACCCGCGCGGGCAGCACGGAAGGCAGCAAGCTGCGCGACGCGCTGGCGGCGACGAAGGAATTCGAAGCGGTGACTGGAAAGATGACCATCAATGCCCAGCGTGACGCGGTGAAGTCTGCCGTGATCCTCCAGGTCAAGGGCGGGGCCTTCAAGTTTGTCGAGACCGTCAGTCCGTAAACTTGGCCCTTCTCCCGTCGGCATGGAATGGTTCTCCCAACAAATGATCAACGGCCTCGCGCTGGGCTCGATCTACGCCCTCATCGCGCTCGGCTACACGATGGTCTATGGCGTGCTGCGCTTCATCAATTTCGCGCACAGTGATGTGCTCATGCTGGGCGCGTATGCCGCCTTCTTCATCGCTCCGGCCATTCAGCCGCTCATCCCGCTGCCGTCCGTGACCGGGGCGATGCTCGTCACCCTCATCTCCGCGCTCATCTGTGCTGGCATCGGCATCCTGATCGAATTTCTGGCTTACCGCCCCTTGCGCTCGCGGCCAAAATTGACCGTGCTCATCACGGCCATTGGTGTGTCTTTGTTCATTGAGTTCACCTGCCAGCACAAGGCGGTGTTTGGCGCGGACACGAAGCCATTCCCGCAATTGCTGCCTGCCACCGACTTTCATCTCGCGGGGCTGGTGGTCGGGAGCAACGACCTCGTGGTGGTGCTGGTCACGGCGGTGCTGCTGGCCGGGATGTGGTTCATCGTGCAGCGCACAAAGGTGGGAACCGCGATGCGTGCGGTCTCATTCAATCAGCAAGCAGCGGCGCTGATGGGCGTGAACATCAACCGCATCATCTCATTCACCTTCGGCCTCGGCTCCGCACTGGCCGCAGTGGCGGGCATCCTGTATGCCCTGAAGGCGCCCGGCATTGAGCCGCTGATGGGAGTGCAGCCCGGAGTTCGCGCCTTCATCGCGGCTGTGCTCGGCGGCATCGGCAATCTGCCGGGCGCTGCGCTCGGCGGGCTGCTGCTCGGACTGCTGGAGACTTTCGCCGGCGGCATTTCGGGCCTGTCGAGCTACCGCGACGGCATCGCGTTTGCGATCTTGATTTTGATCCTGCTTTTCAAGCCGGCCGGACTGCTCGGCAAGGCAACCGTGGAAAAGGTATGAAGCTCGAAGGCTCCAAGCGCTGGCTGATCGCAGGCATCGCAATCGCGGTGGGTGTGTCGCTCTTCTCCCAGCAGTTCAACCGGTACTATCTCGGCATCGTGATCGACTGCGGCATCAGCATCATCCTCGCGGTGAGCCTGAATCTGATCAACGGACACACCGGGCAGTTCAGCCTCGGGCACGCAGGGTTCATGGCGGTGGGCGGCTACTCGGCGGCGAAGTTCACGCTGGTGTGCTCACCACTCGTGCCGGAGAGCATGCGGCCGCGTTTTTTTTTGCTGGCGCTCGGGCGCGGCGGGGGCATTGGCCCCAGCAAAGGCGGCGGGGTGGGCAATACAACGCAGCGGTTGAAGGGTGATTACCTCGCCATCGTGACGTTGGGCTTTGGCGAGATCATCCGCGTGGTGGTGCAGAACATGGACAGCGTCGGCGCGGCCAGCGGGCTGAAGGGCATTCCCAAGTTCACCACGCTCGGCTGGACCTTTGCGCTGGCCGCCGTCACGATCTATGTGGTGGCCGCACTGGTGAATTCGACGTATGGGCGCGGATTTATCGCGGTGAATGACGACGAGGTGGCGGCAAGCTCGATGGGACTGAATCCGGTGCGCTACAAGGTCACGGCGTTCGTCGTCGGCGCGTTCTTCGCCGGCATCGCGGGCGGGCTTTACGCCCATCACAAGCAATTCCTCTCGCCGACGGGTTTCGACTTTCTCAAGTCCATCGACATCGTCGTAATGGTCATCCTCGGAGGGATGGGCCGCACGGCGGGCGTGATCATTGCGGCAGTGATTCTCACACTCTTGCCGGAGGTGCTGCGACAGTTCGCAGACTACCGAATGATCATTTACTCCCTCTTGATCGTGGGCCTGATGATGGCGCGGCCGCAGGGGCTCTTCACGTTTGGCCAGAGGAAGAAAGGAGCCGCGAGAATATGACCGGCCCGCTGCTCACGCTGGACAAGGCGACGATTCAATTCGGCGGACTGACGGCTGTCGGAGATTTCAGCCTCAACGTGCATGCGAATGAACTCGTCGGTTTGATCGGCCCCAACGGCGCGGGCAAGACGACCGCGTTCAATCTCATCACGGGTGTCTATCAGCCGACGTCAGGGGCGATCCACTTCGGAGGGCGGCGCATTTTCGGGCTGAAGCCGCACGACCTGACCAAGCTCGGCATCGCGCGCACCTTCCAGAACATCCGCTTGTTTGGCTCGCTCAACGTGTTCGACAACGTGCGGGCGGCCACGCAGTTGCACCGCGCGCACGGCATCCGCAGCGCCCTGTGGCGCGGCACCCATTTCCATCAAGGGGAGAAGGATGTCGAAAAGCTGGTGCTCGAGCTGCTGGATATTTTCGACCTCGCGAAGCTGCGGGACGAGGACGCCAAGAGCCTCCCTTATGGCGACCAGCGCCGCCTCGAGATCGTGCGCGCGCTGGCGACGAAACCTAAGCTGCTTCTGTTGGATGAACCTGCGGCCGGCATGAATCCAACGGAGAAGGAAGAGCTGATGAAGCTCATCCAATTCATCAAGCAGAAGTTCCAGATCGCCATCATGCTCGTGGAGCACGAC
>JANOBO010000251.1:0-4296 GCA_031411695.1 Verrucomicrobiaceae bacterium
GTCTTTTGCCCGGCAGCGGCGCTCCTCATATGGGGGGGGCCGACGGGCATCAAACAAATGGGAACGTCCCGAGGCGTGCGCCGCGTGATCAAAATCCACCCTGCCCGCCTGTCGCGGCGCTTTGCGCGGAATCCAGCGGGATGGCGACTTGCGGGAAGTCCTTGAGGGTGAACGAGAGCACCACGCCGTAGTCGCCGACGCCACCCTGATTATCCAGAACGCGCGCTCCGAAGGTCACGATCCAACTGTGCAGGTCGCGATGCAGCGCATAGCTTTGATATTGGAGCATGCCGTCATCCATCTCGTACACATGGTTCATGGAGAAGCCCCAGTTTTCGCTGACCCGGGCGTAGATGGTGGAGGCGATGCGGCTGCTGTCCTCCACAAAAGGATGACCGCTTACAAATTGGTGTGTGAGGGAGAGGGAGAGCTTGTTCGTCGGCAGCCAGGTGATGCCGTGGTTCAGCTCGGTGAAGTTGTACTCGCTGTCGCCCACGGGAAGCTGCGTGTCTGAGAAGAAGGTGAGCCATGGGAGCGGCCGCCAGAAGGCCTCGTTGTAGAGGTTGGAGATGCTGCGGTCGTACTCGGGATCGTCGGCGAACAGATCGACGTATGTGTTCAGGCCGGCCCAGTTGTAGGACTGCACCTCGGTGGAGCCGGAGGAGCGGAACTTTGCCTGCGAGGCATCGTAGGACTGATAGTCGCGCTTGGTCTGAAGGATGTTCTGCACGCCGAGCCGCGTGACGTTCCATGAGCGCAGGTCATCGACGGCGGTGAAGAGGGGCACATCGATGGTGCGGGCGCGAGTGGTGGGTGAGAGGCGGTCAATGGACGGCACGCTTTCGGGGTCGTCAGCTTTGAGATACGAGTAGTTCAGATAAGGCCGGATCACGTGGCGCAGACCGTCGAGGCCGAAGGCTTCGCTATGCACATCGTCCCACGTCTTCGACGCTTTGAACGAGACATCGAGGCCTGCGTGGAGGATTCCCTTCGTCTCGCTGCTCGCGCCTGTCGGGCTGCCGTCGATGTCGCCATAATAGGTCATGCCGCCGCCGAGCCGTGGCACCACATTGAGCCAGCCACCGAAGGTCTTCGGATAGAGAAACTCATTGTAGGAGTGAAAGCGGGCGAAGCCGGGATCACCCGCGCGCGCATTCAGGATGCGCATGGCCTGCTCCACCTCATCCACACCCACGGTGGCGGTGGGATCGAGGCCGAGCACGCGGCGGTAGCCCGCTTGGTCGATCGGAGAAGTGCCGGGCAGGCCTGTCTCAGGATCGGTCTTCTTGCTGGCGCTGATGAAATCGTCGCCCTGCTTGAGGAGAGCGGCGTCGGCGGCCTTCTCATCGGTGCTGTAGTGCTCCTTTAGGATGCCCAGCGAAGTGCTGCCTTGGTAAAAGAAGTTCGAGTTCCCGATGGCATGACGGACGAAGTCGAAGGCCAGCTCGGGCAGGCGGGTGTCAGAGCGGTAGAAGTCGTTGATGTGGAAGCGCCCCATCAGCGTCGCCGTGTAGCGGGGGTCGGTGTGGATGAGGGAAACCTGATTGTCCGGCTCGCGATTCGTCCGGAACTCCTCGAAGAAATAGTCCTCGAAGAAATGGATATCGCTCATTTTGTTGAGGTCGAAGTCCATGAACCAAGTGCTCTCCTCCGGGCCGGGAAGGTAGATGCGATGCTGGAAATTCACGCGATACCGCGTGCTGTCCACCTCACCGGCGCGGATGCCGGAGCCTTCCGTTGTCGAGTTCCCTTTGCTGTCGCTGGCGACGTAGAACTTGAGCGTGCCGTAGTTCTCCTGGTTGTCCTTGTTGCGCAAGGAAACGAAGTCCGCGCCGAAGGCGGCGCCGCGCGCGCTGCGGAGGTCGAGGTGATACTTGGCCAAGGTGTGGTCACCGTGGATCATGCCGTACTGGTTGAGGAGAAAGGCACCCCACAGCTTGCTGTAGCCAGGGATGACCTTGTAGCCGACCTCATCGTCGAGCGGCTGGGAAAGATACGGAAACCAGAACACCGGCGTCTTGCCCGCATAAACGGTGATGCGCTTCATGATGATGCGGTCGCCGGGATAGATCGTCATTTCCCGCGCCTTTACCCGGAAGTTCGGGTTGGCGTAGTCGTGCGTGGTCATGATCGTCTGCTCGCCGTCGATGCGGTCGATGAACTTCGTCTCCGTCTGGAACTTCTCCGTGGTGTAGTAAATGGTGCCGCCGCCAGCGCCCTGGGACATGCCGCTGCGGATCGCATTGCCGGTTAGCTCGTTGGTCTTGATGTTGTACATCAGATTCTCGCCCTTGTAGGTGATGCCCGCCTTCCACACGGTCACGTCACCCTTGGCCATCACGTCTCCGGTATTGGAGTTGTAGTCCGCCCTTTGCGCGGTGATCTCCGTGTCCCCATATTTGATGTGCACATCGCCAATCGCCGTGGCGATGCCCGTGTCCGGGTCGAACGTCGACTCCAGTCCCTCGATGTTGATGTTGCTGGACACCGCGTCGAGCAGGCCCTGCTGCGCGCCGAGCTTCGATGCGCACAGGATTGTCATGGCCAGGGCGAGGAGAGAGAAGCGGGGCAATGTCATACGGGGAGCGATGAATGGGAACACCTCGGCACCCATCGAGTGATCCGGGGCAAGGTTAAGCCCATGAAATAGTCGAGCCCCCCCGCAGTGACAAGAAAAAGGAGCAGAATTTTCAACTCGGCACCGGCCGGCGGGCGCGCGCACCCCGACGCGCCGACGCGGCATTTCACCCTCATTCCGGCAGATCCCTGCCGCGCGTTTCCGGCAGCAGCGAGAGCACGGCGATGCCGACGACGAAGAGACCGGCCAGCATCGTGATGGCGACCGGGAGATCATAGGCTGCCTTCAGCTTGCCGGAGGAAAACAAGATCGGCGCGGCGAGAAGGCGGCCGGTGTTGAAGCAGAAGCTGGCTCCCGTGGCGCGCAGATGATCCGGGAACAGCTCGGGAAAATACACCGCAAAGCCCGCGTGGCTGCTCAGCGTGACGAAGCCCATCACCGGCAGCGCGATGAGCATCTGCCAGTGCGTCTGCGGCAGAAAGCAGACCATCGGGATCACGATGAGCGAGAGACCCTGCATCAGATAAAAAGTGCGCTTCCGACCGATGCGCTCGCAAATCGGACCGAACGCCAGCATCCCCAGACCGCCACCCGTCGCCTGCACGATGCCGTAGGCGAACTTCGATTCCGTCTCGATGGCCTCCTTCGCCCAGCCGAGCTTTGTCAGCAGATGGCTCATCAGATCCTGCCCGGCCACCGTCACGCCCCAAAACGTGCCGAGCCCCACCGCCGCGAGGATCATCCCGCCTATCGCGCGCAGACGCCAGGTTGGATCACCGAACAGCTCGCGAAAACTGCCCACGCGGTCGCCCATCGACTTTTGCGCCGCCTGCAGACGCTCAGGCTCCTTGATCGACGCACGCACCCAGAGCGTAAGCAGCGCCGGCACGACGCCGATGAGATATGCCCAACGCCAGTTCGCCCCGACCCACATGCCGGTGATGCCCGCCATCCACGTCGCCAGCACACTCGTGGAGTGGAAAATGCCCGACGCCCGCGCCCGCGCCTCTTTTGGAAACACCTCGGCCACCAGCGCCGCCGCCACCGCCCACTCCCCGCCCACGCCCATCGCCACCAGGAAGCGCAGCGTGCAGACGTGCCACAGATCGGTCGCAAAGTACGTGAGCCCCGAGAAGACGGAGTAGAACAGGATGGTGACGATCATCGTCGGGCTGCGGCCCCAGCGATCCGCCAGCATCCCGAAAAGCCAGCCGCCCAGCGTGCCACCGACCAGGAAGAATCCCAACACAATGTCGCCCCATTCCTTCACGCCCGCAGAATCCGGTGCCTGCCCGAGGATGTCCGCCAGCATCGCCTTGCGCGTGATGTTAAAGACCTGCCCCTCAAACGCATCGAACACCCAGCCGAGTGAAGCGACGATGAGCACGAGCCACTGATAGCGCGTCACGGCGGAGTACCATTTGGGAGGTGCGGGAGACATGGCGAGGGAAATGACGAATGACGAATGGATTACGAATCGGAGGCTTTGAGATTTTCTCGGGCGGTGCGGCGGATGCGGGAGAAGATGAGGTGGAGTTCGTTGGCTTCGCGCCACAGAAGGATGGCCGACTCGCGGAGGTCGGGGCGGGCTTTGACTAGCATGCGGATGAAGAACTTGGTTTCACGCGCTTCCTTGCGGCAGGTGCCGATGATCTTGATGAACTCCTTTTTCGACACCGCATCATCAGCCTCAACGTAGTTGGCCCCGATGCTTGTGC
>JANOBO010000252.1:0-20165 GCA_031411695.1 Verrucomicrobiaceae bacterium
CCCCGGCGAAATCCCGCATCACGTCGAAGCCCCAGCAGACGCCACCGAGGCGTTTCTCGAGCAAAACTTCCGCAAGATCTTGCTGCTTGCCGTCGCCATCGTGGCCGTGGTCGCCGTCGTCGGCATGATCCGCTATAAGAAACACCAGACCGATCAGGCTGCGGCCGAGCAGCTCTCCTCGGCCAAGACGGTCGAGGATTGCGACCTCGTCATCCAAAAGTACCCAGGCTCCATTGCCGCGGGCAACGCGATGCTCATCAAGGCCGACCTGCTCTGGAAGGCCAACAAGAAGGACTCCGCCGTCGGCGTGCTGAAAGACTTTACCAAGAGCAGTCCGAAGCATCCCTTTTTCCTCAGCGGCCTCATGGGCCTGGCGTCGAAGATCGAAGCCAGTGGCGACAAGGCCGAGGCCAAGGCGATCTATGAGCGCATTACCGGCGAGTTTGCGAAGTCCGAGTTTGCCCCGGTCGCCCTGCTGCGTCTCGGCGACATGCTGTGGGCCGATGGCAAGGACGAAGAGGCCAAGAAGCTCTTTGAATCTCTCCCGAGCAAATACCCTGGCGAGCTATCCGTGAACATGAGCCAGGCACGGCTCGATCTCATCGCTGCGGGATTGCCCACGAAGGAAGTCGATGGACCGCCGCAACCGAAGAAGGATGACAAAGCGCCCGCACCCGCGACCGGTGCCACTCCCATCCAGCTCGCTCCCGGCGGACTCACCCCGATCAAGCTCGAAGCAGGCCTCGGCCCGCAAGGCACCATCAGTCCCACTGCCACTCTCACGCCCGGCGGAGGGGCCGTCACAAATCCCGCCATCAGCATCTCCCCCGGAAGTCCGGCGGCAGGCGTGAAGATGATCGAGCCCTCGATCACCCCGGCGCCAGCGCCCGATGCCAGCGACACGCCGACCCTGAGGGTCGGCCCGCCCGTCCAGCAATCCACCGCGCCCCCCGGAGTCCCCGTCGAAAAACCCGCAGCCGCGCAACCACCTGCGACCACGCCGACGACCGCGCCGCTCCCCGTCCCTCCGCCACCAGCTCCGACCCCCGCGCCCGCAAAGCCAGCACCCGACACCGCCCCGCCCATTCCTCCAGCTCCGACGGTACCACCGGTCCCTCCAGTGCCAGCGGAAGGCGAGAAGAAATAGAGCCGCGCGCACCTACCGCAAAGCCCAAGCTGGCCCGCAGGCCGAGCCAGCGCCGAAACCGCAGCCGGCGAATGTTTTCTTCAAGAGCCAAGCCTCGGGTCACGGGACCACGAATCGTTGAACATTCGTTATTGTCGCGGCTTCGCGCGATGATCAACGGGTTCGTCGGGCGTTCGGCTCATTCGTAGTGAGTCCACATACAGACGACCTTGATCGTGTGCTCCGCGTCGTAAACCTGATACACCAAGCGGTGTTGGATGTTGATGCGGCGGGAACAGGCTCCGGCCAAATCTCCGATAAGCTTTTTCGTATGGCGGGGGATTCTGAAATGGGTTCTTCGCGATGATGTCGAGAAAACGTTGCGCCTGCCGGGACGGACTCGTCCTACGGGCGAAACTCGGCGCGGGATGTGGCGTTACATGAGCACACCCACCCATTCATGCGCCCCCTCATCCTCTCTTTCCTCGCCGTCGCGATCTCCAATCTCTCCGCACAAACCGACGCCGCTGCCGTCACATCGCAAAACAACGAGCGCCTGCGCAAAGGGCTGGCGGATCATCCGGAGGCGGACACGAACAAGGACGGCATCCTCACAATGGAAGAGGGGCTGGCTTATCTCGGGAAGATGAAGAAGAAGCCCGCCGCCGCCCCGGCTGCCAAAAAGCCAGGCACACCGACGGCCGCTTTTGTCGATGTGGCCTACGGGCCGCATGAGCGGAACAAGCTGGACTTTTACCAGGCGAAATCAGACGGGCCGACACCCGTCGTCGTTTTCATCCACGGCGGCGGCTTTATGAACGGGGACAAATCGCGCTGGCAGAGCGCGGCGGGATTGAAGAAGCTGCTGGACCAAGGGGTGTCGTGCGCGGCGATCAATTACCGCTACCTCACGCAGGCGCCCGTGCAGGACATCCTCCACGATGCGGCGCGCGCCGTGCAGTTCATCCGCTCGAAGAGCCAGGACTGGAACATCGACAAGACCCGCATCGCCGCGCAGGGCGGCTCTGCAGGCGCAGGCACCTCGCTGTGGCTGGCCACGCGCGATGATCTCGCCGATCCTTCCGCCACGGATCCGGTGCTGCGCGAGTCCAGCCGTGTCTGCGCTGCGGTGATCAACTCCACACAAGCAACGTATGACCTCACGCGCTGGGAAAGTTTTCTCGGCCCCGCCAATCCGGAATGGTCCAAGAGCGAGATCGAGGGAGCGCTCTTTTACGGACTCAAGACACAGGAGGACCTAAAGACCGAGGCGGGGAAAAAGGCGTTGGCCGAGTGCGACATGCTGGGATGGATCAGCAAGGGCGACGCGCCCGTGCTCTGCACGACCGGCCAGCCCGACGGGCCGATCACGAATCGCGGCCAGTGGCTGCACCATCCGAAACACGCGCAGGAAGTGAAGAAGGTGTGCGACTCGTGCGCGGTCCCCTGCACCATCCTCAGCGATGGTGCGGGCAAGGTGGATGAGGCCACCATCGCCTTCTTGTTGTCGAACCTGAGGCTGTGATTTTCTCCGCGTTGAACCTTTGCGATTGAATGTGACGGGACGCTCAGACATGGATGAGCGGATTCAAATTTTGATCCCCGATGGCCGCCAATCCAACCCCAGTCAAAGAAGACGCGCTGCTGCTGCTGTGTGTAAACCTCGTGGTGGGATGCGCCAGTCTCGAAAAGGAAGTGGGCCTGAAGCAAAACACCGAAGCGGCGATGCGCGCGGACTGGGAGGCCGTGCTGAAAAGCCAGGCGAAGGTGCGCGAGGCCAAGTCTGAGTGGGCCAAGCAGGTACTGGGAGTGAAGAAGGCTGACGCCCAAAGCAGAAAGGTGCTCCTGCATTGCCGGGCGCGGATGATCCCTCTCATCGGCACCAAATACAGCGCGCGCTGGATGGAAGCTGGCTTCCAAGACGGCACAACGACGGCACCGAAAACGATGGAGGGGAGAGAGGCCGCGGTGCACGCACTGGCGCTGTACTTTGACAAGAACCCGGCCCACGAAAGCACCGACATGTGCGCCACCGCCGCGATCTGCCACAAGGCTCACGATGCGCTGTCCGACGGCCGCGCCGGTGCGAAACGCGCGAAGCTGGCCTGGAGTGCGGCGACCGTGGCACACCGGAAGACCGTTCAGAATCTGCGCAAGCGTGTCCGCAGCCTGATCCAAGAACTGGGCATGGTGCTGGAGAGCAACGATCCGCGTTGGAAGCGTTTTGGCCTGAAGCTGCCGGCCCGCATCGCCAGCCCGGAACGTGTGGAAACGGTGACCGTGGTGGCCAAAGGCAAGGGGCGCCTCCACGTTGAATGGTCACAGGCGGCGCGCGCCTCCCGTTTCACGATTCAAGTGCGCGGGCCGGCTGCCGCGGACGGCGCATTCCAAGACGCGCAGACAGTGCAGGACTCCAGCCTGCTGCCAAACGTGACGCTGGGCGGATTCAATGCGGGCGAGGAGATCGAGGTGCAGGTCATCGCCTCCAATGACGCCGCAGACGCGGCGCCGAGTCCCGTGGTGCGCGCCGTTGTGGGATGAGACGCGAATCTGAAATCGGCGCGGAAGTCTGGCCGGTCACTTCGTGGCTTCGATGGCGATGGCGGCCGTGGAGATCTCGGCCTTCACGCCGCGCAATTGAAGCGCGAGAAACTGCTCCACGCGCTGGTCGAGGTCCTCGCTGCGAAAGCCGTGCCCCGCGCCCGTCATTTCGATGAGGTGATGCGACACGCCGGCTTTCTTCAAGGCGGCATCAAGCTCCAAAGCCTGATCATATGGCACCAGCGGATCCTTGGTGCCGTGGGCTGTAAGGAAAGGTGGATCATCACTCGAGATGTAGGTCACCGGGGATGCAGCCTCGGCCTTTTCAGGCACGTCCTGCACGCGGCCGCCGATCAAAAGGGCCTCCGGGTAATCCTTCGTCGTGCGGTCCATGGTGCTGGGCTTGTCCACCATGGTGACGAAATTCTCGGGGCCGAAAAAATTGACGACGCAGCTCACGCGGCTGCTTTGAGTGGTGTGGGAACCGAGCGTCCCCTCGAGCTCCTTCACATCGCCGCTCGTGCCGAGCATCGAGACGAGATGGCCGCCCGCCGATGTGCCCCACACGGCGATCTTGTCGGCGTCGAGATTGAGTTCCTTCGCATTGCCGCGCACCCAGCGCACTGCCGCCTTGCAGTCGTGGATCTGCGCGGGCCACTGCGCCTCGCTCGTGAGCCTGTAGCCGACGGACACACCGGCATACTCGCCACCGGCGACAAAACGCGACAGGCTCCCGGCGCCCGCTGCTTTGTCTCCCGCGCGCCAGCCGCCGCCATGGATGAAAACAATCACGGGCAAAGGCGTGGTGGTCGCCCGCTTCTTGGGGAGATAGACGTCGAGGGTCTGCCGTGGGTTGTCGGTGCCCGCGTAGGCGATGTCGCGTTTCACATCCATCGCGTCGGCCATCACGTTCTGTCGCGCCGGCCGGCCGCCTGCGGGCGGATTCGCGCGGCCGACATTTGCGCGCGCGGACTTCAATTCAGCGAGATCGACGAAGCCGTCTCCATTGCGGTCGATGCGCGCGAAGTTTCGTCTCGGACCCGCAGGCATCTCCTCGGCGGAGAGCTTGCCGTCCTGGTTCTTGTCGTCGTGCCGCAGGATGTCCTCGTCAGTGATGACGACGGGCGGATTCACCTGCTGAGCGAGCGATGGAGTGGCGAGGAGCAGGAAGAAGGCGAGGCGTTTCATGGCCGACTGAAACGCGGGCGTGAAAGCGAAGTTGCAAAGTAGCCCAGTCACTCCGTGACTGGGCTGCTCCCGCTCACGCGCCTTCCGGCAGCGCGACGTATGGAGACTCCTTCAGCTCGACGCGCTTCGCTCCGCTCAGGAGCAGCACCCACTCGCGCAGACAGCCGAGGAAGATGGTGGCGACTGCGATGAGGAAGAAGGCGGTGACGAACGTGTCCACGTTGAAGTTGAAACGCTGCGCGGCCCACTCGCCCATTTCCTTCGTTGTGCCGCCGCCAGCGATCTTGTCCGCATAAGACTTGGCGCCAGCGATGAAGCCCATCTTTGGATTTGGATCGAAGAGCTTGATGTAGCCTGCGCTGAACGTCGCGGCCATGAGGAACACCAGCGGAATGGCGGTGACGGCGAGATAGCGCGCCTTGCCCATCTTGATGAGCACGGTGGTGCCGAGGCAGAAGGCGATGACGGCGAGCAGTTGGTTCGCGATGCCGAAGAGCGGCCAGAGCGTGTTGATGCCACCGAGCGGATCGACGACGCCTTGATAAAGAAAGAAGCCCCACGCCGCCACGAGAAGAGCGCTGGCGAAGACATTCGCCGGCAGACTTCGCGTGTCGCCCAAAGGCTTCCAGATGCCGCCGAGGAAATCTTGAAGGATGAAACGCCCGACACGCGTGCCGGCATCGATCGTGGTGAGGATGAACAGCGCCTCGAACATGATGGCAAAGTGATACCAGAAGGCCATCCAAGCCGGCCCAAAGGCGCGCGCGAACATCTGCGCCATGCCGACTGCAAAGGTGGGCGCGCCGCCGACGCGGCCGAACATTGTCTTCTCCCCGATGTCAGCGGCCAGCTTATCCATGCCCGCGACGGTGACTGGAAACCCGGACTGCGCGGAGATCATTGCGGTGACGGCGGGGGCTTGGGATGGATCTGTCAGAGCGACCTTTGCCGCGCCGGCGTTGATGGCGAAGTATTGGCCAGGCTCCAGCGCGCACGCTGCGACCAACGCCATCAAGGCCACGAGCATCTCCGTCACCATCGCGCCATAGGCCACGCTGCGGATGGCCTCCTCATTATCGAGCAGCTTCGGTGTGGTGCCCGAGGAGATCAGCGCGTGAAACCCGGAGATCGCCCCGCAGGCGATGGTGATGAACACGAAGGGAAAGACCGAGCCCAAAAACACCAGGCCGGTGCCATCGATGAACTTTGTCAGCTTCGGCATCTGCAAATCCGGCGCGACGAAAACGATGACAATCGCGAGCACCGCGACGGTGCCGATCTTCATGAACGTGCTGAGGTAATCGCGAGGCGCGAGGAGCATCCAAACCGGGAGCACGGATGCAGCGAAGCCATAGATCATGATGGCCCACGCAAGCCACTCACCTTTGTAATCGAAGTAATGCTCGATACCCCAGTCGCCCAGATGACTGCCCGCCCACACGCTCACCAGCAGGCCTACGACACCGAAGATTGTGATGCCCTTGACGCTGACTTTGAAGATCGTGTGCGCAAAGCCCATGATGAACGCCAGCGGTATCGTCATCGCAATGGTGAAGAGTCCCCACGGGCTCTCGGCCAATGCTTTCACGACGACGAGACCGAGCACAGCGAGCAAGATCGTCATGATCGTCAGCACCGAGATCATCGCGACGAATCCCACCAGCGGATTGACTTCCTCCTTCAACATCTGCCCCACCGATTTCCCGCCGCGACGGATGGAGCAGAACATCACGATGGCATCATGCACACCGCCGCCGAGCGTGGCGCCGATCAGTATCCAAAGCATCCCTGGCAGATAACCAAACTGCGCGGCCAGCACCGGTCCGACCAGCGGCCCTGGTCCGGCGATGGCGGCGAAGTGATGGCCAAACACGACCCAGCGGTTCGTCGGCACGAAGTCCTTGCCATCCTGATGCGTGACCGAGGGAGGCGCGCGGTGTGAGTCCAGCACCAGGACCTTTGTCATGAGCCACTTGCTGTAAAACCGATAAGCCACCGCGAACGAGCACAGCCCTGCGACCACGAGCCACAGCGCGTTGATCGTCTCGCCCGTGTGAAGCGCGGAGAAGGCGACAGATCCCGCGCCGAGCGCGGAGATGGCGATCCAGATGAGGACTCGAAAAGGTTTCGGCATGGCGGCGATTGTATGTGGCAATCGCGAACGCGCAACGGAGGAGGCGCACTTGATCAGCCAAGAAGCGCGAGCGCGATGGAATCGACGAGCGGCTTCCCTTCGCGGCGGAGGCGGATCATTCCCTCCTCGACGCGAAGCAATCCATCGGCCTCGAGCGCGGCGAGCGTTTTCTGCTGCGCGGTGGCGACCAGCGTCAAGGGCAGTCCGACGGAAGTGCGAAGCTCCATGCCAAAACGCTCGATGTGTTTTTTCTCCGGTGTGATGTCCTCCTCGCTCTCCAGCTCCGGAGCGCCGGCTGCCAGCGCGGCGATGTAGCCGGGGGTGTCGCACACATTCTGCCAGCGACGATGATTGAAGGTGGAGAAGGCGCTGGGGCCGAGGCCGAGGTAATCGCTGCCGCGCCAATAGCATTCGTTGTGCAGCGAGCGGTGACCGGGCCGCGCGTAGTTGGATATCTCGTAGTGTTCGTAGCCGGCGGCTTCGAGGAGATCGAGCGCAGTGAAGAACATGCCCGCGTCGGTTTCACTGTCCTCCCGATACTGGCCGCGGGCGAGCCGGTCGAAGAACTCGGTGTCCTCCTCGTAGTTGAGGTTATACGCGGAAATGTGATCGGGCCGCAGCGCAAGCGTTCGCGCGAGGGTCTCCGCCCATACAGCCGGCGCCTGCCCGGGAATGGAAAACATGAGGTCGAGATTCACGCTCGGGAAGCCTGCTGCACGCAGAAGGTGAAATGTCTCCTCAGCCTCCTCTGGCGCGTGATCACGGCCTAGCGTTTTCAGCGTTGCGGCATCCCAAGCCTGCACGCCGAGGCTCACACGCGTGACGCCGAGGCCGCGCATCATGGCCGCCTTTGCGGGTGTGATGTTTCGCGGGTTTGCCTCGGTGCAAAACTCGACGACCGCGCTGAAATCAAATGTTTCGCGCAGGCCGGAAAGGAGCTGCTCGAGGTGCGCCTGGCTGAGCGCGGTGGGCGTGCCGCCGCCGAGGAAAACGGTCTTCAATTGCACGGGCATACGCTCCCGATGAAAACGCGCCTCGGTCAGCACCGCCGCCACAAATGCCGCCATGTCCGTGCCGCCCGGTTGATGCTTGTAGAAGCTGCAATACGGACAGATGCGGTGGCAGAAGGGAACGTGGACGTAGAGATGGTGCAAGCGCGGCGACAATAGCGGGCGAAATGACGAATGACGAATGACGAATGGCGGAAGGCGGAGTGCGTGTCGAAAACATTTTGTCGAACTCCGCAGAATCAGCATCGACACTTTTCCCCCACCTGTCAGTTTCAGCCTCCGCCCATGACCACCGCACGCGCCACCTTTCTCCTCGCCCGCGCGCAGTGGTGGGTGTTTCTGCACCGCGCGCGGATCGGGCTGCGCGAGAACCGGCTGCTGACGACGACGATCACCCTCTTCCTCGGAGTGTACGCTGTGGCGGCCTATCTGCTCGTCTCGCGCGGCATCGAGTTTGTGCATCACCTGCCCTTGCTCGGCCCGCTGCTCACGGAGCGGCTGGTGTATCTGCTGTTTTTCTTCTTCTTCGTGATGCTGGTGATCTCGAACGCCACCATCACCGGGATGGGCTTGTTTCGGAAACGCGAGACGGGCTGGCTGGTGGCCCTGCCGATCCCAGCGCGGAGTCTCGTGCTGTGGAAGACACTGGAGGGAATGCTCCTGGCAAGCTGGGGGCTGGTGGTGCTGAGCGCGCCGATCCTCGCGGCGCTGGGACGCATGTTCGACGCGGGGCTGTGGTTTTATCTGGTGAACATGCCTGCGTTGCTTTGCCTGGTCACGATCTCGGCAAACCTGAGCACCTGGCTGCTGCTCGGCGTGGTGCGCTGGGCTCGAGGCTGGTGGTGGTGGTTTGTCGGTGCCGGCGCGGTGGCGGCCTTTGCGCCGATCCTCTGGCGGATGATCTTCTCCGATGACATCGGGCTCACGCCCGGAGACATCGCCGGGAATGTGAACCAGATCCTGAAGCACACGCAGATCTGCACGCACCCGCTGCTGCCCAGCTCGTGGGTTTCGGAGGCGATCCTCGCCTCGGGCCGGCCGATGGCGCAGCGGGCGATCTTTTTCAACCTCGTGCTGCTCAGCAACGCCGCCGCCTCCATGATCCTGACCGGCTGGCTTGCATCCAGATGGTTTAACCCATCGTGGAATCGCGTGATGGCGGCAGGCTATGTGAGGCGATTGAAGGAGGGCGCGCTCCTCTGGTTCCGCCAGTCGCCCGTCCCACGAAGCGCGCCTCGCTTCATGGGCTGCCTGGGTTTTGACCGCGCGTCTTGCGCGCTGCTGACCAAGGACATCCGCACGTTTCTGCGTGAGCCCGCGCAGTGGGGACAGAGCGGCCTGATCTTCGGCCTGCTGTTTTTCTACACATCAAATCTGCGCCGGCTGGGCTACGACCTGAATGATCCTCTCTGGAGCGTGGTGCTGAGCTATCTGAATGTGATGGTGTGCAGCCTGTCGGTCTCAACTCTGACAACGCGCTTCGTCTTCCCTCAGTTCAGCCTCGAAGGCCAGCGGCTGTGGATCCTGGGAATGTCTCCCGTGCCTCTCGAGAGAATGCTCGTGCTGAAGCTGCGCCTCAATGGAACCGTGATGGCCCTCCTTACGACCAGCTTGATCCTCCTCTCCAGCCTGACCATCTCCCTGCCTTGGCATCGCGTCTTTTTCTTCACTGCCGCGATGATCATGCTGAGTTACGGCCTGACGGCCTTGGCGCTGGCGCTGGGCACACTGCTTCCAAATCTGCGCGAGCAAAACCCGGCGAAAATCGTTTCCGGCTTTGGCGGCACGCTGTGTCTCATCTCCAGTTTCCTCTACATTCTCGCCAGCATCGGCGTGCTCATTTTACCCGCGCTCGCGGAACTCAAACCCGAGGTGCTCGGCTTGGCGAAAGGACACGGACATCACGCGCAGTTCGAGCTTCTGGCCATCAGCGGGGTGGCGGTGGTGTCGCTGCTTTTTGGGGCAGTCCCGTATGTAATTGCAAAAAACAGCACAAAAAAGCTGGTGTATTTAGGACACCTGTAATATAAAGGCCGCGAAATTTAACCAATTCCGCAAGCCCCATGTCCAGAAGATCAGCCACGCTCCCCGCTTCGTCTTCGACCAAAGAAGACAATGTGTTTGTCTTTGAACAAGCCGACGAGTTTCTCGACGGCCGCACCACAGGATCGCTCGACAACGTCGATGCGAAGGTGAAGGAGGCCCAGGAACGCCTCGCCAATCTCCGCCACGAAGCGGAGGAGATCGAGCGCCAGAAGGAGCACCTCGAGGCGCTTCAGGTGAAGCAGGAGCGTTTCGTCGTGGGCAAGCGCGACCTCACCGACAAGCTGGCGCGCTCCGTTACCACGCTGGACCGCGAGCTCTACGATGCGCAAAAGCTCGTGGAGGAACTCTCCATCACGAAGGACTCGTTCAACCGTCATCTCGACATCCTGCGCGGGCTTCAGGTGGAGAAATGGCAGCGTCACCAAATGGATGAGGAACTCGACAACGCCCTGTCCGCTGTGGAAGAAGCAGGCAATGAATACGCCAAAGGCACTCGTCGAGTCGCGGCCGCCCGGCCTGGAGACTCGCCGCCGATCCTGATCGACGACACACGCGCATCGACCGCAAACAGTTTTGCGGAGGACGATGCCGGCATTTGGTTTCGCCGTGGCTTCGCGTTCACCCTGCCGCTCATCGGCACCATCATCCTGGCACTCGTGCTGGCGAAGCTGATGTTCTGATCATCGCATCCTGTCGTCATCCCCCAAACCCCGGCCCCTCCCGATCCTCATGGCTGCAAACAAACGCGTCGCTTCACGCCGCCCAAAGACCGCGAAAGACCTCACCCACGAGCTACCGAAGGCCGGGCGCCAACGCCTCGCCGGAAAGTCCGTGGACATCCGCGATGAGATTCACCGCCTGGAATGCTTCATCTCCGCCGCGCCGCGCATCTCGCGCCAGCAACGGCTAGACCGGGTGCATGTGGTGCCGCCACATGAGACAGAGATGGCCGCGCAGCGAAGCAGGCTGCCGCGCCACCTGCCCTTGCAGCAGCAGATCGCGCTCAAGCGCACACGCATGCTCCACCTCGCCGAGCTCGGCATCGTCGGCGTGTGCATCGCAGGCCTCGCCGGATGGCTGAATCAGTTTTTGCACATCTTCCGCTAATCCGGAACTCACACGACCCTCCCGGCAACGCTCACGACCCACAAGGCCGTGGGCGTTTGCTTTTGAGCCTCACGCCTGGCACACCCTGTCTTGACAAACAATCCCCCGCCCCTCCATTAGCGCCCATGTCCGCCGCCGCCATCGACATCCAAAAAATAGCCACACTGTCACGCCTCAAGCTCACTCCTGAGGAAGCGGACTTGTATCAGGCGCAATTGGCAAAGATTCTCGACTACATGGATGTGCTGGCGCGCTATGACCTCTCCGAAACCGAGCCGACCGCGACCGCATCCGGCGGCCGCAACGTGCTCCGCGAGGACGTGGCACGAAGCTCGTTCTCGAGCGCGGAGGCGTTGTCCAATGCTCCAAAAAGCAGCCACGGACAATTCCAGATCCCAAAGGTCGTCGAGTAGCTCCCCGCAATTTCCAAAAACTGAATTGAGACATTTCCCGTGAGTCTAGCCCACGAAACCATCGCTTCCCTTCGCCGCCGCCTCGTCAAACGAGAGATCACATCAGCCGACATCGTCCGCGATCTCGTGGCGTTCATTGAGACGAAGAACGAGACCATCGGCGCCTACTTGTCGTGGGACGTGGACGCCGCTCTCGCTGAAGCCGCGAAAGCCGACCTGAACTCTCCGCTCGGCGGCGTGCCCATCGCGATCAAGGACAACATCAATGTCACGGGCCAGCCCTGCACCTGCGGCTCAAAGATCCTCGCTGAGAATTACCGCGCGCCCTACGATGCCACGCCGATCAAACAGTTGCGCTCCGCAGGCGCCGTGCCATTCGGCCGCTTGAACATGGATGAGTTTGCGATGGGCTCGAGCACGGAGAACTCCGCGCTCGGCGTCACGCGCAATCCGTGGGACCTTGGCCGCATCCCAGGCGGCTCCAGCGGCGGGAGCGCCTCATCCGTATCTTCGGCGCTCTCCATCGCCGCGCTCGGATCGGACACCGGCGGCTCGATCCGCCAGCCGGCGGCTCTGTGCGGTGTGGTGGGCCTGAAGCCAACGTACGGACGGGTCTCGCGCTTCGGGCTCGTCGCGTTCGCCTCATCGCTTGACCAGATCGGAACACTCACGAAAACGGTCGAAGACTCCGCCTTGCTCCTCAATCATCTCTGCGGCCACGATCCGCTCGACTCCACTTCGCTAGACGAGTCCGTGCCCGACTTCACCGCGGCGCTGGGCCGCGACATCAAGGGACTGCGCATCGGCCTGCCGAAAGAGTACTTCATCCCCGGCATTCATCCCGCCGTGGCTGCTGCGGCGCAGGCAGCCATCAAGCAGTTGGAGGCTCTCGGCGCGCACATTGAGGAGATCAGCCTGCCGCACACCGACGCCGGAGTGGCGACCTATTACATCCTCGCGCCAGCCGAAGCTTCCGCGAATCTCGCGCGCTTCGACGGCGTGCGTTACGGCCACCGCACCGCAAGCGCAACGGACATTCTCGACCACTACTTCAGCTGTCGCGCGGAAGGTTTCGGGCCCGAGGTGAAGCGCCGCATCCTGCTCGGCACCTATGTGCTGAGCTCGGGCTATTACGACGCCTACTATTTGAAGGCCCAGCGCACGCGCACGCTCATCCGGGGCGACTTCGAAAAGGCTTTTCAGAAAGTCGATGTCATCGTCTCGCCCACAGCTCCGTCTCCCGCGCACAGGATGGGGGATCTCAAAAATAATCCGCTGCAGGCCTATCTCGAGGACGTGTTCACCATCCCGGCGAACCTCGCGGGTCTGCCCGCGATGAGCGTGCCCAGCGGCTTTGCCGAAGAAGGAGGGAAGAAGCTGCCTGTTGGCATCCAGATCATCGGCAAGTCTCTCGATGAAATGACCATGCTGCGCGTGGCTCACGCATTCGAGCAGGCGTCCGGGCTCAGTCACCTCAATCCCCCTTGATCCTGCCAGCCATATCCCGGATGGCCGGGCCTCGTTCTCTCGCGGTTGGCATCGTGCAACACCGGATGGCGGCTTGACTTCAAGGGCGATTGATCAACTATCGCTTCCCCGCGCGGCGGGGCATTTTCAATGTGCGGAATCGTCGGCATTTTCAGCAAAACAAAACCTCTCCCAGCGGCTGCACTTGCGCCGTCTCTCGGACAGTTGCGGCATCGCGGTCCTGATGACGAGGGGATGCTCGTCTTCGATTCGACCAGCCGGACGACGACGCTGCTCGGCGGTGATGACACGCCCCCCGCACTTGGCCTCCGCCATTGGCGCGAGGCCGGTGCCGCCGCCGGAAACATTTTGCTAGGACATCGCCGGCTGTCCATCCTCGACCTCTCGCCGCGCGGCCATCAGCCGATGGCTTCCGTCGATGGTTCGTGCTGGATCGTGTTCAACGGCGAGATCTACAACTACGTCGAGCTGCGCGACGAGCTGCGCGGGTTGGGCCACGAGTTCCACACCGGCACCGACACCGAGGTCATTCTTCATGCGTGGCAGCAGTGGGGGCGCGATTGCCTCGGGCGATTCAACGGGGACTGGGCGTTCTGCATCCTCGACACGCGTGAGGCTACGCCGACGCTGTTCATCGCGCGCGACCGCTATGGCGTGAAGCCGCTGTTCTTCGCCGAGACGGAAGACGCCTTCTGGTTTGCCTCCGAAGCGAAAGCTCTGGTGGGCCACGCCGTGCCCTTCAAGCCGCGCGAGCACGCAGTCGTGCGCTTCCTCTACGGTGGCGAGCTTCCCGCTGGCAATGGCAGCGACACTTTTTTTGAAGGGATCAGCCAATTGCCCCCCGGCGAGGCGATCACGGTGCGCGCGGACGGCACCGAGCGGCTGCTCTGGTACGATCTCAGGTGGACCACGAGGAAACAAGAGAGACCCGATCCTGCCGCAGCCGTCGAACAGATGGCCGCACAGGTGGACTCGGCGGTGAAACTCCGTCTCCGCGCCGATGTGCCGGTCGGGAGCTGCCTCAGCGGTGGCGTCGATTCCTCCTCCATCGTCGGCACCATGCGCACGCTGCTGGATGCCGGCGGCGCGGGTGAGCTTCACACCTTCAGCGCCGTTTACCGTGAAAAGGGAAACTTCAACGAGTCCGAGTGGATCAAACAGGTCGTGGCCCATAGCCGCACGAACTCCCACTATCTTTATCCCGATGACGTGCCGCTCACCGAGATGTTCGACCGCATGGTCTGGCATCAGGACGAGCCCTTCCAGACCGCCAGCATCTTCGCGCAATGGTGCGTGATGCGTGAGGCGCGTTTGAAAAATGTGACCGTTCTCCTCGATGGCCAGGCCGCAGACGAGTTGTTCGGCGGCTATCAGCCGGGGTCCTATCAGGAGCAGTTCCTCGAATGGCTCCAGTCAGAACGGTACGGGAAGTTTCTTGTCGAGTGGATCGCTCGAAAATTTGCCACGCGTCATTCCTGGTTCACGGTGATCCGTGAGCTGGGTCAATCGCTGGCCAATGGCGTCACCGGCGCCCTTTGGGTGAACAGGGAGCGCTTCCATTTGGAAACCGTGCTGCGGAACTCGGCGATCCGGAAGGACATCGCCTTGCGAGACTTTTCATATTCGCCTCCCGCCAACGAACTCGCGATGCTCGGCGAGGCGGAGCAGGCCACGCTGGAAAAGCTCGCCGAGCACCAAGCGAAGCTCGTCAAGTGGACGAAGGACAAGAAGGCGCTTCAGGAAAAGAAAAAAATTGGCGGGGAAAAGTGGCTCCGGCTCGAGACACAGATCAGCGAGAAGAAAAAGCACATCGCTTCAAACCTCGAAAAACTCCGGGGTATCCGCACCTACATTCGACTCCTGCGCCGGAGACAGGCCCTCAAGACCGGCAGTTGGAGGGGGCGGTGGCACACACTGCCCGCTGACCTCAATCGAATTACGCGCCGGCTTCGGGGGGAGCCACCGCACAACCTGCGCAACTTTCTTCTCGGTCAGACGACCACCACCAGCCTGCCTCACCTGCTGCGTTTCGAAGACCGAAACTCAATGGCTTTCTCCGTCGAGGCGCGCGTACCGTTCACCGACCACAATCTGGTCGAGTGGGCCTTCACCCACGCGAATGACTTCAAGATCAACAAGGGATGGGCCAAGTGGGTTCTGCGCGTGGCGATGAAAGGCCGCGCACCGGCATCGATCCTCTGGCGTCGTGACAAGACTGGATTTGAAACACCCGACATCACGATGGCCCGCCGGCTCATCCAGCACCGCGATCGGCATCCGGCGAAATCAGAGTTCCTCCTCCGCTATCTCGATCCCGTTCTAGTCGAGGAAGCCTGCCGCCGTCTCGAGGACGGCACAGGCACGCGTGACGACGGACGCCTCGTCTGGCGGTGGCTCGTGATCGATTCGTGGCACGATCAGTTCTCCAAAGCTGGCGGCCAGGCTGCTCAAGAGTCGCCCGCTTCAGAAGCGGGTCGCGCGTTCACTCCGATTGAATCTGTGGACGAAAATTCCCTCCCGCCAGTTTCAGCGCCCGCTCCCGCGACTGCCCCGGAGAATCGAAAACGCATCTGCATCCTTGCCTTCAGCCCCATCGCCATTGATGCCCGCGTCCAGCGCGAGGCTCGCGCATTGTCAGATAAACATGATGTCACGGTGGCGGGTTTTGGCCGCAATCCTTTCAACAAGGCGTCGGACCGAGTCAGTTGGTTTGAGATCATGCTCCATGACACGACCGGCAGATGGATTCCGTTGCGCACACAACGCGTGCGGCTGTGGTTCTCGCGTTTCTTCCCCAGCCTTCTGGAATCCTATCAGCTCGCGCACGCGCACTTCCGCCACGCGTGGCATTTCGTTCATGCCAGCAGTTTCGACCTCGTCTATTGCAACGATGTGGACACGCTGACGCTCGGAATCGCGGCGAAACGATTCAATCCGAAAACCAAGGTCATCCTTGATCTGCATGAGTATCCGACGCGCGAGCTGGACTCCAGCCTTGGCGGGGAATCGTCCGAGTGGCTGAAGACGCGGAAGCCGCTCGTCACCGGCATCATGAAAAACTACAGCCCGCTGGCGGACGGCACGCTCACGGTCACCGACTCGTTCGTCCCGCTGTTCACGAACGAGTTCCACATGCGCGAGCCGTTGGTGATCTACAACGCGCCCGACTACATCCCCCTGCCGCCGCGCCTGCCATCCTCCGGAAACAAGGTCCGTCTCATTCATCACGGCGCGTGCTCGCCATTCCGGAAGTTGGAGCTCATGATTCACGCCATGAGCTGGCTGGATGACCGCTTCACGTTGGACTTCATGCTGGTTGGAGGCGCGCCGGATTACGAGGGGTATCTGCGCAAGGAAGGAGCCAAGCTTCGTCCTGGCCGCGTCACGTTCCGCGATGCCGTGGCACCAGAAATGATCGCCACCACCATCGCCGAATACGACATCGGCGTCTTTCTGCTGCAGCCGGATCTCTTCAACTACGAGCACGCGCTGCCGAACAAGTTTTTCGACTTCATCGCCGCCGGCCTCGGAGTCGCCATCGGCCCGACTGCAAACATGGCCAAGATCACCCGCGAGCACGGAGTTGGCTGGGTCGCCGATGATTTCGAGCCGCGCACCTTTGCCGCAATGCTGAATGCGCTGACCGCCGAGGACATCGCCGCCAAACAGGCCGCCTCCTTCAAGCTGCGGGAGACGCTCAACGCAAAGACAGAAATGAAAAAGCTGACTGCCTTTGTCGATGCGCTGCTCGCCCCGCCCCCGCCCGAGGTGTGAGGCGTACCGGCTTTCGTGCCCCGCCCCCCCCGCTAGGCCTCCGCAGTGCCCAGACGGCGGAACTCACCGGCCTTGTCGTGAAACTGCCGCTGCCAGAGTTCGAGCGAGAGCAGGCCCCAGAGATTCCGGCCGAACTTGGTCTCCGTTTCGATCTTGCCAACGACTTTCGAGTTGTCCACGAAGTCCCTCCCTTTGGCAGCGTCGCTGGAGAGCATGTCGAGCACGAAGTCCCTCGCGTCCCCGCGCATCCATTCGGTGGTCGGCGTGGGGAAGCCCATCTTGTCGGTGCGCTTGAGAATGCTCTCGGGCAGCCATGGTGCCACGACCTTTTTGAAAATGTGCTTCATGTCGCCGTTGGTGAACTTGATGTTTGAGGGGATCGTGGCGGCCAGCTCCACCAGCGGGTGGTCGAGCAGCGGCACGCGCGACTCCAGCCCGTGGGCCATGCTCATGCGGTCCTCCACCTGGAGCAGCGCGGGCAGCAGCGTCTTGAAGTCAAAATGCGTCATCAGGTCGAAGTAGCTGGTGTGATGCGCGTTGCCGCCGTCGAAAATTTTACGAAACGACTCGAACGGGCAGTAATCACCGAGCATGTCCCAGCGGATCTCATCTCCAAGATGCGGCGCGCGGTTGATGAGCCGGAAGTAGCGCCGGTTCATGTCATCGAACAAGCCATCGCGCCAGAATTCCTGCAGCATCGGCTTGTAGGCGCGCAGCGCGGTGAGGTTCGGAATGATGGACTCATAGGTCACGATGAAGCCGCCCTTCCCCGCCGTGCCGTCGATGGCAGCCTTGATGCACTGCTCGAAATACGCGATGAGGTAGCGCGTGTAGCCTCCGAAAATCTCGTCCCCACCCTGGCCGCCCAGCACCACCTTCCGATGCTTCGCCGCCAGCTCCGAGATCATGTACTGGGAAAACGAGCCCGGCCCGGCGACCGGATAGTCGAGATGATAGATCACGCGCTCGATGTTTGAGACGAAGTCCGCGCAGGTGATGCCGAGTTCCATCAGAGGGAAGCCATTCTCCCGCGCGACCGTGCGCGCGTGCTGGCTCTCGTCGTATTCAGGGCCCGTGTCGAACTTGCCCACGAACCCCATCATCTGCGCGCCCTCCGGCATCCGGGAAGCCGCCGCGGCGATGGAGCTGGAGTCCAGCCCGCCGCTGACATACGCGCCGACCGGAACATCGCTCCGCATGTGCAGGGCTACGGACTCGTGCCACAACTCGCGCAGCCTTTCTTCGAAATAGGCGGCGTCGTGATCGAAGTCGAGGTGGTAATACACGTCCCAATAGCGTCGCGCCGCCGGACGCACGCCCGCCTTCAGCGTGATGCAGTGGCCGGGCTGCAGCTCCTCCACCCCTTTGAAAAGCGTCTTGCCATGCAGGCAGAACTGGAAGGCCAGATAATCGCGCAGCCCGTCAGCATCGGTGGCGATCTCGGGCACAAAAGGCAGCAGCGCCTTGATCTCGGATGCAAAGCGCCAGACACCCTCGTGGCTCACAAAGTAAAACGGCTTGATCCCAAAACGGTCCCGCGCGCAAAACAGCGTCTGCCGCGCCTCATCCCACAGGGCAAAGGCGAACATGCCGCGGAAGTGTGTGACGCAGTCTTCCCCCCACTTCCGGTAGGCATGAAGAATCACCTCCGTGTCCGAGCGCGTGCGAAACAGATCCTCCCCGAGTTCCCTGCGCAGCTCGATGAAATTGTAGATCTCACCGTTGTAGGCAATCCAGTTTCCTCCCTCATCGCGCATCGGCTGGCCGCCGGTGCCGATGTCGATGATGCTCAGCCGTCGATGCGCGAGGCCGACCATCAAGCGCTCATGCATCCAGGTCCCCTCGCCATCACGGCCCCGATGAGCTTGGAGCGTGTTCATCACGCGCAGACTGGCCTCCCCGCCGTTCACCGGCACGGCGCTGAGGGAGAAAAAGCCTGCTATGCCACACATGTTTGGCCGATTCTTAATTCAGTTCCGCCCGAACGCGATTGGTTCCTGACGCCTCGCGCGAATACAAGGTCGCCACCTCTTGGTCTTGCCCGGGATAACTTGACGCGCCCCCGTCCCATCACGCAGCCGACTTCGGCCTGTGGTGGCGGCCGCGAATGCCGACGCCGATCAGGCTGGTGCCCACCGCTTCCTCATAGGCGACCGGATCGAGCAGCTCGTAATCCAGCCCGTTGGTGACGAACCATGTGATCACCTCGTGAAAGCCGTGACGCCACGCGTACTTCGGCAGCCAGCGGTCGCTCATCGAGTGCATGGAGTTCTTGAACTCCCACTTGTCCTTGTTCATGCCGTACTTTTTAAAGTGCCAGTAGTGATAGGCTGAGAGCGGGTAGAGCCACACGTGTTGCAGCCACTTTGGCAGCTCCGCGAGGATGGGCCTGACGGCAAACTCGGTGTAATGGCCGAACGTGCGCTTGCTGCCGCCGCGCATGGCGTCCTCAAGCGCATACACCCAGATGTAAATCTTGCCTTTCTCATTCTTCATCTTCGGCATGATGCTCAGGAACGCCTTCTTCGTGTCATACGTGTGGTGCAGCACGCCATGGCTGTACACGAGGTCGAAGGTGTCGTCGGCAAAGGGGGGTGCGAAAGCGGACGCGAGCGCAAGCGTCACCAGCGGGTTGTCCATCAGATGCTTCACGCCGTTCAGCATGGAGAAATTGATGTCGATGCCGAATGTCGGACGCTTGATCACATTGAAGAGAAACTGCGACTCCATGCCGAAGCCGCAGCCGACATTCAGCGCGAGGTAGTCGGCGGCGATGGTCTTGTCCGTGTCCACGATCTCCAGCTCGATGAACTTTTCCCGCTGGCTGTGCGTGTAGGTGAAGGTCAGCTCGTGATTCTGCACCATGTTCCACTGCGTGGTGAAGCTCTTCTGAACGAACAGCTCCCCGGGGCGTGCACGGGACGATGGCGGCTTCTTGTACTTTTTCCCGGCGGTCTTGAAGAGCGGGTCTTTGTAGTAGAAGTCGTTTTTGAAGTCGAAGAGCACCGGGATGTACTCATAAACCGGGTAATAGTAGTTCGACACCGGGGCATGGAGCACGCCCTTCCTCACCCGCTGCTCAAGCTTCTCGATTGGAAGCCCCAGCCTGAGGGCCAGCGCGCGCGTTGCTTCGTTCAAAGGCACGGTCTCGATGACCGCGTCCTCAAGAATCAGTTTTTCATGCGATATCGGGCAACGAAAGTACTCAAGGCTCCAAAGGGTCATGTCAGTTCGCGGGGGTTCTACTGCTTGGTCACGGACTCGACGATCCGGTCCATGATGTCCCAGTTATAGGTGTGCTCCGCCTGGTGTAAAGCCGACAATCGCTTCTGAAAAAG
>JANOBO010000253.1:0-3401 GCA_031411695.1 Verrucomicrobiaceae bacterium
AATCCATCAGCCACCGGCAGGCGCATAACCGCCAGCCACGCCGCATGTCCCTCTCAAGCCCATCCTCCATTTACGAATGCGCCGTCATGCATCACCGGCTCAAGCCGAAAGTTCATCGCTTCAACTACAACCTCTTTTATCTCTGGCTAGATCTCGATGACATCGACGCCTTGGCCAAGCGGTTGCGCTTCTTCAGCCGCAACCGGTTCAATCTCTTCTCCTTCCACGACCGCGATCATCTCGACCTCGGCGCGGGCGATGTGAAGGCCAACATCCTCCGCTACCTCACGGAGAGCGGTGTGGACATCGCGCCCATCGCCAGCATCCGGCTGCTCACCTTCCCGCGCGTTTTTGGCTACGTTTTTAATCCCGTCTGCTTCTACTACGCCTTCGATGCCGAGGGCCAGCCGCTCCATGCCGTGGCTGAGGTGACCAACACCTTCCACGAACAAAAACCATACGTCCTCAGCAGCAGCGACCCAGAACAAACCTTCCGTCTCATCACTCCGAAGCATTTTTATGTCTCGCCGTTCTTTGCACTCGATCTCAATTTCGACTTCAAGTTACGCGTGCCGGGCGAGACGCTCGAGATTCACATCGACGACCGCGCCGGCGATGATCGCGTGCTCTTCACCGCGCTCACCGGCAAGCGCCGTCCGCTCACTGATGCCAGCCTGCTCGCCTGCGCGGTGAAGTATCCGCTGCTCACCCTGCGCGTCATCTTCCTCATCCACTGGCACGCATTCCGCCTCTGGATGAAAGGCCTCCCGTGGCACCCCAAAGGCGCCAACGCCGATCTCCAGCGCGGCGTGCTCCGCCCTCACCAATCCATCGCTCCACACAAAACATGAACTCAACGCTCACCTACGAACACGCATCCACCGAGACCGCCGCCGAGACGCGGCCAGGCTTCTATGAGTGGCTCATGCTCCAAGGCTTGAAGCCCTTCGAGCACGGCGGGATGCGCATGATTTATCCTGACGGACGCACGCGCCTCTTCGGCGAGACGGGAGCGGAGATCACCGCCGAGATTCGCGTTCATCGCCTCGACTTCTTCAAACGCTGCGCGCTCTTCGGCAATGTCGGCTTTGGCGAATCCTACGTCGATGGGGACTGGGACACCGCCAGCATCGCCGACGTGATCGCCTGGTTCATCCTCAACCTCGCCCGCACGCAAGGCTCGCGCAACTCTTCCGCCAACGTTGCCTTCGTGAATCTGCTCAACGGCTTCAACCGCGTGCATCACCTGCTGCGCCCGAACAGCCTCACCACCAGCCGCCGCAACATCGCCGAGCACTACGATCTCGGAAACGAGTTCTACTCCCTTTGGCTAGACGAGACGATGACGTACTCCGCCGCGCGCTTCGAGCGCCCCGGCCAGCCGCTCGCCGATGCGCAGGCGTCGAAATATGAGGCGCTCTGCCAGAAGCTGCATCTCAAGCAAAGCGATCATGTCCTCGAGATCGGCTGCGGCTGGGGCGGCTTTTGCTGTCACGCCGCTAAAAATTACGGCTGCCGGGTCACCGCCGTGACGATCTCCAAGGAGCAGCACAAGTTTGCGACCGAGCGCGTCGCACGCGAAGGCCGCGCGGATCGCGTGGAGGTGCGCCTGCAAGACTACCGGCAGCTCACCGGCCAGTTCGACAAGATCGCCTCCATCGAAATGCTCGAGGCCGTCGGCGACAAATATCTCGAAACGTATTTCACAAAATGCGCCTCGGTGCTCAAGCCCGATGGCCTGCTCGCCTTTCAAATGATCACCGTGGCCGACTGCCAGCACAAAGGGCTGCGCAAAGGCGTCGACTGGATTCAAAAGCACATCTTCCCCGGCTCGCTGCTCCTCAGCATCGGCCGTGTGAACGAGGCCATCAACCGCACCAGCGATCTCTTCATGCACGGCACCGAAGACCTCGGCGCATCGTACGCCAAGACGCTGCAACTGTGGTTCGAGCGCTTCAACACGCGCCTCACCGAAGTGAAAGCGCAAGGCTTTGACGACCGCTTCATTCGCAAATGGAATTTTTATCTCCAATATTGCGAAGCCGCTTTTGCCACACGGAACATCAGCGTCGTGCAGGCCGTCTATACCCGGCCGAACAACGCCACGCTGCACCGCCACTTCTGAGCGCCGTGATCTGGTTTCTCCGCATCCTCTTCACCGTCGTGCTCGTCTCCATGCTCGGCGTCACCGGCTGGGCCTCCATGCAGTGCGCGCTCTGGGACACACCGCGCGCCGTCGCCACGCATCCGTGGTTCATCGCCACCCTGTTCGACACCTACTGGGCCTTTCTCACCTTCTACTGCTGGGTTGCGTACAAGGAGCGCGGCTGGATCGCCCGCATCGGGTGGCTGCTCGGCATCCTCTTTCTCGGCAACATCGCCATGGCCATCTACCTGCTCATCCAGCTCTTCCGCGCGCCCGCGAATGCGAAGATGGAGGCCGTCCTGCTGCGCGGCTCGTGAGCCAAGATTCAAATCTTGGCCCGCATCGGATTTGCCGGATTGTCGGATCATGGAACAACAGGACCGACAGCCCGCTTCAAGCGTCGCATGTGCGAATCGATTGGGCGAATTCCTTGCGAAGATGCGATGGAGTTGCCCACATGTTCATCTGACAGAACGACGCCGTCTCCTTCTCGCTTCCACGCGCCTTCATCGTATTCAAAGCCGGCCATGCGCCTCCACTCACTGATCAGTCGTTTGGCAGGATACCGGATGGTCGGGGCCCGCCGCTTCTACTTTGGGTTGCCGTGAGAGAATTCGCGGACCGACTCTGCTGGGATGATGCCGAGGAACTCGATTGCATCACCGAAGACTCGATTCGCCAGATCAGCAATTTCGAGATAGTCACGCTCAGTGAACACAGGGATGCGGGAACGTCCTTCACGCAAGGCTGGCGATGGGCCGGTAACCTTGATCCGCCAGCCGGGATGTGCCGGGTCGCAGTAGGCGTCGTGTTCATTGCTGCCGTGGCGAACTCTAAGATCCTATCCGGCAAAAGAATGTAGTCACTGAAAATGGATTCATCCGGGAAGTTGGTGCGTGATCAGACGCCTGTGAGTTTAACCCGAACGCCGCGTTTGCCCTCCTGATCGAGGGCGCTTGAGCGGGGTCAGATCGCGCAGCCGCCGGGTGCCACCATGTCCCAATCGGGGCTTGGCGGGCGTTGTCGGACCAAAAGCGGCGCGATTGGCTCTGGTGCCTCGCAGGCCTTGTCGATCAAGGCTTTGTGCTTCGCGAGCCCTCCCCCGGTTTGCGACAGTCTGAGCACGATTTTGCGCCCGATACGCCCGAGCACGGCTCCGCAGACAAACACCGCCGCACGCAGTGTCGAGGGCTGACGCCAGCCGCTCTGCGGGGTCACCTGCGCCTGATACACGGCGAGCAGGTTATACGCGAAG
>JANOBO010000254.1:0-10318 GCA_031411695.1 Verrucomicrobiaceae bacterium
GACCCACGTCAGCCCAGCTCTCAGCCCCCATTACTGACTGACAGTCAGTAACTCTCCGAGTGTAGTCCGCTACTTGATCGCCATTCCTTTCGCTGGAAGTCGCCGGGCGGTTCGTATGTTCTCGTCCCAACTATGCGACTGATTCTCTTTTCTCTCACCCTGCTTTCATTTGCCGCGACCGCCTTTGCGCAGAAGGAGGCGGATTTTCTGTCGGGCATCCGCCAGCTCACGTTTGAGGGGAAGCGCTCGGGCGAAGGTTACTTCAATGCGGACGGGACGAAGATGGTGTTCCAGTCGGAGCGCGAGGAAGGGAATCCGTTTTATCAAATCTACCTGATGGATTTGGAAACGGGAGATCAGGAGCGCCTTTCGCCGGGGCTGGGGAAGACGACCTGCGCGTGGATGCACCCGGACGGGAAGCGCGTGCTGTTTGCCTCCACCCACACCGATCCGAAATCGAAGGAGCTGCAAGCGGCGGAATATAAGGAGCGCGCGGAGAGCAAGGTGCGCCGCTACTCATGGGACTACGATGAGCACTACGAGATCTGGGAGTACTCCCTGGCTGACAAATCGCTCAAGAACCTGACGAACACGCGCGGCTACGATGCCGAGGGCGGTTGGTCGCCGGACGGGAAGAAGATGGTCTTTGCCAGCAATCGCGCGGCCTATGCCGAGAAGCTGGGCGCGGAAGACGAGGAGCGGCTCAAGATCGACAAGCAATACTTCATGGAGATCTACACGGCGGATGCGGACGGCTCGAATGTGAAGCGGCTGACGGAAGTGCCTGGCTATGATGGCGGGCCGTTCTTCAGCCACGATGGGAAGAAGATTTGCTGGCGTCGCTTCACGCCGAAGGGGGATGTGGCGGAGGTGTGGACGATGAACGCGGACGGCAGCGATCAGCGGCAGATCACGAAGCTCGGCGCGATGAGCTGGGCGCCGTATTTTCATCCGAGCGGCGATTACCTGGTCTTTACCACGAACCTGCAAGGCTTTGCGAACTTTGAATTGTACATCGTCGATGCCGACGGCAAGCATGAGCCGGTGCGCGTGACGACGACGGATGGCTTTGACGGGCTGCCGGTGTTTTCACCCGATGGGAAAAAGCTGTCGTGGACAAGCGGTCGCGCGGCAGGCGGGGCATCGCAGATCTACATGGCGGACTGGTCGCATGATCACGCGCTGGCGGGGATCAGAGGTCAGAAGTCAGAGATCAAAAGTCAGACATCCGAGGTCAGTGGGCAAAAGGCAGCGGAGCCGGATTTTGCGAAGACGGCGGCGGAGATTCGCGCTGAGGATATGAGGCAGCATGTGACTTATCTGGCGAGCGACGCGCTCGACGGCAGGCTGACCGGCACGGAGGGCGAGAAGCTGGCGACGGAATATGTGGCGGGCGTTTTCGAGAAGAGCGGGCTGCTGCCGTTCGGCGACAAGGACACATGGTTTGAGAATTTTGATTTCACCGCAGGCGTCGCGCTCGGAGAAGGGAATGTGCTGACGCTCGAAGGCGGCAAAGAAAAGCCGGTGCTGACGGCGGACAAGGAATGGCGGCCGTTGTCGTTCTCGCAAACCGGGAAGATCGCGGAGGGCGGGATCGTCTTCGCCGGCTACGGCGTGGAGACTGCGGAAGAGGCAACGGGAGCGGATGGGAAGAAGATCGAGCCCTACAGCAGCTACGCGCACCTCGATGTGAAGGACAAATGGGTGCTGGTGCTGCGCTACTTGCCGGAGGGCATCACGCAGGAGCGGCGGAATGAGCTGATCCGCTACTCGAGCCTGCGGTTCAAAGCGCTGACCGCGCGGCAGAAGGGCGCGCGGGGTTTGATCGTGGCCAGCGGACCGAACAGCAAAGTCGTCGAGCAGCTGGCGACGATGACCTTTGATGCATCGCTGGCTTCGTCTGGCATTCCGGCGATCAGCGTGACGGATGCGGTGGCAGACAAGATGCTGGCGAGCGCGGGCAAGACATTGAAGGACCTACAGGACAAGCTCGACAAGGGCGACCTCATGGGCGGGATCGATTGCACGGGCTTGAAGCTGTCGGCCAACATTGTCATTCAGCAGGAGAAGAAAACGGGCCGCAATGTGCTGGGCGTTCTTCCGCACGGGAAGGAACCCGACGGCCATACCGCGCCGCTCATCGTGTGCGCGCATGTGGATCACCTCGGACGCAGCGGCGGATCAAACTCGCGCGCGAAGGGTGACGACGCGCACAAGATTCATCACGGCGCGGATGACAATGCGAGCGGCACGGCGGGCGTGATGGAGATCGCGCAATGGCTCGCGGATTTGAAGAAGCAGGGGAAGATCAAGCTGACGCGCGACATCATCTTCGCAGCATGGTCTGGCGAGGAGCTGGGACTGCTGGGCTCGAATCATTTCGTGGAGGATCTCGCGAAGATGATCAAGGGTGACCCGAACGCGAAGCTCACGGGCATGGTGGCGGCGTGCCTGAACATGGACATGATCGGGCGCTTTCACAAAACGCTGGTGCTGCAAGGCGTGGGCTCCAGCGCGTGGTGGCCGAAGGAGATCGAGAAACGCAACGCGCCCATTGGTCTGCCCATCACGACGCAGAACGACGCGCATCTGCCGACGGACAGCACCACGTTTTATCTGCGCGGCGTGCCGGCGCTGAACGCCTTCACCGGCGCACACGCGGACTACCACATGCCGACGGACACCGCCGACAAGGTGGACTACGACAAGGCCGCGCAGATCGCAAAGCTCATGGGCCTCATCGCGCGCGGCATCGCCACGTCGCAGGAGAGCCCCGGCTACATCGCGATGGAAGTGCCGAAGAACCAGGGCGCGCGCGGTGGGCTGCGCGCCTACCTCGGCACCATCCCCGACTATGCGCAGGGCGACATCAAGGGCGTGAAGCTCTCCGGCGTCTCGCCCATCGGCCCGGCGTCAAAGGCCGGCGTCAAAGCTGGCGACATCATCATCAAACTCGGCGGCAAGGACATCACGAACATCTATGACTACACTTATGTGATGGGTGACCTGAAGATCGGCAAGGAGACGGAGATGAAAGTGCAGCGCGATGGCAAGGAGGTGGAGCTGAAGATCACGCCGGGCTCACGGGACTGAACAGCGCTGTTCACGCGCATTGCCTTCCTAAGGCTGCAATCATTCCATGGAATTGGAATTGTCATTCCAGGGCGATCTCCGCTACAAGGGGCCGCATGAACACTCCCATCATGTCGGCGGCGTCGGGGTCAGAGCTTGTTGATTTGCTCGGACCTTATTCATTCTGGATCGTGCTGCTCGTGTGCATCGCGCTCGCGGCGCTGCTTTGGAGAAAGCTTTTCCAGGTGCTCGGGATCGTGATTGTTCCCGAGAACCGCATCGGCTTGGTGACGAAGAAGTTCGTGCTCTTCGGCGCGAACAAGGAGATCCCCAGCGGGCGCATCATCGCGATCAATGGCGAGGCCGGCTTTCAGGCGCAGACGCTGGCGCCAGGGATTTATTTCTGGAGGTGGATCTGGCAATACGAGATCACGCTGCAGCCATTCGTGGTCATCCCGGACGGCGCCATCGGCCTCGTGATGTCAAAGGATGGCGCGGAGCTGAGTTCAGGAGCGGTGCTGGCCCGGCGCGTCGAGTGCTCCATGTTTCAGGACGCTGAGATCTTCCTCCGCAATGGCGGGCAGAAGGGCCGCCAGGCCGCCTACCTCACGCCCGGCACCTACCGCATCAACGCGTTTCTCTTTGACGTCACGCTCTCGAAGATGACGCAGATCAAGGACAACATGGTCGGCATCGTCACCACGCTGGATGGCGCGCCGCTGCTCGAAGGCCAGATCGCCGGCCGCAGGATCGAGGGGCACAACAACTTCCAGGACGCCGACGCCTTCATCGCCAATGGCGGGAACCGCGGCCTGCAGCCGCACGTCATTTTGGCCGGCTCGTACTTCCTGAACCACTGGTTTGCAAACGTGGAGGAGATCGCCATGACGGACATCCCCATCGGCTACGTCGGCGTGGTCATCAGCTTCTGCGGTGAGGAGGGCGAGGACGTGAGCGGCGTCGAGTTCAAGCACGGCAACATCGTGAAGCGCGGTTACAAAGGCGTGTGGTCCGAGCCGCTCGGGCCCGGCAAGTATCCGCTGAACACTTACATCCTGAACATCGAGTTCGTCCCCACCACGAACCTCGTCCTGAACTGGGCCAACGCGCGCAGCGAGGCGCACCAACTCGACAAGCATCTCTCCACCATCACCGTGCGCAGCAAGGACGGCTTCCCATTCAATCTCGACGTGAGCCAGATCATCCACATCCCGATGAACGAGGCCAGCAAGGTCATCGCCCGCTTTGGCAACATGAACAATCTCGTCAGCCAGGTGCTCGAGCCCACCATCGGCAATTACTTCCGCAACAGCGCCCAGGACAGCGATGTCATCGCCTTCCTCAGCACCCGCAAGGAGCGCCAGGCCTCCGCCCGCGAGCACATCAACCACGTGCTGGAAAAATATAACGTCACGGGCGTGGACACCCTCATCGGCGACATCGCACCGCCCGATACGCTGATGAAAACCCTGACCGACCGAAAGCTGGCCGAAGAGCAAAAGGTCACATACGACACGCAGCGCATGGCGCAGGAGACGCGGCAGAACCTCGAAAAGCAGACCGCCATCGCCGACATGCAGAAGCAGATCGTGGAGGCGGACCAGGGCGTCGGCATCGCCGAGCGCATCGCAAACTCCGCCGTGAAGAAGGCCGAGGGCGATGCTGCGAGCGTGCGGCTGAACGCCGCCGCCGAGGCGCAGCGCATCACCGTCACCGGCAATGCGGAAGGCGAGAAGATCCTCGCCATCGGCAAGGCCAACGCGGAGGCCTACGAGCTGCAGGTCCGCGCGATGGGCGGCGATAATTTCACGCGCACAAAGATCGCCGAAACCATCGGCCGGGAGAAGGTGAAGATCATCCCGGACATCCTCATCACCGGCTCAAGCGCGGATGGCAGCGGAGGCTCCATCGCGGGTCTTCTCGGCCTGAAGCTCATGGATGAACTCAGCGCCAGAAAGCCCGCGCCGGATTTGACAAAGTGATGACGTTCTCTGAAGTCGATAACCAGCCATGCACCCGCCCGCCCTTCTCAAGGTCCTGTTCATCCTGCAGATCGTCACAATCCTGTCCAGTGACCCCGCCCGGGCGCAGGACACCTCGCTGCATGATTACCTCATCGAATCCGAGCCGTGGAAGGAGGCGGTGACGGGCCAGACGTTTACCGACGGACTCTGTGCCGACGCAGATGGCAATTTGCTGTTCAGCGATGTGAAGAACGGCAAAGGCGTTTACAAACTCGAGGTCGGCAGCGGGCAAGTGTCGCTGGTGCATGACAACCTGCCCGGCATCAGCGGCCTGCAATTTGGCCCGGATGGAAAACTCTATGCCACGCACAACAAGGAGCAGCGTGTGATCAGCATCGATGACGCAGGCAAGGTCGAGGTGCTTGTGACGGGCGTGAAGTGCAATGACCTCGTGGTGACGAAGAAGGGTTTCGTCTATTTCACCGAGACGCCGACCCGGCGCATCCACTGCATCACGCCGGACAAGCAGCACCGCATCGCGGACGAGGGACATGTCACGAAGCCGAATGGCATTTCGATTTCCATCGATGAGCAGACGCTCGTCGTCTCCGACTACGGCGGAAAGAACGTGTGGACGTGGCGCATCGCGGAGGATGGCGCGCTGAGCGCGGCAGCGCCGTACATGACGATGCAGACGCAGCCCGGCAAGGAAGAAGCCGCTGGTGATGGCATGACGACGGAGGAGAAGGGCCGCTACTTCGTCACCACCGATCTGGGTATCCAGGTGTTCGATCTCACCGGCCGTCTCTCGGGCATCATCGCCAAGCCCGTTGCCACCGGGAAGATCGTTAGCGTCGAATTTGCCGGCAAAGAGCACGACACGCTCTTTGTCGCGGCGGGTGACAAGATTTTCTCCCGCAAGCTGAAGGTGAAGGGATACTTCGGGCGATAGCGCCTCAGCCGGCCTTCAGGGGTGGGCGCGGATCGCTGCCGGACGATTCCTTTTGATCCGCAGACCCACGTGCGACGTAAAGATGCTCCCCGCACCATGAATGACGATCCGATTGAGTCCGACCTGGCCCAGACCGCGCCCCGTGGCAATTTCCTCCACTACCCGACCTCACGTCTCGGCGCGAAGATCATTCCGCAGGATCTGACGAACTTCAAAAGCCGCGGTGTCTCGAGGGTGGAGCGGGAACTGCAGCAGGAGTTGGTGCAGCTACGCGAGAAATACCTCGAGGTCATCGACGCGTTCAATTGGAACAAGCTGATCTATGAGGCGCACTTCGGCTTCGAGCCGGTGATCGGTGAGATGTACCACCTCTATGCGGTCGAGGGCAGACACCACCTGAGCATGATCGAGCCTGAATCGTGGCATCAGAAATGGATCGGCACGTTTCGGCTGAACGCGGACGGACGCTGGCAGGCGGAGAAGATCGCGGATGATTTTGATCTGCGGGGCTGGATCAGCACGCACGTTGAGTGAGGCTCGATGTGACAAGCCGCCTCACGCTTTGTCCGCGATCGCCAGCACAGTTTGGAAATGCGGGCTCTTGCTCTCACGGTGGACGATGCTCGTCCCGATGTTCTTGAAGCCCGCGCGCTCGAGGAAGTCATGGAGATCGATCTCCGAGAAGCCGAGCCAGACGTCGGCGTACATGTCGCGCGCCTTTTCGAACTGATGCTTCAGCAGGTCGAGGATGACGACGCGTCCGCCTCGCTTGAGAATCTTGTGCGCGGCCTGGATGGCCTTCGCAGGATTCGGCGCGTGATGCAGTGCCTGGCTGAAGATCGCGAGATCGACGGAATCGTGCGCGATGGGCGGATCTTCGAGGTCGCCGATGCGGTAGTCCATGTTCGTGTAGCCGTGCTTCTTCGCCAGTTCGGTGCCATAGGCGACCATCTCGCGTGAGTTGTCCACGGCGATGACCTTCTTCGCGCGCTGAGCCAGGAGCTGGGAGAGCGTGCCTTCACCTGCGCCGAGATCGGCGATGACGAGCGGCGGCAAAAGTTTGATCAGCGTCTCGCCGAGCGCCTTCCACGATCGGCCGGGGATGTAGTGCCGGCCAAATTTGCCGGCCAGCGCGTCGAAGTAACCTTGGGCGACGTTTGCGCGCTTCTTCCGCACGATCTTCAGCGCGGTGGCATCGCGTTTGGTCTCCTTGATCTCCCCGCCTGCGGCGGCAAGCAGGGCGAGGAAGTGCTCGTGTGCCTCCCTCTCCTTCGCGCTCGGCTCCTCGATCCGGTAAAGGCGGTTCTTGCCGGAGCGGCGGTCGCTCACCAGCCCGGCTGACTTCAGCTTGGAGAGCTGCGCGGAGATGTTCGACTGCGGGAGAGCGAGCACATCCTGCAGCTCCGCCACGGACATCTCCTCCTGCCGGAGCAGCAGGAGGATGCGGACCCGCGTGGGATCCGAGATGAGACTGATGGATTTTAAAATTGACGACACGGCAAGCGGAAGCATCATATCAACGCATCATCATTCATCAATATCAAATCTGACACCCACATGCCCAACTCGTACATCTTCTCCTCTGAATCCGTCGGCGAAGGCCATCCGGACAAAGTTTGCGACACCATTTCTGATGCCATCCTCGACGCCTGCCTCACGGTCGATCCGAAGAGCCGCGTGGCCTGTGAGACTTTCGCGAAGAGCAATGTTGTCGTCGTCGGCGGCGAGATCACGATTCCGAAGATCGGCAACAAGCCCATCGGCAATGTGATCAACATCGACAAGACCATCCGTGATGCCGTGCGCGGCATCGGCTACACCAACAGCGACGACGTGTTCCACGCTGACCAGATTTTCATCAACAACTACCTCACCACCCAGAGCCCCGACATCGCACAGGGTGTGGACGCCAAGAAAGCCGAGGGCAAGAAGCACGCTGAGCAGGGTGCGGGCGACCAGGGCATCATGTTCGGCTATGCGTGCGATGAGACGCCCGAGCTGATGCCGGCGCCGATCATGTTCGCGCACCGCCTTGGCCGGGAGCTCACCCGCGTCCGCAAGGCCGGCAAGCTCGCCAAGTGGCTGCGTCCTGATGCAAAGAGCCAGGTGTCCGTCGAGTACGTCGATGGCAAGCCAACGCGCATCGTGAACGCCGTCATCTCCACCCAGCACGCCGCCAGCGCGACGCACGCCGAGATCGAGAAGTTCTGCATCGAGAACATCATGAAAAAGGTGCTGCCGAAGAGCATGCTCACGAAGAACACCGAGTTTCTCATCAATCCGACCGGCAAGTTCGTCGTCGGCGGCCCGCAGGGCGACAGCGGCCTGACCGGTCGCAAGATCATCGTCGATAGCTACGGCGGCATGGGCCGTCACGGTGGTGGCGCCTTCTCCGGCAAGGATCCGTCGAAAGTGGACCGCAGCGCCGCCTACATGGGCCGCTGGGTCGCGAAGAACATCGTCGCCGCCGGCCTTGCCTCGCGCGTGGAGAGTCAGTTCGCCTACGCCATCGGTCATCCACAGCCTGTCTGCGTGCATGTCGATACTTTCGGCACGGGCGTGATCTGCGACGACAAGATCCTCGGCGCAGTCTTGAAGGTCTTCTCCTTCAAGCCAGCCGACATCGTGAAGCAGCTCAACTTGCTCCGCCCGATCTACAGCAAGAGCACGAACTACGGCCACTTCGGCAAAGACGATCCAGACCTCACTTGGGAGCGCACCGACAAGGTCGCGGCTTTGAAGAAGGCAGCGAAGTAACATTTTTCCCACACCCAATACATGAGCACAGATTACAAAGTTAAAGACATCGCCCTCGCCGACTTCGGCCGCAAAGAACTCGACATCGCTGAGAGCGAGATGCCAGGCCTCATGGCCACGCGCCAGAAGTATGGCCCGAAGAAGCCGCTCGCCGGCGTCCGCATCACCGGCTCGTTGCACATGACGATCCAGACTGGCGTCCTCATCGAGACGTTGAAGGAACTCGGTGCCGATGTGCGCTGGGCTTCGTGCAACATCTTCTCCACCCAGGACCACGCCGCGTCGGCGATTGCCGCGAGCGGAACGCCGGTCTTCGCCTGGAAGGGCGAGACGCTGGAAGAATATTGGTGGTGCACCTGGAAGGCCATCATCTTCCCAGGCGACAAAGGCCCGCAGCTCATCGTCGATGACGGTGGCGACGTCACCCTTCTCATCCACAAGGGCTACGAGATGGAGAACGGCGACAAGTGGGTCGATACCCCCAGCGACAATCACGAGGTGAAGGTCATCAAGGATCTCCTCAAGGACATCGCGAAGAATCAGCCCGGCATTTTCCACACGATCGTGAAGGACCTCAAGGGCGTCTCCGAAGAGACCACCACCGGCGTGCATCGCCTCTATGAGATGGCGAAGGCTGGCAAGCTGCTCTTCCCTGCCATCAACGTGAACGACAGCGTGACGAAGTCGAAGTTCGACAACCTCTACGGCTGCCGCGAATCACTCCTCGACGGCATCAAGCGTGCCACGGACGTGATGATCGCCGGCAAGGTCGGCGTGGTGTGCGGCTACGGCGACGTGGGCAAAGGCTGCGCCGCTGCACTCCGCGGCATGGGCGCGCAGGTCATCGTCACCGAGATCGATCCCGTCTGCGCCTTGCAGGCTGCGATGGAAGGCCACCGCGTCATGCCGATCGAAGACACCCTGGGCATCGGCGACATTTACGTCACCACCACGGGCAACAAGGACATCATCCGCCTTGAGCACATGGAGAAGATGAAGGACCAGGCCATCGTCTGTAACATCGGTCACTTCGACAACGAGATTCAGGTCGATAAGCTCAACACCCGCACGGACGTGAAGCGCCTGAACATCAAGCCGCAGGTGGACAAGTACACCTTCCCGGCTGGCAACGCGATCTTCATGCTCGCTGAAGGCCGCCTCGTGAACCTCGGCTGCGCCACCGGCCATCCGAGCTTCGTGATGAGCAACAGCTTCACCAACCAGTGCCTCGCGCAGATCGATCTTTGGGCCACCAAAGACAGCCGCCCGATTGGTGTGACCGTGCTGCCGAAGAAGCTGGACGAAGAAGTCGCCCGCCTGCATTTGCAGAAGATCGGCGTGAAGCTCACCGTCCTCTCGAAGGATCAGGCCGACTACATCGGCGTGCCGGTCGAAGGCCCCTACAAGACCGATCACTACCGCTACTAACTTCAGAGAACGTCTCCAACCAAGACCAACCACAAACCAAAGGGCGGCCAGCGATGGCCGCCCTTTGTCATGCCGACGGGAGCAGGCTTAAGAGTGGTGCAACCCGCTGGGTTGCATTCCCACACAGGGTGCAACCCAGCGGGTT
>JANOBO010000255.1:0-4160 GCA_031411695.1 Verrucomicrobiaceae bacterium
GACTCGAACAACAAAGGCCGCGGCTTCAACGCCTACGCTTTGCGCTCGGACGCGAATCAATACGTGCTGACCGGCGCGAAGATCGAGAAGCTCGACGAAATCTACGAGCTAGCGATCACGCAGGAGCACAACACGATGGAAGGCCGCGCGGTCGTCCGCGAAGGCACTGCGGAACAGTTCAAGAAGGATGCCACCTTTGCGCAGCACACGGGCATGGACGGTCATATCCCGCAGAACATTTCGCTCTATAAAGGCCAGGTCGGCAAGAGGACGGAGGAGAACCCCGAGGGCTTCGATTACGAGACAAAGCATCAGTGGGGAATGACCATCGACCTCAACACCTGCATCGGCTGTGCCTCGTGCATCGTCGCCTGCCAGTCTGAGAACAACATCCCCATCGTGGGCAAGGATCAGGTCCGCAAAGGCCGCATCCTCCAATGGATCCGCATGGACCGCTATTTCACCGTGCCGAAGTGGGGCAAAGACAATTCAGAAACCGACAAGACGGACATCGACCCAACACCCGAGCAGCTCGAGACCGCCGAGATGGTGAACCAGCCGGTCGCCTGCCAGCAGTGCGAGGCCGCGCCATGCGAGACGGTTTGTCCGGTCAACGCTACCGTGCATACGGAGGAAGGCCTGAACGCAATGGCGTACAACCGCTGCATCGGCACCCGTTACTGCGCGAACAACTGCCCCTACACCGCGCGGCGCTTCAACTTCTTCGATTACAACAAGCGTCCTCTCGACGAGCTGTATTGGGGCCCGCTCTCGACCGAGTCGAAGACGGGTGTGCGGGAGAGCGTGCAGCTTCAGAAGAATCCAAACGTCACCGTCCGCATGCGCGGCGTGATCGAGAAATGCACATACTGCGTGCAGCGTCTCGAGGCCGCGAAGATCGACCAGCGGCAGAAGCAGCGTGATTCGAAGAACTTCCGCATCCCGACGGATTCGGTGAAGGTGGCGTGCCAGCAGGCGTGCCCTGCGGGCGCGATCGAGTTCGGCGACATCGCCAACGAGGAAAGCGCCGTGGTGAAGCTCAAGGCCTCACCGCGCAATTACCAGGTGCTCAAGTACATCGGCACCCGTCCGCGCACGAGTTATCTGGCGCGCATCCGCAACGTGAACTCCGCCATGCCCGGCGCCGCCGACATCGCGGCCTGGAGCGGGAAACAATTTTAAGCTGCAATCATGGAAGCCACCGCCACCGCCACAGCGACCACTCCCACACCCGCGCCAACAACGCCGCGCATCCTCGAGCGCGAGCCCCTGGTGTTGAACAACCGGTCCTACTCCTGGATCACCAACCGCATCTGCGGCATCATCGAGAATAAGCAGCCCGGCCTCTGGTGGCTGCTGTTCATCCCGTCGGTGATGCTGACCGGCGTGATGGCCTTCGGCTTTGTCTATCTCATCTCCACCGGCGTCGGTGTGTGGGGGCAGCAGCAGCCGGTCGCGTGGGCCTGGGACATCACGAACTTCGTGTTCTGGATCGGCATTGGTCACGCCGGCACGCTGATCTCGGCCATTCTTTTCCTCACCCGCCAAAAATGGCGCACTTCCGTGAACCGCGCCGCCGAGGCAATGACGATCTTCGCCGTGATGTGCGCGGGCGTGTATCCGATGTTTCACGTCGGCCGCGTCTGGATGGTGTGGTTCCTGGCTCCCGTGCCGAATGCGAATGCGATCTGGCAGAATTTCAAATCACCGCTGCTCTGGGACGTGTTTGCGGTCTCGACTTACTTCTCCGTCTCAGTCGTGTTTTGGTACATCGGTCTCGTGCCCGATCTCGCCACGCTGCGTGACCGCTGCAAAGCGGGCCTGAAGAAGAGGCTCTACGGCATGTTCGCCCTCGGCTGGCGCGGAGCGAACCGCCATTGGAGCCACTACGAGACGGCCTACATGCTGCTCGCCGCACTCTCCACGCCGCTCGTGCTCTCCGTGCATTCCGTCGTGTCGTTCGATTTCGCCACATCCGTGGTGCCCGGCTGGCACACCACGATCTTCCCGCCCTATTTCGTTGCCGGGGCCATCTTCGGCGGCTTTGCGATGGTGCTGACGCTGATGATTCCAGCCCGCAAGATTTACGGCCTGCAGGATCTGATCACGCCGAAGCACATCGACAACATGGCGAAGATCATCCTGCTCACCGGCACCATCGTCGGCTACGCCTACTGCATGGAGCTGTTCATGGCGTATTACAGCGCCAATCCGTATGAAGGCGCCGCCTTCCTGCTCCGCACCGGGCACAGCGGCTCGTGGCCTTACTATTACGCGATGTTCTTCTGCAACGTCATCGCGCCGCAGATCTTCTGGTTCCGCTGGGCTCGGCATAACATGATCGCGGTCATGATCGTGTGCATGTTCGTGAACGCCGGCATGTGGTATGAGCGCTACGTGATCATCGTCACCACGCTCGAAGTCCACATGACGCCCGGCGCCTGGCGCTACTTCGAGGCCACGTGGGTGGATAACTGGACTTTCATCGGCACCTTCGGCTTCTTCATGATGAACTTCCTTCTGTTCCTGCGCTTCCTGCCGGTGATCGCCATCGGGGAGGTGAAGGGCGTGCTCCCTCAATCGAATCCGCATTACGATCCAAACGCCGAGAAGGGCGTCCAGGAGGAGGACTTGATGAACTATCCGGACCGCCATGTGGCGAAGCCAGCGACCGTTTGATTTCCAATTTCATTCCCTTTCATTGTGAGCACGACGCTAAAAAGAGTACACGGTTATCTCGCTGAGTTCGACAGCGTGCATGATCTTTATCATGCCGCCGAGCACGTCCGCGATGCGGGCTATCAGCGTTGGGATTGCCACTCGCCGTTCCCGATCCACGGCCTCGATGCGGCGATGGGAGTGAAGCGCTCCAAGCTTCCTTGGATCGTGTTCTTCGGCGGCATGGCCGGCACCACCACCGCCTTCCTGCTCCAGTACGTCACCCAGAATCTCATCTACCCGACCGTCGTGCAGGCAAAGCCGACCGTCGGCGTGTGGGCCTTGCCCGCGTGGTTTCCGGTGATGTTCGAGCTGACCGTTCTCTTCTCCGCATTCACCACGCTCTTCGCGCTGCTGGCCATCATCGGCCTGCCGAGGTTGAATCACCCCATCTTCGCCTCCACGCGCTTCGCCAAGTTCTCCGACGACGCCTTCTTCGTCTGCATCGAGGCGCGCGACCCGAAGTTCACGCAGGAGGGCACCAAGGCCTTCCTCGAGAAGATCGGTGGCAAGCACGTCGAACTGGTGGAGGACGACATCTAACCGCGTCATGAAATATTTTTTCCTCAGCATCCTCTTTCTGGCGATCATCGTCGTGAGCGCGGCGGGCTTCCGTGGCAGCAAGTCGGAGCTTCCGCCGATCCAGATCTTCCCGGACATGGACGACCAGGCGAAGGTGAAATTCCAGGCGCGCAGTGACTTCTTCGCCGATGGCAACGGTGGCCGCCTTCCAGTCGCCCACACGGTGCCGATGGGCTTCGATGTGCCGGACAAAGCCGCGGCCGACGGCGCGAAGCCGGCTGCATTTGGTTTCTCGAACGGCACGGACTATTACAACACCGGCAAGTTCGGCGACTTTTACGGCGACGGGCTTCCGTCTGAGTTGGAAGTGAACGCGGCGCTGATCGAGCGCGGCCAGCAGCGCTTCAACATCAACTGCGCCATCTGCCACGGCACATCCGGCAATGGCAAGGGTGTGACCTCGAAGTTCGGCATTCTCACGGCCTTCAATTTTCATCAGGCTGGCAGCGCCGATCCCAGCAATGTGACGGCCTACCGCACCGACGGTTCCATCTTCGACACGATCACCCATGGCAAGGGGCTGATGGGACCCTATGGGGGCAATATTCCGGTCCGCGACCGCTGGGCGATCGTGGCATACATCCGCGCCTTGCAAACGGCGGTGAAGGACAACGCAGTCACGGTTCAGTAACGGCACGGAAATCACAGGCATGAGTCATCACGTTACATTCAAAGACATCCCCGAAGGCGGCGAGAAGTTCGAGCCGGCCAAGGCCTCAGGCGTCATCACGCCGCTCCTCGGTCTCGGTGTTCTCGGCCTTCTGGGCTCGATCTATTTCTTCATCGCCAAACCGGCGGAGTTTGCCTACAGCTGGCTGTTCGCGTTTTTCTTCTGCTTCACGCTGGTCGTCGGCGGCTGC
>JANOBO010000256.1:0-13730 GCA_031411695.1 Verrucomicrobiaceae bacterium
CGAGCTTGCCACCAGCCACACGAATCCCGCCGTGGTCGATACCGATGAAGACGGCCTCAGCGACTATCACGAGATCGTTTTCTGCAATCCGCAGACCAACCCGAACGATGCCGACACCGATGACGACTTCCTCACCGACCTGGAGGAGGTCAATGCGGCGGAGTCGTTTTCCGGCTTCAATCAGCCGCTCAATCCCACCCTGGCCGACACGGATGGCGATGAGATTTCCGATTACATCGAGGTCTCCACCTTCCTCCTCGACACGGACGGCGGCGGCATCCCCGACCGCATCGAGCGTTTCTACGGCCTCAATTCGATGAACACCGCCGACGACTCGGGCGATCTCGATGGCGACTCATGGACGAACGTGCAGGAGTATCAGGCCGGCCACTCGCTCAATGCCGATTTCACCGGGACGTATGATTGGGACATCGATGGCATGACCAATGTGTGGGAGATCGCCCACGGACTCAATCCGCATGATCACACCGATGCCGCCGATGATCCTGATGGTGACTGGTCCACCAACGCTCATGAGTTTGCGGCCGGCACCGATCCACAGGTGGCCGACTCCGGAAATCCTGGCACCACCGCCGATGGCCAGCCGCTCGTGCGTGGTGAAGGGGACTCACAAGCTTACGCCGACTGGGATCAGGATGGCACGACCAATTTGGAGGAAACGCTTGATGACGAAACCAATCCCTCCGAGCCGAATGGGGATACATGTGAATGCGGCGGCGACGCGTGCGGGTGCGACCCTCTCAACGACATCACTTGCGGCGGTGCTATCTGCAATGCTCCGACCTGTGGCTGCGGCGGGGACGCTTGCGGATGCGGCACCACCATCGCATGCGGCGGTACCTCTCCCGGCCCGGGGTGCGTGAGCTGCGAATGCGGCGGGGCGGTATGCACCTGCGCCAACAGCGCTTCCTGCAACGCGCCCTGCGATGAAGACAACCCCTGCTCCTGCAACGGCTCACTTTGTTCGTCCACCTGCACCGCTGCGGGCCAGTGCAGCGTGCCATGCGAGCCCGTGCTTAGTTGCAGCTGTCCATACTCAAATAACTCCACCAATCCCGCCACGGGCGAAGGTGCGGGCACTTGTGTCTGCGCTGACGCGAGTAACTGCTCAGGGGGCAGTTGCTACACCCCGGATCCATGCGGTTGCGGTTGGGCTGGCAACGGCTGTGACTGCACGAATGAAGGTCAATGTTCAGGAGACTGCTACGAGCCTTATGAATGCGGATGCAGAGCTAACTCATGCGAATGCAGGGAGGCGGATACCTGCAACGACACCGGACTCTGTGAAATCACCATGCCGTGCGAGTGCTATGCCTTCCAAAATGGCGATTGCTCGTGCGGCGAAGCTAGTGAGTGCAATGATGATTGCGGGCCCTGTGTCTGTAACGGCAAGGAAACTGGGGACTGTAGCTGCCAAAACCAAGGTCAATGCCCAACCAATAATTGTGAGCCTGTGGCGGTAGAGTCGGTTGAAGCTGTGGACAGCAGTGGTGATGCGGGAGAACGCAAAAGCACTTCCGAGTTACAAATGGTGCGGAAAGACGGTGTGCGCTCCGCCGAGCTTACAGCTGAGGTTAGTGGGCCAAAACCGCATGATGAACCAACATGGTCTGGAAAGGGAGTTCAAGGTGCTGATGGCAGTCTGACTGCTACATTTTCAGGAGGGGATGACAGCATCGCAAAAGCTGAGGCAGGCGGCACAAGTGCTTCGGTCAATATAAATTTGTTCTATGAGAATAGAATAACAGAAAATAAGACACCCATTCAATTCGATCAAATATCAAACAATTTCGCGACTTGGCTTGGACATATAAATGTAGTTTTGGATGAGCCGCACTCAACTCCAAATTTTGAAAAGGAAAGCTGGAACGCTGATACGTATGATTCACCTTTAGTCGCTAAATCTTACCGGATCGATGGTACCGGCACGTTGGGTATGAATGGTCGTGGAACTATCCGAAAGGAATTAACAATCATGCAATACAGTCTTGGATTTGTTGAATTCAAAGTAAATGCCAATCCGAACTTTTCGATGACATTCAACGGCTTTACTTATGATGTGTCTAAGCCATCAGGCTCGGAATACAGTGGATCCGTAACCGCCGCCCTCCAATGTCCAATTACAGGCACACTTAGTTATCATAAAGAGTTCCAGGATTCGTTTTTGGAATCGATCCATTTATCAGGCTCAGGAACGCTCACGCCGACATTATCATCAAGTAACAATCTTGATTCTAAAACTCTTTCAATTCATGTTGGAGCTAATGACGATTTTAAAGTCACAGTCAATGGCACGCTCGTCTTTTCGAATGGTACTTCATGGACATACGGCCCTGATGTTACACACTTGTCGTGGGCGGAGCGTAGTTTCACCAAAGATATCTACTATGGAAATTGGTTCGATAACTTCTGACTTTGGGGTCAAGAATTCCAATTCCTGAATAGTTCCAGGTATCGGTATCAAGAAACCTAACCGGCCCCTTATTTTTGAATTCACAACTTAATATGGCAAAACAGAATTCATTTCCAACTGTGCTTCATTCATCGGGCTTTGCCATTATTGCTTTAGTTATATTCGGCTGTATCCTTCTGCTTATTGGGCGATCAGACCGCCCAGATTCACCCTCAAAGTTAAAGTTAACTATTGAAGTAATGACTCCATCACCATTGATTGTGCCAGGAGAGTCAATTCCAAACGAGAAACTTAGTCAAAATGCAAGGGATATTGCACGACTGCATGTCAATTCAATGAATTCAAAGTCTCGGGAGGATTATATGAAGTTTTTCTCTGTGCGAGATCGGAGTCGCAGATCGCAGGACGCCATCGAGAGACAACACTGGGAACGAGTGGTCGAACTTCACCCTGACAAACGTCATGAAGCAATATTCTCTTGCGTGACTATCGGCTGGGCGGACCGTTCAATTGCTTTTACCCATGTGATGGGAGGCGCCTATAAAGGCACAACTGAAAATGCACCCGGGTTTCCATTTATGGTCCCAAGAGGCCACATGCGGAATCGAGACGGCCAGTGGGAATTCGATGATGGACTCAACGCCACTGCGTTAGGTCGCTACTTGGCTGCGACAAAACCTCAAAACTTGAAGGCAAATGAACCGTGAATTCGGTCCGCAATTGAAAACTGTTTACCAAAAATCATAGAGTTAATCAACCAATAAAAATAAGTGCACAATTGCCCTCATGATTTGGGATCTCGGCAAATGGAAAATATGCATCGCGGATGAGATCAGTTGAATGCCATACTTGAGGATGCCGATGTGATAAATCCGTATGGTCTAGCTACAATGTCTCAACCACCCGAACACCGGTGAGAATCTCGCGTGACCTGACTCTTGAAAAGGTTTAACGAATATGAGTGGGGAAGGAAACGGAGTGATCTTCTCGCAAATCCAATCCATCAGACAAGCGATGTTCCAGCCAGCTAAGCGAGTTGACACGATTCTTAGCTTCATCACCAGTCAACCGCGAGACGAGCAGTCATTGAGTTTTCGCTTTTACACAGTCAACAACCAACTATGTCCTCCATGAATGCTGAATCACCTCTCACCTCCCTGCCTTTCAATCGAATGCTCAATCTCGCCAGCATCGGCCTGCTGGCGCTGATGATCTTTGGCTTGGCTAGGCTTGGCTTTGGCGTCGTGCCGGTTTGGATTCTGGCGGTGCCGTTTGTTCTGCTGGCGAGCCTGGACATCGAGAGTTGTTTCTCGCGAGCGCGGACGTTTTCAGCGCGGCTCATGCCAGTCGCGTTTCATTTCGTGATCATCGCGACGGTGCTAGCGGCCCATCAGCAGATCGGTGCGGTTGGATCGGGGATATCGGAAGTGCGTCCGGCTGCATTGACGGCTGGAAAATCCAGCGAGTGGGGTTGCGCGGCTGGAGGGTGTGGCAGTTCAGGGTCGGGCGCGGCGGGTGGTGGCTGCGGGGGTGCTTGTGGGGGTGTTGGTGCAAGCAGCGCGGCGGGGGGAGCCAAGAGCGCGTGCGGCTGCGGTGGAGGCAAGGCGACGGCCAACAGCAGTCGCCCGGCCGGCTCATCCAACCCAACAGCCTCGAAGCGGACTGCGACGAAGCATGTGTCCGTTCCGTTGCCGGTCAATCGCGCTGCATCGGCAGCCGTTCCGGGCGTGACAAACATACCCCTCCCTGCCAATGCCGTGGGCCCTAGGCTCGGGGCCGGCTTGCAACCCCCTCCCGGAGCAGGCGGCGCTCCCACAGTCACCAGCATCCCACCCCCGAACGGGGCTCCTGCCTCGCAACTAAAAGCGCCTCTATTGGTCCCGAACCTCATTCCAAGTGCACCTCTGCGTCCGGCGGCAGCAACCATCCGTGACGAACGCGCAACTCCTGTAGCGGCACCGGCACCGGCTCCCGCGACGACGCCAGCGCCCCTAACCCCGGACGGCAGCCGAGCCTTGCCAGAATCCTCAGCCCCTCCGAAGACCAACGACCGGGAAGAAGCCAAGGACATCAACCCATCCGCTCCGAAGCCGGCTGGCCAGTGACCCCATTGTCACATCTCGCGCCCCTCAATCATTCGTCATTCTTCATTCGTCATTTCCAAATTCTGCCCGCCACCCAATGCCTCTCTACTTCGACACGCCCGGACTGCGGCTCGATTCGGGATATCGGCTGGACCAAAAAGAAGACTTCCCAAACAAGCCCGGAGCAGCCCAACCTCCTGCCACCCAAACGTCCATTCAACCTCGAGCCCACAAGCACCGTATGAACGACCGCCAGCGAAACCAAACCAACCGCCTCCTGCGCGTGAAGGCCTTCTGCGCTCAGCACACACCCAGCTTCACCAACACGCCCGCGAAACCTGGGGACGTGAAGTTCAACGGGGCGAGAACGGAGCTGGGCACGTTGCTGCCGCTGATCACGGGCAGGCAGGCCGTGCAGGCATCGGGCGGCTTCGGCCAAGCCTCGACAAACCAGGCGGTGGAGCGGGAGGAACTCGTCGATCTCCTGCGCGCGGTGATCCGCACGGCGGGGGCCATCGCCATTGACCTAGGCACCCCGGGCATCATGGACCGCTTTCGCATGCCGGCCTCGAACAACGACGTGGAACTGGCCAATGCGGGCGATGCCTTTGCCGATGCAATCCTGGAACTCAATCTCGCAAGCGGCTTCACCGAACACGGCTACGAGGGCGATGTGGTGGCCGATCTCCGCGCCGAGGCGCAGGATGTGCGCGACGCGGAAGGTGAGCAGGGCGATGCGCAAAGCACCCAATCGGGTGCCACCGCCGCGCTGCCGGGACTGCTGAGGCAAGGGCGCGATCTGGTGAAATGCCTGGACGCCGTGATCAAGAACCGCTTTCGCAACGACGCGGAGACTCTCGGCCAATGGAAGACCGCCAGCCATGTGACCGCAACTCCCGGCGGTGGGGATGAACCGCCCGCCCCGCCAACCCCGCCCGCCGGGTGATCGGCAGCACACATGGGATCAGGGTGCGGGGCGCTGGCGAAAGGATGACGGATTTGACGCGGGTGACGGGCGGGCTGCGGAACAGCCCACGCTTTTGAGCATTCTCATCTCATCTCATCTCAGTTTCGCCAGACGGCTGGGGGAACTGAAAAGGTAAAATGATGGCCGGTAAAATGATGGAGATGCGGTTTTGACACTGGGTCTTCGATTCTGCCAAGTGACGATGCACCGGACGCGCAGGTTCAATTCCTCTCCGGATTATCCAAGGCCATGTACGTCCGGCCAGCCATCGCTTTCTACGACCGATCTATCAATGCTCTCAAATTTGTGCGGGCGAGCGACGCCAGCGGAATGGCTTGGAGCCCCCTGTCACTGTGGACGGCAGTTCTGCCGGCGGGACTTTGGCTTCGTTGGTGCTAGTCAATGGCAGGCCTTCCATCAGCTACTGGGACCAACGCGCTGCAGCGCTGAAATTCGTGCGTGCGAATGATGCCGACGGTGCGGTTTGGGGCGCGCCTGTCACTGTGGATGCAGGACCGTTTGTTTTGTCCGTCACCTCGATGGCGTTGATCAACGGCAATCCCGCGATCAGCTACGGCGACGCGATTAAGGGCGACCTCAAATACTCGCGTTCCACTGATCCGAATGGGGAAGCATGGGCCAGCCCGGTGACGATTGAGAGCACAGGCAACGTGGGAGGTTACTCGAGTTTGGCCAGCTTTTTGGACACATTTTCCACTCAGCACCTCACCGGCGCGCTTCATGCGTTTGAAGGTGACCGGAGCGCCTTGAGCCGGCTGGGCTGGCCGCACTCCGTCGTTGCGCAACCGCTTCGCGTGCCTGTAGTGGCGCATGACTTTTGATCTCTGGCTGGCGCTGCTGTGCGCGGTGTTGTTTTCCGTGGGTGCGCTGCTGGTGAAGCGGGCGAACCAGCTCGGCGTGGGGCCTTGGGAGACGACGCTCATTTCGAATCTGACCACGGCGCTGGGTCTGGTGCTGCTGTGGCCGATGGGCGGGCAGATTCCGTCGTGGTCGCTTTGGTGGCAGCCGGCGATCGTGGCGGTGGCTTTTATCGCGGGGCAGGGGTTTGTCTTCCTCGCCTATCACCGTGGAGATGTGTCGGTGGCCACACCGGTGCTGGGGGTAAAGATCATCATGGTGGCGCTCTTCACGACGGTGCTGATCGGTGATAAGCTCTCGTGGCAGATGTGGCTGGGCGCGGTGCTGAGCACGCTGGCGGTGGTGCTGCTGAACGTGACGGACCGCTCATCGCGCGGAGGGCCGGTGGGCCTGACGGTGCTGCTGGCGCTGGGCTGCGCGGTGTGCTTTGCGCTCTTTGACGCGCTGGTGCAGAAATGGGGGCCGGCGTGGGGTGCCGGGCGGTTTTTGCCGGTGATGATGCTGATGGTGGCGGCGCTGTCGCTGGCGGCGCATCCGTTTTTCTCGAAGGGCCGGCTGGCTCTGCGCGGCGCGGGCGGGAAATGGCTGTGGTGGGGCACGGGCCTCATCGCGCTGCAGTCCACGATCTTCGTGGGGGCCATCGTCGTGTACCAAAACGCGGCGCCGGCAAATGTGGTGTTCAGCTCGCGCGGCCTGTGGACGGTGGTGCTGGTGTGGCTGGCGGGCCATTGGTTTCACAGCAGCGAGCAGCACATGGGCACGCGCACGCTGCGCTGGCGGCTGGCCGGTGCGGCTGTGATGATGAGCGCCATCGCCCTGGTGATGATGCGGCATTGAGCGCGCCGCGGCGCTACTTTTCCGCTGGAGGAGGCGTCGCCTCAAACTTCAAGCCGCCTATGGATTCGGCTACCTTCGCCAGATCGGTGATCCATGTCTTCAGCGCGGGGTGGGAGGGGTTCTCGCGTATAATCTTCATCAGCTCCTGCGTGGCGATTGTGGGCGCCACGCCCTGGACGAGGTGGTCGAGCCATTTGCTCCAGCTCAGTTGTTTGTACTCCTTTGCGCCCCACTCGATCTGGCCGGCGGGCTCGAGGCTGAACTGCTGGAGCGCGGTCTCGCTGGCGAGGTACTCATCCCAAATGTTGGTCAGCTCCGAGGGTTTGTTGGCGCGATACCACGGGAGGATCACATTCGAATAGGCGGCGGCAAACTCGACGGGCGCCTGCGGCCATTCCTTCGGCGCGTCGATGTAGGCAGTGAGATTGTAAGCCTCGGCAAAGTCCGATGCCATGACCTTCTGGCGCAAAAGTTTCAGGAAGCCAGCCCTCCTCCGCGTGATCTCCTTCTCTTCGGCGCGCTGCTCGGCCTCCCGTCGGTTTTTCCCTCCGACAGTGGCCACGGTCCTGTGACCGGTGACGGTCTCCACAGCGGTCTTCGCCTGTGGAAGGAAAGCCGCGACCGCCAGCATGTAGTCGCGAAGGGCGGCGACGGTGGCGTCAGGCTTTCTCGTCTCGTCGGTGGACTCCAGCAGCATCACGAGCAACTGCAATTGCATCCGCAGCGCGGTGGAGACCGGCCCCTCGCCCAACGATTCGGCCGCCTTCTTCTGCCACTCTCCGTTTTTGCGCTCCTCCAGCTCCTCCTTGGTCGCGGCCGGTTTGCGATCCAAGTTCATCACGCGGTAGGCCGCGAGGAAAAAGTCCTGCGCGCGCACATCGTTCACGGCCGCTGCGGTGAAACGCTCGAGCGCACTGGCCACCACCTCCTTCTTCGCCTTGGCAAACTCACGCTGCACGACGGTGATCTGCTCGAGGACCTTGGCCGCGTCCTCGTCTTTGAGGGCGGGAATGACAATGGCCGGCGCCGGCGTCTGGCCGCGGGCGGGCGCTGTGAGACAAAAAATGGGGAGCAGGATGAGAAGGGATTTCATAGGGAACATGACACACAACGGAACTCTAGACGCGACACTTAGCGCTGGGTGGCGCATCTATTCAAATCTCGCGAGCAGCGGAGGAACGAAAACGATAAGCCCGACCAGGAGCGCCGCGATGGAAGTGACAAGCACCGCAGCGGCGGCCAGATCCTTCGCCACGCGGATGCGCTCATCTTTTTCCAGCGTGATGCGGTCGGCGAGCTGTTCCAGCGCCGTGTTCAAAGCCTCGGCGCCGATCACCATGCCGCAGGCGAGCACGACAGCACAAGCTTCTGCGCGGCTGATGCGCAGCCACACGCCAGCGCCGGCCGCAACGCACGCCGCCGCGACATGGATCCGCGCGTTCCGCTGTGTGCGCACGAGACGGGCCAGCCCCGAGAAGGCAAATCCGAAGCTGCGCGATATTTTACCCAGCCACGCGATCATCACGGAAAAAGCCAGGGGACGCGCGGGCTCATGGAGCCACAGCGGGAGGTGGCCGGGTCGCGCCGGGTGCCGCAGCGGCGACGATGCCGCGGAATTCCTCCAGCCACTTTGGTGATGCGGCGTGCCCCGGATTCTCACGGATCATCGCCAGCATCTCCGCCATCGCATTCACCGGCTTGTCGCCATTGGCATAGACGTCCTTGAGCTTGAGCCACTTGATGTCCAGCAGTTCCGCTCCTTGCCAAAGTGCGTACTCGGCTTCCGAAAACGCACCTTTCCTGTAGCCGGCCTCCGCGCTCATCCTGGCATCCCATTGAGCCGCCAGTTCAGACTTTTTGTTCGCGCGATAGGTGGGGAGGACGGCCTTTTCAAAAATGTCGCCGAAGGCCAGCGGCTCGACGCTCCAATTATCGTTTTCCAGAAAGTGGTCCAGTTGAAATGCACGCACGAATGGATTGTCCAGATCGTCCGCACCGCCGCCGCCTCCCCCGCCGCCAGCGCGCCGGGCGGCAACACCACGCCTGGCGCCGTCCTTCTTCAACGAGTTTGCCAGGTAGGCACCTGAGCGCCCTTTGAGCTTTTCCGCGCTGGCAGCGACATCCTGCAAGTACGCCACCAGTTCGGGATGCATGTTCTCCATCGCCTTGGCGTCCTTTGCTTCGAGCGTCATGATGATGTAGCGGATCTGGAGCCGTACGGCGGTGCCGAAGTCACCGTCCTCCTTCACGACGGCCACCTTCTTCTCCCTGTTTAGGTCTGACTGTTTCTTGATCTCGTCCTCGCGCGCCTTTTTGTCGTCACGCGTCAGGGCCTTTCTATCTGCGTTGAGCAGCTTGCAGTCTTCGTATAGTGCCATGGCTGCAGCATCACTGGACGTGGCAGAACGCAGCTTTTGTAAGATGGTGCCAACGTTGGTCCCGCGTTCCTTCGCAATGGACTTCTCCACATCGGCCAGTTGTTTCACGATGGAGTCCAGTTGCTGCTGCGTCAGCACGGGCGTCGTCGGTTTCGGAGTCTCATCCTGCGCCAACATTGAAGAAGAAAGCGCGAGCGTGGCTAGCAAGGGGAAGGTGATGGGGCGGTACATGAGTGGGAAGGTTAGGGCAGGAGGAACGCACGGGGAAGGTGGAAGTTTTGATAGATTTTGCCGCCTGATCATCCCCGCCGCCCGCCTGCTTCTGCGGTCCGCGAGGTGGATCGCGCCATCGCAGCACCCGATCGTTTTCTAGATTTGGCCGGTTCCGGTGGAGGCGGGGAATTGCGTGGCCCGACAGTCGGCCTAGGCTCGGAATGGGCAGCGCGCGAAGCCCCGCAGCCGCACATCTGCCAGGAGATCGGGCGCTGGAGTCGGGTGCGCCCTGACCTTGGCGTAAGGGTGCGGGCGGCGGAGAGAGGTGGGAGAGTTCGCACCGTGTAACCCCCGACATTCATGCCCACAAGAACCAACCACCAACCTGCTCATCCACCCGTGGAGCCATCCACGGCCGTGAGTCCACAAGTTCAACGCCTTGCTGTCCTGTCCCTAGCACAGAAGTGCGAGAAGAAGGCGGCAGACTGGGCGCTGCGGAACCATGCTCCGGACCTGGACCAAGCCATGGCGCAATTGTTCCGCGATGTGGCGGAGAGCCTTCGGTCTTATGCGGACGGGAAAAAGATGCCTCAGCCGCCGAATCCAGAACTTGGAGCCGGACCGGACGGACCGCCCGCTCTGGATTCAGACTCCCGCCCTCAACGCGGCGAGCAGGTCGGCGAGTGACACGCTGACGATGGCGGATGCCTTGTCACTCATGGCATACGGCAGGATGAGATCGCTGCCGTGGATCATGGAGCCGCAACTGTAAACAACGTTCGGCACATAGCCCTCACGCTCGTTGTCCTGCGGGGAAAGCAGCGGCTGGCGGAGACGGCCGATGACTTTGCGCGGATCTTCCAAATCGAGCAGCACCGCGCCTATGCAGTATTTGCGCATGGGCCCGACGCCATGGGTGATGACGAGCCAGCCGTCGGGCGTCTCTATGGGCGAGCCACAGTTGCCGATCTTCACACACTCCCACATCTCGGCCGGGCGCAGGATGATCTCGGGGTTGCTCCAGTGGTGGAGGTTATCGGAGAACATGATGAAGAGATTCTCATCGTCCTGGCGCGAGAGCATGGCGTAGCGCCCGCCGATGCGACGCGGAAACAGCGCCATGCCTTTGTTCTGCACGGCGGTGCCGTTCAAGGTGAGCACGCGGAAGCTAAGGAAGTCGTGCGTCTCGATGAACTGAGGGAGGATGACCCGGCCATTGTAGGCGGTGTAGGTGGCGCAGTAGAAGACGGAGCCATCGTCATCGGTGAAGCGGACAAAGCGCGCGTCCTCGATGCCGTTGCTCTCATTCGGCGAGACGGGAAAGATGATGCGCTCGCTCATGGCGAGCTTGGGTGAGAAGTTCAGCTCGTAGTTGGAGTCGGCCAGCCAGCGGATGCACTCCAGCGCGCGGCGCAAGTCCTGCCGCACCGGCTTCGATGCCTGGCGGACGCGGCGCACGCTCTCGTCGAGTTCGGCGAGGGTGAACCTCTCACCCAGCGAGTCCATGACCTGTCCGGCATGGCCGCCATCGAAGCCCATCTCCTGCAGCTTTGTGATGAAGCGCTGCTTTTTGTACGTCGGGTTCGGCACGAGATCGGGCACGGTGACGAAGCGTGACACGGGCTCCACGGTGATGATGCCTTCCGCCGTGATGATGCCGGCGCGGAATTCGATCGAGGAGATATGGCCTTCTCCCGTGGCGCGCAGGCTGAGCACGAAGCGCAGCCCGCCCACAGGCACGCCGCTTTGATCCGGATGCGGCACGATGGATGGATTGAAAAGGGCGGCGGACTCGAGCGCGTACTCGCCGGAAAACAGCGCGCCGATGAGGAGCTGCCGCACGCGGGGCAGGGGATGCTTCAGCGAGATGTGCGGGCGCACCTTTTCGTAATGCGCGAGCAGGAGAGACTCGATGTCAAAGTGCCGCGAGGCAAAGTCGGCGTGCAAGGAACTGAGCTGCGCGGCCGCGTCCTCCTCACTGAGCGCGAGGGCGCGCGCGAGGATGCTGGCAACATTGCGCGAGCTGCCGGGAATGAAGGGGCGGATGATGACGCGCGCGCTTTCCGGGAGAAAGGAGACGTCATGCCTGCGGATGCGGATGGAACTCATGGACGTGGTGCTAGGGGTGGGAGATGAGATGCTCGGAGAAGCTCATCTCGGCCAGCGCGAGGTGGAAGGCCAGCGATGATTCAGCACCTTGATTTTCATTGATGCGGTCAACGTGAAGCCCGTCGCTGCAACCCCCGGTGGCCGAATCGTAAAGCGGCACGCCCAGATCATTGCGCCCGAGGAACCACTCGAAGGCGCGCTTTGCCTCCCGTGACCACGAGGGATCCTGCGTGGCACGGAAAGCCTCGAGACAGGCGGAGACCATGGCCTGCGCCTCGACGGGCTGCTGGTCAAAGTCAGCGCGCTCGCCGTCGCGCTGATAGAAACCGTCGCTGCCGATGGGACGGAAATCACCGCGCTGCGTCTTCTGGATGGAGCTCAGCCAGCGCAGTGATTTGAGGCCGATCTCGAGCGCCTCCGGATCGGGCATCCACTGGCCGCTGAGAATGAGGGCCTGCGGGAGGCGCGCGTTGTCGTAGGTGGCGCACGGCTCGAACCACGGCCAGTCTTCGGTGGCGCAATGTTTCCACAGCGTGACCAGCTTGCGCGTGAGGATCTCACGCGCGGACTTCACCTGATCGTTCGTTTCAAACCGGCGGAGGTATTCGTGAATCCCGAGCAAAGCGAAGGCCCAAGCGCGCGGCGAATGAAAGGTGAGCACGACAGGCAGGCCGCGCTCGAAGACCTGCGCCGAAAGACGCCGGTGGCCGTCCTTCCGCGAGCGGCCCGCGCCGGTGCCCAGCGCCCAGAGCGCGCGGGCATGGCTGTCTTCGCTGCCGGTTTCCTCCAGCCACTGGCGGCCGTGGCTCATGAAATTCCGGAAGCGGCCGGTGTGATGATTGAAGGCGGCGTGGAGAAAGGCCAGATAGCTCGTGGAGAGGGGATCGAGGTTTTCCGCTGGCGGCCGGTTTGAGAGTTCGTCCACGAGATTGCACAGGATGAAGGCGCGCGCGTTGTCGTCGGTGCAGTAGCCTTCGTGGAAGTTTGGCACGTTGAAGATGGCGTGCTGGAAGATGCCGGTGCCATCACTCATGCGCACGATGTGGTCGAGGCGCGACGGCGGCAGGTCATACGGCCGGCTGGCCAGCGTCCAGCCGGCAAAGGCCGCCCGCGAAGTCGCCGTCCGATCTGCCCGTGCGTGCTGGAAGGCTTCCAGATAACGCCGCGCGACCGCCGGCCAGATCATCTCACGCCCGATGAGGTGCGCCTCCTCCCGCATCTTCAAAAGACGCTCCGGATGATCGAGCAGCGCGCACACGCCATCGGTGATGGCGGCGGGGTCATTGAAGGGCACCAGCACGCCGCGGTCGTCTGCCAGCAGCTCCCGCGCATGCCAGTATGGCGTGGACACCACAGCCTTGCCCGCGCCGAACACATACGCCAGCGTGCCGGAGGTGATCTGCGCCTCATTCAAATAGGGCGTGAGGTAAATATCGGTGGCGCCGATGAATTCCTTGAGATCGTCGAGCGAGACGAAGCGGTTGTAGAAGATCACGTGCTCCTTCACGCCACGGTCTTCCGCCAGCCGCTCGAGGCCGAGGCGATAGCGCTCGCCTTCGCGCGCGACGAGGTGCGGATGCGTCGCGCCCAGCACGAGATACACCACGTTCGGATGCCGCCGCACAATTTCCGGCAGCGCCTCGATGGCGTGCTCGATGCCTTTGCCGGGTCCGAGCAATCCGAACGTGAGCAAGACCATGCGCCCCTCCACGCCGAGCTGCGCCTTGAAGAAGCCCGATGACGTGAATGGAATGTCCGGGATGCCGTGCGGGATGATGTCCACCTTTGAGTCCGGCACGCCGTAGATCTCGCGCAGGATCTCCGCCCCC
>JANOBO010000257.1:0-22385 GCA_031411695.1 Verrucomicrobiaceae bacterium
CCGGTGACCACTTCGATGCCGGCAACCGGCTTCAATATACTTTCTTTCTTCGCTGCTGATAGTACGCATTTGTGCAGGAAAATCTTTGTGCTTTACGCGGAGCTAGTGTCCATGCTTCGGCGGCGCACTGCAGTTCCCCCATTGATGACTGTGGTGACCGATTCCATCTCAGTCCATCCGATATGGGTGGCGGCACCGAGCCATCTCGTCTGTGTGGCGGATGACGACACGATGCGCGTGGTCGAAGGACTCGGCGTGACCGCTGAAAAGATCCGCGTCACCGGATTCCCTGTTTCGCTGGCTTTCATGGAAGAATCCGCACCCGCACGTGACTCCAGCAAAAAGAGGCTTCTTTACCTACCATCGACTTCGGTGCGCTGGTTTGCACAGACGCTTGAGGCCCTGCGTCCGTTGCTGCGTGAAGGGCTGCACCTCACGCTGCCGGTCGGAAAGCACGCGGCACGTCTCCACCATGCGTTGCGCGGGTTCATGGACTCGATGCCTGAGGCGGATATCGAGGTGATCGGATGGACGAATCAAATGCCGCAGCTGCTACAGACGCACGATGTGCTGATCAGCAAGGCCGGTGGCGCAATCCTGCACGAGGTGCTGGCCGCACGCTGCCCGGTCGTCATCGACTACGTCGTGCCGGGGCAGGAGGAGGGAAATGCGGACTTGCTGCTCTCCAACGGCTGCGCGCTGCGCTCACATTCGCCGGCTGAAACCGGCACTGCGGTCGCCAGCTTGCTCGCGGACAATTGCCGGCTCGGTCACGAGTTTCGTGAAAAAATGATCCCGCTAAGCGTGCCCGACGCCGCGATGCGCGCGGCGCGCCACGCGGTTGCACTTGCGGAGAACGGCGCTTCCCTCTGATCATGCCTGGCCCCGCGCTGCTTTGCGACATCGGAAACGTGCTCGTCCATTTCGACTTCAATCGTGCAGCGGAGCGTTTTGCCAGACATTGCCCGTTGGCCGCCGCCGAGGTTCTCCACGTGTTGGAGCCTCTCAAAGGTCCGCTCGAGTCAGGGCACCTTGATGGCGGCAGCTTCGTTCAGCATGGCATGGAGATGCTCCGGTTCATCGGCACCGAAGCGGAGTTCCGACACATCTGGTGCGACATCTTTTCGCTGAATCCTCCCATGGAACAGACACTTGCCTCGCTCGCACAGCGCGTGCCGATGCATCTGCTCTCCAACACGAGCGATCTCCACAAGGACTTCCTCCTCTCCGAGTTTCCCATCTTCACGCACTTCACGGACGGCGTGTTCTCGTTCTCAGCCCGGAGCATGAAGCCTGACGCGGAGATTTTCCGCATCGCCATCGCGCAGCTCGATCTTGAACCCGCGCGGACGTTTTACATCGACGATCTCATGCCGAACATCGAGACAGCTCGCCGCCTTGGCCTTCGCACGTTTCATTACGCCGACGATCGACACGCCGCGCTCGATGCGGAGTTGTTCGCCTGGCTTGCCGATCTGTGATCAGGCGCGGTCGGGATACAAGGCGGCCAGCCCTTCCTCGCTCGCAGCGGACACGCCGCGCTCGGTGATGAGACCCGTCACAAGCCGGGCGGGCGTCACATCAAAGGCATAGTTAGCCGCTGGAGAGGCCGCAGGGATGATGCGCGTGTTGACGATCGCGCCGGAGTCATCGGTGCCCTCCATGTGCGTGACCTCGTCGGCGTTGCGCTGCTCGATCGGGATCTCCTTCACACCATCGCGCAGGGACCAGTCGAGCGTGGAGGACGGCAGCGCGACGTAGAACGGCACGCCGTTGTCCCGCGCGGCGAGCGCCTTCAAATACGTGCCTATCTTGTTCGCCACATCGCCACATCGCGTCACGCGGTCCGCGCCGGTGATCACGAGATCGACCATCCCGTGCTGCATGAGATGGCCGCCCGTGTTGTCCGCGATCACCGTGTGCGGCACGCCGTGCTGCGCCAGCTCCCACGCGGTCAGCCGCGCGCCCTGATTGCGCGGCCGCGTCTCGTCCACCCACACATGCACCGGGATTCCCGCGTCATGCGCGGCATACACCGGCGCGGTCGCGGAGCCGTGATCGACGAACGCGAGCCATCCCGCGTTGCAATGGGTGAGCACGTTCACGCGCTCCCCGCTTTTCCGGCTCGCGACCTCGGCGATCAGCTTCAATCCATGCCCGCCGATGCTCCGGCATGATGCCGCGTCCTCATCCGCGATGGTCAGCGCCATCTGTTTGGCAACCTTCACCGCTTCCTTTGCCGACGCGCAATCTCTCAAGGCGGCGAGCTGCCGGTTCACCGCCCACGCGAGATTCACCGCAGTCGGCCTCGTCTCGATTAACAGCCTTCCGCTTGTCTCGATGCTCGCGCGAAAATCCGCCGTCTTCTCCGCTTCGAGCGCGGCCACATACATCCCATAGCCCGCCGTCGCCCCGATCAAGCCCGCGCCGCGCACCCACATGTCGCGGATCGCGATGGCGACGTCGTTCACCGTGCGCAGATCAATGATCTCAAACCGCCACGGCAGCTTCACCTGATCGATGATCTGAACGACGGTCTCATCATCAGGCCTGAGCCAGATGGTGCGGAAAGGTTTGCCGGAAACGAGCATCTCATCTGGTCCCGTATTCCCGCGCGTCCGTCAAGATTTCCCGTTGACCGAAGGCGGCATTGCCCGCAATCGAAGGGCTCAGTTCCCGCGCCCATGGACTACCTCACCGTCGCCAATGCCACGCTGCCCGTGTACCTCACGATCGCAGCCGGCGCGGCCGCGCGACGATTCAAAATTCTGGCGGACAACCTCGACGTGGGTCTGATGAAGCTCGCGGTATCCTTGCTCACACCGTGCCTGATCATCGAGCGCATGCTCGGCAATCCATCGCTGATGGATGGCAGGCAGGTGCTCATCGCCGCGCTGCTGGGCTTCGGGCTCGTTGCTGTTTCCATTTTCATCTCGTACTTCGCGGCACCGCTGATCGGCCTGAAGCAGGGGCAAGGCCGGCGCACATTCGGGATCTCATGCGGATTGCAGAACTACGGCTACGTCGCGCTGCCAATGGTCGAGGCACTCTTCCCGCGCGGCACCGTGGGCGTGATGTTCACCTTCACGCTGGGCGTCGAGATCGCGCTGTGGACCGTCGCCGTCGGCGTGCTCACCGGCATGACAAAGGCACCGTGGAAGCTGCTGCTGAACCCGCCCGTGATCGCCATCGTCATCGCGCTCGTGGGCAACGCGCTTGGCTTGCATGCCTACGTCCCGAAGATCGCGCACACCGTGATTGGCAATCTCGGATCGTGCGCCATCCCGCTGTGCGTGCTGCTGATCGGCGCATCCATTTACGACCTGTGGGGAAACGAGCCGATCAACTGGCGCGTCGCGATCACCAGCCCGGTCCTGAGGATGGCGCTGCTGCCCATGCTTTTCATCGGCGCAGGCATGCTGCTGCCGCTGAGCGTGGATTTGAAGCGCATACTCGTCGTGCAGGCCGGCATGCCTTCCGCCGTCTTCGCCATCGTCCTCGCGCGACACTACGGCGGCCATGCGGCCACGGCGGTGCAGGTGGTGCTTGCCACCACCATCGTGAGCCTGGCATCGACGCCGCTCATGATCGCCTTCGGCATGCGGATGCTCGGGCTGGAGGGCGCGGGGCAGTGAGCCACCTGCCTGTTTACCTCCTGCTGCCGCTCGCCGCGGCGATCATCTACTCGGTCGCCTCCATGCTCCTGAAAAAGGCGCTCGTCGAAGGCGCGCATCCGATGGCGTGCTTCCACATCAACAACTGGGCCGGCTCGCTCGTCTTCATCCCGCTGGCCTTTTTCGAGACGCAAAAGGTGGCGTGGCCACTGTGGCCCGCGCCGGTTGGAGTCGGCGTGATGTTCTTCGTCGGGAGCTGGTTCACCTTCGTCGCCATGCAGCGCGGAGATGTGTCGCTCGTCACGCCCGTCCTCGGCTCAAAGGTTGTGTTCGTAGCGCTCGCCACATCGCTCCTCATCGCTGACGGCATGCCGCGGCTCATGTGGCTCGCCGCGCTGCTCACGACGGGCGGGATCTTCATGATGAGCGCCACGGATCTCAAGACACCGCGCGGTGCCAGGCTGGCCGGGCCGGTGACGATGGCCCTGATCAGCGCGTCTTTCTTCGCGCTCGCCGATGTGGTGATGCAAAAGTACGCGCCGCAGTTTGGCGGCAGGATGTTCCTGGCCGTGATGTCAGGCACAAACGGACTGCTTTCCGCCACCGTGATGCTTCTCGGCATCAACCGGCCGCCCATGCCACGCAGCCGCGCCACCGCGTGGTCCGTGGCCGGCAGCGCGCTCATCGCCTGCCAATCGTTTCTCATGGGGCTCGCGCTCGCGTTTCACAGCGATGCCATCGGTGTGAACGTCGTGTATGCCACGCGCGGCCTGTGGAGCCTGATGGTGGTGGCCGTGCTCGGACCGATGATCGGAAACCGCGAGCGACACGAGTCCGGCCGCGCCTACGGCGTGCGCGTTCTCGCAGCGCTGCTGCTGCTCGCCGGCGTGCTCATCGCCGTCATCAGCCGCAGCGGCTGAACGAGGCCCGCTTTCCATTCGCCAAGCGCGCGATTCGAGTTTTACTGCGCGCCGGCCCAGGCCGCACGTCCGCCGATGTGGTGAAATGGTAAACACAGCAGACTTAAAATCTGCTGGGGCGAAAGCTCCTTGCCGGTTCGAGTCCGGCCATCGGCACTTTCAAGCGATCCCGTCACAAGTGTTCGTACAGTCGCGCGCTCCGAATGCGTTTGTGCTGTCTGCCATGAACTCAAAGCACCTGTTTCCCATCGTTTGCCTCGCCCTCACCGGCGCCGTGCATCTACCTGCCTCCGCGCAGACAACGCCCGCCGCGCCTGCAAAGGCACCTGCGGCGAAAGCACGCGTTTATCCAGAGTATCCCGTCAAGCCCACCATCGCCAACGTTGCCTATGGCCCGCACAAGAAACAGGTGATCGACTTCTGGAAGGCGGAATCATCGAAACCAACGCCGCTGTTGTTTTTCATTCACGGCGGAGGCTGGCAGGGCGGTGAGCGCAGGGTCGCCGGGCCGATGATCAAACCGATGCTCGACGCGGGCATCTCGGTCGTGTCCGTCGAGTATCGTTTCATCGCGGAAGCGACGGCGGACAAGGTGGTGCCGCCCGTCAAAGGCCCGCTGAGTGACGCGGCGCGCGCGCTGCAATTCGTGCGCAGCAAGGCGGCTGAGTGGAACATCGACAAAACGCGCATCGGCGCATCCGGCGGCTCCGCCGGCGCTTGCTCCAGCTTGTGGCTGGCCTTTCACGATGACATGGCGGACCCGAAGAGCAGCGATGCCGTCGCGCGCGAGTCCACGCGCCTGTGGTGCGCGGCGGTCGATGGCGCGCAGACGACGCTCGACCCGAAGCAGATGCGCGAGTGGACGCCGAACAGCAAGTATGGCGGTCATGCGTTTGGCTTTTCGGGAAATGCGGCGGCCAAGCTCTCGCAGTTCGACGAGTTCTACAACAAGCGAGAAACCATCCTGCCGTGGATCGCCGAGTACTCGCCGTATGCGCTGGTGACCAAGGATGATCCGCCCATTTACCTCAATTACGGAGCACCGCCCGCGCTGGGCCAGGATCAAAAAGACCCCACGCACACGGCGAACTTCGGCGTGAAGCTCCAGGAGCGCTGCAAAGAGGCTGGCGTCGAGTGTGAGCTGAAGTATCCCGGCGCTACCGATGCGAAGCATGCTTCGTCGAAGGACTACCTCATCGAAAAGCTCAAGACTGGCGCCAAATGACGCGCGCTGCCCTGACTCACATCGCGCTGCTCGCCATCACATGCGGCAGCGCGGCGGCCGGCGGACTTTCGGTGGCGGACTACCTGTCGATCCAGGAAGCGCTGACGGCCAATCCGGGGAAGATGCTCTTCGTTCCGGCGGGCGATCATCCCATCAAGGAGAAGCTCCGCGTGCGGGGTGATCGCGCGGGTTTGTTCGGCCCCGGACGGATCATTCAATCGAGCGAGGACCAGCCGATCATTGTGATCGAGAGCGCCATGGGCGCCGAGATCCGCGATCTCACGCTGACGCGGCCGGAAGGAAGACAAGAAACGGGCCGCGAGGCCATAGTGGCCATCCAGTGCCGCGACCTCGTCATCGATAACGTCCGTGTGATCGACAACCACACGCGCGCCGGAGTGATCACCGTGCGTGAGAGCAAGGACAGCCGGGTGAGCAACTGCACGGTGCGGAACTACATGCGCGTCAGCATCGATGACCGCACGGCCAGCGCGGACTGGGGCTATGCGTTCAATTGCACCGACGGCACCGGCATCAGCATCATCGATTGCACCGGCACGCTCCTGCAAGGCAACCGCATCGTGGAAGACCACCTCGTGCCCACTCCTGAGATCAAGGAAAAATTCAAGCTCGGCGTGTTCGTGAAGAAGAACGCGCAGAAGGGCACGATCATGTCGCAGCAGGCTTGGGATGCAGGCTACACGGACAACTGGCAGCAGGGCTCGGCCATCATCGTCACCGCGCCCGAGCGCAGCGACCAGACGCGCGTGATGAACAACCACATCGAGAACGCCGCGCAGGGCATCGACCTGCATTGCGATCACGTCATCGTGTCCGGAAACATCGTCACAAACGCCTTCATCGGCATGAAGGCCATGCACGGCTCGCGCAATGTGCTCATCATCGGCAACCAGTTTTCAAGGAACAGCCTGTGGGCCATCGGCATGATGCCCGGCGCCGCCGCCAGCGCGGCGAACTCTGACGGCAGCTCCATCATCGCGAACAACATCATCTCGCAGTTCGGCCACGGCGACGCGCATTGGATCTGGGGAGACGAGCGCTCCCCGTTTAAGTTCGACACGGGTCAGGAGCCTGACGATCCGCCGCTGTGTGATGTCGTCGTGCAAGGCAACGTCGTCGATGCCAGCGGCACGCCGCGCTACAAGTACGCCGTGATCATCCCCGGCGGCGACAACACGCCGCGTGGCATGCACTTCGCGAACAACCTTTTCACACCCGGCACGCTCGGCATTGCCAACATCGCCCTGCCGCCGTGACCCATTCGTTCCCGCCTCGCCCGCAAAGCTGCAGCCACACTATTTCGCGCTGGTCAGTTCAAGGAGAAAGCTAGTCTCACCGGGGAAGAGGACGGAGAAGCGGGGCTGCTCGATGCCTTCAATGTGGTTGCGGAAGATGACGGCGAACTTGGCGGTCTTCAGCGCGTGAAGGCGCCACCCTGCCGCACCGGCAGGCGTCTTGGTCTTCCACTTACAGACGAGCATAACGGGATCCTCATCGGTCTTGAGCGGCGCCTCGTTAATGCCGGAGAACTCGATCGAAAAATCGGGCTCGGCCTTGCCCCCAGGCTCGAAGAGGAACTCGACGCTCGATTTGATGAGAGCAAGCGCGAGCTCTTTAAGCTCGTCCTTGCGGGCGGGTGCCATGGCATCCAGCGCGCGTTTCACGGTGTAGGGTGTGGTGATGGGCTCGGCCACGAAGCAGCGGGGATCAAGCTCGATCGTGACGGTGCAGGTGCCGTCCTTCATGAACTGGCTGCGCACCGGTATGTCCGGCTCGGGATGCGCGGTGGCGGTGCCCTCCAACGAGGCGATGCAAAACGCCGCGGTGAGCAGCGATAGGAGGGAATGAGACGACGGCGGGTGTAAATTCATAATTTTGTGATTGCCTGCAATGATGCTTTATGAACAATCGTATGCCTGATGCACAACGACAATCGTTGGGCATTTCACCCTAACCCAAACTAAAAAATATGAAGAAATTCTTCTCTCTCCTCGCCATCGTCTCACTCAGCGCCGGCAGCGCCTTCGCAGGCTGCGGCAAGGTCGAAACCACCGAAGGCAAGCTGAAGTCCTTCGACGCCGCGACCAAGGTCGCAGTGGTCGAAACCAAGGACAAGAAATCCGTCAACGTGACGCTGACCCCGACCTCCAAGGGCGGTGAAGGCATCGAGAAGCTCGTTGGCAAGAAGGTCAAGGTCATGGCCAGCCATGGCAAGGTGACCGAGATCGACAAGGCGTAAACTCTCGTCTTGAGTCCGACTCATGAAGGAGCCCGGCAGTCCGCTGCCGGGCTCTTTTGTTTTTGCGTTCCCCGCACGAAAGCCGCACCATGCCGCGATGTCAGAACCCGATTCCTCCAGAAACCACGGCACGCAGCCGCTCGATGCCCTCATGATCGAGCATCAGCTCGACAACCACGCCCTTGTGGCCGCAAGCGCCGGACCCATGACGCACAAGGCGGTGGCACGCGCTCGGAAAGGCCGCCAGCTCACGCCGCACATGCGCCTCCGAATGGCCGTGGCGCTGAACAAGGCGGTGAAACTTCAGGGCAAAACGCTGGAGCGCGAGTGGGGACCGGCGGACCTCTTTAACTACACGAAGGCCAGCCGGGCAGCGGCTCAATCCCCCGAGTCTGAGTCGTTGGCATGACGTGCGACGCGGAGCCGACGGCCCGCACGCCAACAATAAATGAGGGGCACCATAGCGAGTACGCCGAACGAGCAGTCGATCAGCCGCCAGTAGAACGGGATGCCACGGATGGATCCGCAAATGAGCGCCAGCGGGACGATGGCGGCGCAGGCGACCATGCCGACGATGAGATTTCCCTGACAGGTGCCGGGCCTGCGCCATGGCTCGATGAAGAACAGCGAGATGACCAGATGCCCGAAGGCCAGCCAGTCGGTGCCGTAGCCGATGAACGGGTACTGCCGATACGTGTCCGTCAATCCGGTGCGGACGAAGGCGATCCATCGGCGCAGTCCGTGGAGGTCCTCGTGCCGCGCATCTGGATCGATGCCGAGCATTGCCGAGAGCAACCGCAGCTCGTGCAGCAATGGAAAGGCGGTGAGCCCGCTGAGAATGAGACCCACGATGAAAAGGCCCATCATGAGACGGTACCGAAGAATGTCGGAATAATTCAGCATTGGAGCAACAAAGCGGATCATGGTGTGGGCGCAACGGCACGCTCAGCCTTCCACCCAAGGTGGCGCACGGGCTTTTCAAAAGCACCCGACAGCGTTTCGACCGCGCCCTGAAGGATGAAGCATGGCGGGCAACACTCGCTTGCAATGACCCCTGTCTTCGGTAAGGCACACCGGTTTGCATTTTTACTTTTGATGAAATCGATCCTGGCACTGGAAGACGGCAGATATTTTGAGGGAGAGTCATTTGGAGCGCCCGGCACCGCGACGGGCGAGGCCTGTTTCAACACCTCGATGACGGGCTATCAGGAGGTGCTGACCGATCCGTCGTATCGCGGCCAGATCGTGGCCATGACCTACCCGCTGATCGGAAACTACGGGGTGAACGATCTGGACAACGAGAGCGACGAGCCGCATGTGCGCGGATTCGTCATCGAGGAACTCAGCCCCGTCGTCAGCAACTGGCGTGCGCAGGGTTCGCTTGATGATTACCTGAAGCATTGGAAGATCCCTGGCATCCAGGGCATCGACACTCGCGCGCTCACGAAGCATCTCCGCACCCGCGGCGCCATGCGCTGCGTGGTCACGAGCGAGGTGGGCACGATTGAGGAGGCGGTGCGCCTCGCCGCTGACAGCCAGCCGATGGCCGGTTCGGATTTCGTCAAGGAGGTCACGACCCGGAAGGCCTATGTATGGGACGCGGACAGCAAAGACAGCCGCGACTGGGACATCCCGAGCCCAAGCCAAAATCGCACCGGCGATGCCGAAGGCGCGTGGCACTCGCTGCCGGAGACGAAGCATCGCATCGTGGCCTATGACTTCGGGGTGAAGCGCAACATCCTCCGCCGCCTGCGCCAGCAGGGCTTCCACGTCGATGTGGTACCCGCCACGGCGACGGCGAAGGAAGTGCTGGCAAAGAATCCCGACGGTGTGTTCCTCTCCAACGGACCCGGCGATCCTGCCGCGCTGGATTACATCCACCGCGAGGTTCGGCAGCTCGTGGGCAAGAAGCCCATCTTTGCCATCTGCCTGGGCCATCAGATTCTCGGCCACGTCTTTGGCGGCAAGACCTTCAAGCTCAAGTTCGGACATCGCGGCGGCAATCAACCGGTCAAAGATCTCCGCACCGGCAAGGTCGCCATCACCGCGCAAAACCACGGCTTCGCCATCGATCCATCCTCCCTGCCCTCGAACGTGGATGTCACGCACATCAATCTCAACGACGGCACAGTCGAGGGCATGCGCCACCGGGACCACCCCGTCTTCAGCGTGCAATACCACCCCGAGGCAGCTCCCGGCCCGCACGACGCGAAGTACTTCTTCGCCGAGTTTGAGAAACTGATCGAGTCTGGGAAATAGGACGCCGCTTTGCGTCCACCTTCCGGCTTGCCACCGCCTCCCCGGACTGCTATTCCTTCACCTGCTATGCCCAAGATTCAATACACCACCACGGATGGAACCACTGGCGAGGTCGAGCTCGATCAGGAGCGCATGAGCGTCGGCCGCGCCGAGGACAATCACGTCGTAATTCCTGACGGGTCGGTTTCCAGCCGCCATGCCGAAATCTCGTTTGACGGCTCTTCATGGACCCTCACCGACACGGGTTCCACCAACGGCACCAAGATCGGCGGCGAGCGGGTCGAGACGGTGAATCTGGACACCACCGGCGCTTTCACCCTCGGTTCCGTGGACTGCGTTTTCATCGGCGACCCCGCCAGCACGCAGACCGCATCGCCAGTCACCACCGCGCGTTCCTCAGCCCGCAGTTCCACGAGCTCGACGGGCGGGTACGCCGACAAGCCTTATGACCGCGCCGCCCGCGCAGGTCTGTTTGGTCCCCGCAAAAAAGAAAAGGATGCCTCCCGCTCCATGCTCATGCTGCTCGGCGTCGTCGCGCTGGCGGCGTGCGGGGCCGCTGTCTTCATGTCGATGAAGATGGGTGCCTGAGTAGCAGGCCCGAGCAACCTGGATTCTCCCGCCGCATCTCATGCGGCATGGAAACCGTCTGCTCATGAAACCGTGAATCATCAACCCCAGCGGCCCGCGTCTGATCGCTGCAATTAACGAAAAACGAAATGTCCAATACGATTGTTGTGGGCGCCCAGTGGGGCGATGAAGGCAAAGGCAAGATTGTCGATTACCTGACCGAGAAGACCGATGTCGTCGTGCGCGCCGCCGGCGGAAATAACGCCGGACACACCGTCATCAATGCGGGTACAAAGTACATCCTGCACCTCATCCCCTCCGGCATTCTTTGGGACGGCAAAATGTGCGTGATCGGCAATGGCGTCGTCTTGGACCCGCTCGGCCTCATTCAAGAAATGAACAAGCTGCGCGGCCAGGGAGTGACAATTGATCCATCGAACCTCCTCATCAGCGAGACGGCCCACCTCGTGCTGCCGTACCATAAGGCGCTCGACCTAGCGCGCGAGGCTCGCCTTGGCGACAAAAAGATCGGCACCACAGGCCGCGGCATCGGTCCCGCCTACGCCGATAAAGTGGAGCGCGGCGGCCTGCGCTGCGTTCTCATGAAGCAGCCAGATGTGCTCACAGCCGAACTCACCGAGCGCATCAAGTGGCACAATCAAACCCTCGCCCATGCCGGCGTCGCCGAACTCTCCGTCGAGGACACCGTGAAGGAAGTCCTCGAAGCCGCCGCCGTCCTCGCGCCCTTCGTCCGCAACACCGCCGTCTTTTTGCACGAAGCCATCCGCGCCGGAAAAAACATGCTCTTCGAAGGCGCGCAGGGCACCTACCTCGACATCGACCACGGCACTTACCCCTTCGTCACCTCATCGAGCACCACCTCCGGCGGCGCCTGCACCGGCTCCGGCGTGCCGCCGCGCATGATCGACAAGGTCGTCGCCGTCACCAAGGCCTACACCACACGAGTCGGCTCCGGTCCCTTCGTCACGGAAAACGAAGCCATCGGCGACATGCTGCATAACATGGGCCGCGAATACGGTGCCACCACAGGTCGCGCGCGCCGCTGTGGCTGGCTCGACACGGTGCTCGTGCGTTACGCCGTCATGATCAATGGCGCGGATGAACTCGCCATCACGAATCTCGACGGACTCGACGGACTCGACACCATCCGCCTCTGCACCTCCTACAAACTGCGCGGCGAAACTCTCAATTACCCGCCAGCCACCGCCGCCGACCTCGAAGCCTGCGAGCCCGTGTACGAAGAGCACCAAGGCTGGAAGCAAGACCTCAGCGCCACCACCCGCTACGCCGACCTCCCCGCGCTCGCGAAAAAGTACCTCGACCGCATCGCCGAACTGTCTGGAGTCAAAATCAGCCTCGTCGGCATCGGTCCCTCCCGCGATCAGACGCTGGTCGTCTAGGCCAAAACGCGAGGGATCAAATGAACGGCCCTCTCCTCAGCGCCCGTCTCAGTCGCAGCGTCTCGGCGGATTTTTTCCGCCCGCTGGCCCGGCCTTCGGCGCCGGTGTACGTGGACTGCGCGGACAGGCTCATCGAGGAAGCGGGCGAGGCAGGCAGGCTCTCGCAACGCGAGACGACTGAGATCATCAAGGAAGTCATCGCGCGGCATCCGCTCTCGTTGCTCGCGGAGGACGAAGGCGCTGCACTGCGCGATGCACGGCAGCGTGCGGGACAGTTTTTCAATCGCCTCATCGCCGCTGGCTGGCTGGAGGATCAGACGCTGGGACTGCATGAGCGCTGGGCGGTCATCACGCCTGGACTGCGTCCGCTCATGCGCATGTTGCGTGACCTCGCCGAGGATCGCGTGGCCGAGCTGAAAACTTTCGCCGACACTCTGCGCGGTCTTTGCCAGACGCTGGAGGAGCGCGGTGTGCTCGATCCGCAGGTGAATGAGCCCGACCAACTCCGCTCGACCATCACCGATCTCTCGCAGCGTCTGGAGCGCGCGATCGAGCAACTCCACGCCGTCGAAAAAATCGTCACCAGCTTCGAGCAGCGGCAAAGACAAACCGCCACTGCGGCCGACACGCTGAACCTGCTCTACGAGGAGTTTGGCCAGGGGCAGCACATGGTCTGTTACGATGCGCTGCGTCGCGGTGGATTGCTCACGCGCATCGAAAACGCCCGCAGCGCCATCTCCGAGCGTCACGACGATCCGCTCATGCGCGAGCGTCTCGCCGAAGGCCTGCGCGAGCACTGCGGCTACGACAGCACAGAGTCCTATGACCTCGCCTTGACCATGCTCACGAAGCTCGAACGCGATCTCGGCGGCCTGAAGCGCCGCGCAGAGGCCATCGACCTGCGCATGGCCGCTTTCAATCGTCTCAGCCAGCAGCGGTATCGTTATCAAACCGAGCTTCGAGGCCGTCGTCCCGAACTGGTCAAAGCCTACTGCGATGCCATCAACACCGCGCGCGCTGGCGGGCGCTTCTCGGAGTTTGCAGGCCAGCCCGCCGACTTTGGGCCACGCTGTGTCGAGGCGCGTTTCTTCTACGGCACCGAGTCGCTTTACAAACCGCGCCGCACCAAGTCGCCGGTCGACCTCACGTTCGGCGAGAGCGGCACCTCAAGACAAAGCGAGGATGACGTGCTCGCCGCCTGGAAGGAACGCCAGCGCCTGGCCCTCACACCGCAACGCGCCGCACGACTCGTCGCCAAGCTCCTGCCCGCCAAAGGCCGCGCCACGAGCACCGAGGACATCACTTTGGAAACCACCGACGACCTGCTCGATCTCCTCGCCGTCGTCGCTTACGAACACGCACCCGCCCTGGCCGGCAAACGCGTCCGCTGGAGCGTCGATGGCCTGCGCCGCCGAAACGGCCTCGAACCGCACGTTCTGGAATACGACGAACTCGCCGGATATCGCGTGGAGCGGTTTGCGATCACAAGAGAGGCTTGAGCAAACACCGCACCACGCCATCGTCGCCGCCCCCATGTCTGTCTCCACCTCCGATCCTCTCTGGCCGCGCTCCTTTTGGAGTGATGTCCCGGACAGCGACCGCGCCGCGCTGCGCGAGGTGCTGGCGGAGTTGCTCGGCCGCGGCGTGTTGCTCGGTGATGAGGGCGGCGGTCGGGAATTGTATCTGCTGGCGCGCGATCACTACCGCTCGCATGTGGAGGACTACCTCGCGCCGCTGGCGTTGGAATTGATCGTCGATGAAGAACACTCGCTGCTCCAGGCAAGACCGCGCACGGAGTCGTGTTTGCTGCTCGGTCGCTTCGACAAGGACGAGACGCTCGCGCTGTTGGCACTGTGGCGGCTTTACGATGATGAAATCAGCACCGGCAGCCAGGAGGCCGTGATTGTCACCGTCGATCAGCTCTGGGCCGCGCTGAAAGTGTATTTCGACAAGATCGCCACGCCGGAGAAATCGCAGATCGAGTCCTGCCTCGTGCGATTGCGCCGTCATCGCCTTATCCGCACGCTGAAGCCCGAGGGCATGACACAGGCGGGCGAGATGCAGATCGAGATCCTGCCGACTCTCGCGCGAGTGATTCCCTTTGATGACATCGCGACCTGGCAGGCGCGCGTGGAGCAGTTTCAGCCGCCGAAGGATGGTGCAGATGCCGAGGAGGTGTCCGCATGAGTCATTCGCGCATCACCTTGAGCCGCATCCTCGCGGTGAACTGGTATGGCTACCGGCAGTTCATCGACGTTTCCGGTCTCACGCTCATCACGGGCGCGAATGGCAGCGGCAAGAGTGCGCTGCTCGACTTGATTCAGTTCGTCTTGCTCGGCGAGCAGCAGAGCCGTTTCAACAAAGCAGCCGCCGGTGCTGGCAGCGGTCGCTCATTGCGTGGCTACTGTCTTTGCGACACAAACACCGTCGGTCGCGATGGTGCGGAGCGCTACCTGCGACCGAGCAGCGTCACGATCGCCGGACTGGAGTTCACCTGGCCGATGAAGCCGGGCGAAACCGAACCACGCCGCGAGACGTGGGGCGCGCGCATCGAGTATGAAGGCCCGACCGCAAAGCCTTCAACAATCTGGTTTCGCGCGGGTCGCCGTCTCGCGTGGCAGGATTTCCTCAACAACGAAGCCGGGCCGCAAGCGATGCAGTTCATGCCCGAAGACGAGTTCCGCACGCGCGTGAGGCGCGAACTCGACGGCGATGTGTGGGATCGCCAGAAGGCCTATCTCGATGAGATGGCGATGCGCAGTCATCTCGGCTTCGATCCTGAGCAAATGGGCAAGACGCTCCCCCGCGCGATGGCGTTCGAGCCAGAGAGCAATTTCGAGAAATTCGTACGCGATTTCCTCCTCGAGCCCGGCATGCCCGACGTGAAGGCGGTAAAAGCCAGCGTCGATGCGCATCGTCGCGCGCAGGAGCGGTTGGAGAAAATGTATGACCAGCTCGAGCGGCTGAAGCGCATCTCCACGCACCACCAAGACTGGATCACATCAAAGCGCGAGTCCGCGCTCTACGCGCATCTCAGCGAGGCTTTGAAGCACGAGGAAGCGCAGGAGAATCTGAACCGCCGCCGCACCACGCTCGAAGACCGCCGCGCCGAGCACGCCGACAACGTGGAAGCGCACGAGCAGGCCATCGAGGAACGCGAACGACTGCGCCATGCCGTGTCGGCAGCGGAAGCCGCGCTCGGTGACAACAAGTTTAAGCTCAAGGAGAACGACAGCCGTCGTCGCGAACTGGATAAAGAGATCGCCCGACTCGATTCCGCCGCCACCAGCCTGCGCGAGGTTTTGCGCAATCATCTGCGTCGCTGGCAGGACTGGACGCTCCACGCATCGCGGCTTGGTCTCAATGTTCTGGAAAGCGCCTCCGCCGGCATTTCTGGAATGAAGCGCGCTGATGAGAATCGGGCGCTGGCCGCGGCGCGCGAGATGCCGGCCGTTTACATTCAATTGCGAGACGAGGCGATGGAGCAACTGCGTCCCGTCGAAGCACGACTCGCCGAGCATGAGGCACGAAAAGCCGCGCTGCAAAAAGATCTCGGTCACCTGCGCCAGGGGCAGGCCTCACCTGCGCCCCTTCTGAACGCATTGCTAGCGCGCGGCCAGAAGGCGGTGGCGCTGGGTCGTGTGGTCGAGGTGAAGCCCGCGGCCGAGAAATGGTGGCCGCTGCTGGAAGCGATGCTCGGTGTTCATCGACGTGCGATTTTGCCAGAGGACTTCCGCGCGGCGTGGGATCAGGCGCAGCAAAATCCGAATCCAGCCGAGCCTCTGATTCATCCTGACGAAGTTCGCAAAGCTGCTGTGACCAAAGTCGAAAAAGGATCACTGCGCGACATGCTGGAGACGAAGCACGAGACGGCGGGCCGTTTTCTCGATCATCTCCTCGGCGGCATCGTGGCCGTGAACAAAGCGTCGCAACTCGACAAACACGAACGCGCGTTGTCGCTCGATGGCTGGCTCAAAGACCCACCGCGTCGCATCAAGCTCACGCCGGAAAAAGAGTTTACTCTCGGCGCGGAAGGCCTGCGCCGGCTCCGCGACCTGCGCGAAGGTGAACTGCGCGACACCGAAGCCGTGATAGAGGAAGTGCGGCGCGATTGCGAAGACCTGCGCGCCTTCATTAATCGTGGCCGCGAGTGGCGGCTCGATCACTTCTCCGTGCCCGAGGGCGGCGACGAGGTTCATTTTTTGCCAAAGCTGCGCAAGGAACTCGGCGAGCTTCAGGCCACTTGGGAACTGCTGGCTACGCCGGACAACGTGAAGGCCATGGAAAACCTGCGTGTGCAGAACGCGACGCTGGAAGGCATCCACGAGCGCATCGGCAGCCTCAAGACGGCCATCACGGCATTTGCCGTCGAGCAAGCACGGCTCGAAGAAGCCATCAGCGAGGATGTTTTTCTGGAAGAGCAAACTCACATCGCGCGGCAGACATCTCGCGCGCTCGTGAACGGCATTTCCGATGCCGAGATCAGCGAGCGCATCGCCGCCGAACGGCAGAAGTCCACGTCCTGGCGCAAGTCCATCGAGATGGCCGCCACGCTGGCCGTGCAGTTCGAAGCCCACGCTCAAGAAGCCCGCCGCCTGCGCGATGAGCAGCGCCGCGAGCTTGTCAGCGCACACAAAGATGCGGAGGACGCCCTTGATCCAAATGAAGAGGATAACAAGGCTTTCGATGACCGTCGCATCGAACTGGAAACACACGAGTTGGAGCGATATCGGGGTGAGGCGGAGGAGGCGAAACGGCAATGGGAAGACCGCTTGCAGCATCAAGTGCTCGACGTTTTGCGCGAGAAACTCAGCGAGGCTGACCGCACGAAGCGCGAGCTGAACCGCGCGATGGATCACGAGATCGGCGGCTGGCGTTACCAGCTCACGAGCCGCGCCGACAAAGCGCACACCGCGATTTGGACCCTCGTCGATAAAGGCCTGCCGACCGGAGCCGAGATGGAGCTTTTCAATGCCGCCGGTCGCGAGGACATCGAGCGAGCAAAGGCCGAACTCATGGCCGCCATCGACGCCGCCGACAATCCCGAGGACAAACGCCACCAGCGCGCGCTCGACTACCGTTACTACCATCACTGGGACATCGAGGCGAAGCCAGCAGGCCGTGGCGATGCCGCCGCGATCAGCCTGAACAAGAGCGCGAAGAAACAGAGCGGCGGCGAGAACCAAGCGCCGTTCTTCGTCGCCACCCTCGCCGCCTTCCGTCGCGTGTATGACCTTGGTCGCCGCGATGCGCAGCGGAATCTCGGCCTCGTCGTGATGGACGAAGCCTTCAGCAAACTCAGCGGCGACCGCATCGATGACTGCCTGGCTATGGCTCGCAACTTCGGCCTCCAGCTCATCATGGCCTTCCCCGAAGACCGCCTGCCGACGATGTTCCAGCACGCCGACACCGTCGTGCAGTGCCGCGTCGAGCGCAGCTACGACGAGGAAACCGAGCAGGTGAAGGACATCGAGAACTGGGTCGTGCGCGTCGAGGGATCAAGGCTGGCCGAGTTGATGGAGTGAGCGAATGGGCGGAGCAAAGTAGCCCTCTCGCTCCGCGAGAGGAGCATTGTGCTTCCGCTGGCGGGTAAGACTTCCAAACTTCGAGCGCACTATTATTCTGCGGCAGCACAAAGCTCATCTTGCGGAGCAAGATGGCTACTGTACTTCGCGAGCTTGTCCGCCGCTCGTTCTTCGGCACGATGAGCCATGCGCTGGCTGCAAACGCTTCACGAGCAATGGATGTCCGCCCGGAAACGGCGTGTGACGGCTGCGGTGCGCCCTTTTCGTCGAGACTGGGAAGGATTGCTCGATGACGCCGATGTGAAGTCGGCGGAGGATCGTCAGGCCGCGCAACGGGAGGCGGAAAACTCGCCACTCAAGTTGATCCCATTCAAAACCAAGCCTCGCTTCATCGACAAGATCGAAGTGCCGCTTGAGTCAGAGGCGTGGCTGCACGGTCAGTTCGGCAGTCAAACCGGCGCAGAAGCGCAATCGAAGACACTCGCGGTCGTAGATTGGTGGGCCGCTCAATCGCATCCGCTGCTGCCTGATGTCTGGTCGGAGTTTTGCGGTCGATTGAAAACCAAGTTTGGAATTCCACGCGTCGTCGAGCCATTCCGCTGGCTGGAGGCAAGTCGTGTCGATGAGCTTCTGCGTCTGTTGTTTCATCTCACCAGTCGCGACTGGCCGGAGGGCACGCTAATTCGCGATGCGAGCACTCAGCTCGGTCACGATTCGAAGCATCTCGAATCGCAGCAAAGCTTCATCGAACGCGCGCTGGAGCAGCTCTTCGGTCGCGAAACTCCACTGGAGTCCATCGGCATTCAGACGAGCAACAGCATTCTGCATTTCAGCGGCCCGCTCACGCTGCACTTTGCGGATGGCACCACGCATGTCACCGACACGCTACGCTTTGAGTCCACACTGCCCGTGGCGGAGATCGAACGCGCCGTGCGCATCACCACCACGGCGGAACGATTGCTGAGCGTCGAGAATAGCAAGACCACATTTCTCCAGCTCTCCCGCGCTGATGCGCGTCGCACCACGCTGATCATCGCCACGTCATTCCCGACGCAAGCCGTGCGCTGCCTTCTCGAAAAACTGCCGCCCGAGCTGCCGCATCACCATTTCGGAGACACTGATCCCGCAGGCTGGCACATCCTGCAAAAGCTGCGCCAGGCGGCCACACGTCCGGTGCTGCCATTTCATATGCACCTCCGTGACAAGCAGCAATCGGCACCCCTCACTCGCACCGAGAGATTGACCCTTGAGCGTCTCCTCACCGACGCAATGATGAGCGACTCTCATGAAACACTGCGAACCTTGCAGTCAGCAGGCCGACGCGGTGAATACGAGCAGGAGTCCCTCGGGCCGCCTTCAGTAAAAGGCTGGCCCTTTTACTGAAGCACGGCAGAGGGTGTGATCTCAGTCCCCGTCCGCCGCGCTCATGGTGGTCCGCGCGTCAGCCGTCGCCGCGCCGGTCCCTAGGCGGCCGCTGTAAAGGTCGATGGCGCGCTTGGCGATGATGTCCACCACAGCGGGCTGCAGCGTGCGCGCGGCGATGTTTGAAACGGCCATGCCGGCCCACACAACGGGTGATTTGTAGCGCACCACCTGCCACACGGGCAGCATCCATTTGTACACGCGGTTCATCGATTGCACCGTCTCGTGCCGCGCGATCTTGTGCGTCATTTCCCAGGTGCGCAGAGCGGTGCTGGCACTCACATCGACGAGCCGCCCCACCGCGCGCGTTTGCAGAAAGTCGGCGAGGTCCATCGCCGCAAGGTGAATGGCCCGGGTGAACTGGCTGAGCCCCGGCGCGAGCAATGCCTCCTGATGGCCGGGATGGTAAATCGCCGCGATCTCGCGCACGAGCAGCGGCACCTGATCCACAAGCGGCGCGATCCATTGGGGATTTGGATTTCGCGTCCAGCGCATCCGCCTTTTGCAGCGCTCAATGGCCTTCTTCGCCTCCGCGTCCGCATCATCGCAATCTGGATACACATAACTGGCGAGCGCGTGCCGCGCCTCCTTCACGTCTGCTGCAAAGCGAAGCGCTTTCCACAGCAGCCAAGTCGCCAGACCCACGATGAATCCCGCGAGAAAGAAGAAAAGGTGGCTCCAACTCATGCGGTCATGCAACTCGCGCGCGGAGCGGGTGTCAAGCAACGCGCGTTTTCGCATCGCGACGCATGGCAGCGCTCTGTGTTGAATGCTGAAAATGCCCGCTCACTCACCCGCATGAACACCTCAGCGCGCATGGCACTCATCGCCTTCTCGGCGCTGGCGTATCCACTGGCCTTCCCTCCATTCGCACAGCCATGGCTCCTGGCGATTGTGTGGCCCGCGTTGCTCGCGGCGCTGATCCGCCTTGACCCGCCTTGGGCGCGCGCGGCCGGCTTTGTGTGGGGGCTCATCGTTTTCGGAACCGGCCTGTCTTGGTTCTGGAACATCTTCGGCGTGCCGTGCCTCGCGCTGTTTGCCATCCTCGCGATCTTCCCCGCGCTGTTCGCGGGAGCGTGCGCGAAGGCACAGAAACGCGGGTGGAGCGGAGGCCGGCTCGCGTGTTTTATTGCGGTCGTGTGGGGATCCACCGAATTTATCCGCGGTGAGGTGTTCTGTCTCAAGTTTCCGTGGCTTTCCATCGGCTCGGCTGTCGCGCCGAACTTCCTCCATCCGATGGTGGGCACCTATGGGATCGGCTTCATCGTGGCGCTCGGCGGGGCGATGGTGGTTCATGGTCGGCATCAAACGAGGCTATGCGGCGTGGCGATGATCGCGTTTGTGTTCGTATCTCCATTCATCGCGACAACGAACGTCGCAGAGGCTCCGGGCTTTCTGCTCGCGGGAATACAAGCGGAGGAAGGGTCGCCGGATCACTACCTGAAGCTCTCGGAGTCCGCATCGGAGGAGGCACGAATAATCATCTGGCCGGAGTACGCTCTCCCTTTCGATCTGCGGAAGAACACCTTTCTTTTCGCGAAGCTTATGGATTTCGCAAAGGCGAGGAAGGTGGTGATGGTCGTCGGAACGCAAACGCACACCTCAAATGGAATTTGGCGGAACACGGCGCTCACCTTTGATGGATCAGGCGCGCTCGGCGAGCATCACAAACAACACACCGTGCATTTCTTCAACGACGGCACTCAGGGCACGATGGCCGCTGCGGTGAACACGCCGTTCGGGAAAATAGGCACTCCCGTTTGCTTCGACTGCGACTTCCAAGATGTGGTCCGCAGGATGACGACGGATGGCGCGATATTTTTCCTCGTTCCGATGATGGATGCGCAACTCTGGACGCTGAAGCAGCACCTTCAGCACGCACAGCTCTTCAGACTGCGGGCCGCCGAAAACGGGCGATGGATTGCAGTCGTCGGCACGTCCGGCGTGTCGCAGATCATCGACTCATCCGGCCGCGTCCGCGCGTCGATTGAACCCATGACGTCAGGTGTGCTCAACGGAGCCATCGTTCCCACGCACAACTCACTTTTTTCACTCGCTACGGCTGGTTGTTCCCATGGATCACTCTCGCGGCCTCCTCCGGTATGTTGCTGACCTTCCTGCGGCGCGCTCCGCACTTGACGCCGATCCAAATCTCCCGTTCGACATCCGCCCGACCTTCGCCATAAATCACCGCGCCCCCGCTTCGTCATTCGTCATTCGTCATTCGTCATTCGTCATTCGTCATTCGTCATTCGTCATTCGTCATTCGTCATTCGTCATTCGTCATTCACATCCCATGTCTTCCATCTTCGAACTCTTCTCACTCCAGGAAAAAACAGCCGTCGTCATCGGCGGCACAGGCGAACTCTGCGGCGCGGTGGCGGAGGGCTTTGCCTCGGCTGGCGCGGAGGTGGTGCTCGTCGGGCGTGATGCCGCCAAAGCCGAGAAGCGGCTCGATGCGATCCACTCGGCGGGCGGGCGCGGCTACTTCGTCACGGCGGATGCCAGCCACAAGGCGGACCTGCAACTGCTGCTCGACCAGGTCATCGAGCGCTCGGGCGGCTGCTCCATTCTGGTGAATGGCGCGGGTGTGAATTCGCCGACACCTTTTCTCGACATCCCCGAGGAGGAATACGACCGGATCATGAACATCAACACGAAGGCCGTGTTCCTCGCCTGTCAGGTGTTCGGCAAGTACTTCGTGGACGAAAAGATACCTGCCTCGATCATCAACCTCGGCTCCATGTCAGGCCTGACGCCGCTCTCACGCGTGTTCACCTACTCCATGAGCAAAGGCGCTGTGCATAACCTCTCGAAGAATCTCGCGCGCGAGTGGGCTCCGCTCGGCATCCGCGTGAACACGCTGGTGCCCGGCTTCTTCCCGGCGGAGCAAAACAAGAAAGTGCTCGTGCCCGAGCGCATCGCCAAGATCATGGCGCACACACCGATGAACCGCTTCGGCGAGGCCAAGGAACTCGTCGCCGCCGCGCTGCTGCTCGCCGGCGACGGCGGCTCATTCATCACCGGCCACGAGATGGTCGTCGATGGCGGCTACTCGGCGATGACGATTTGAAAGTGGTGGCACCCCCGGGGTTGCCGGCCGGGCGGTTTTAAGAGTGCAAACCCCCGGGGGGGACCCCCTTTTTGCTAACAAACCACATCGATTAACAAC
>JANOBO010000258.1:0-8238 GCA_031411695.1 Verrucomicrobiaceae bacterium
GCGATGGGCGGCAGCTTCATCCGCGCGCCGGATGCGGAGCAGCTCGCGGCGATGAAGGCGATGGTGGACGAGGCGATGATCGATGGAGCGGTCGGACTGAGCACGGGCCTGATCTACGTGCCGGGTTCGTTTGCAAAGACGGACGAGATCATCGAGCTGGCGAAGGCGGCGGCCGCGCACGACGGCATCTACGTCAGCCACATGCGGGCGGAGACGGTCAAGATTTTCTCCGCGCTGGATGAGCTGATCCGCATCGCGCGCGAGGCAAACATCCGCGCGGAGGTATCCCACATCAAGCTGAGCGGCCCGACCGCGTGGGGCAAGGCCGCCGATGTCCTGGCCGTGCTGGACAAGGCGCGCGCCGATGGATTGAAGATCACGCATGACGCGTACGCTTACACCGCATCGAGCACGGGGCTCTCGCAGCTCATCCCGGACGCCGCGCGCGAGGGGAAGCGGGAGGACTTCATCGCACGAGTGGCGGACCCCGCGAAGAAGGCGGAGATCATCGCGGAGATGAACGCAGGGCGTGAGCGCCAGGGCCGCAGTGACTACAGGTATGCGGTGATCGCGAGGTTCAAGGCCGACCCACGGCTCAATGGCAAGCCGATCCCGGAAGCCGCGAGGATTGTGCGCGGGTCCGACAGCCTCGCGGATCAAATCGAGCTGATCCTCGACATCGAGGCGCGCGGCGGTGGCAGCGCCGTCTTCCACGGTATGAACGAGGACGACCTGCGCGCCTTCCTGCGCCACCCGCTGACGATGATCGCCAGTGACGGCGGGCCGCGCCGCCTCGGTGAAGATGTGCCGCACCCGCGCAGCTACGGCAACAACGCGCGCGTGCTGGGCCGCTACGTGCGGGAGGAAAAGGTGCTCGCGCTCGAGGATGCGATCCGGCGCATGACCTCGCTGCCAGCCAGCACTTTTCATTTGAAGGACCGCGGCGTGATCAAGCCGGGCGCGTGCGCGGACATCGTCATCTTTGACGCCGCGAAGGTGAGTGATCCCTCCACCTTTGACGATCCGCACCATTTTGCGGAAGGCTTCACCGACGTGATCGTGAACGGCGGCGTGGTGATCCGCGACGCGAAGCTGACGGATGCGCGGACGGGCGTCCCGGTGCGGATGGAGAAGTAGCGCACCTTTTTCGCGGCTGGGGAGTTAAAGAGCCCCAGCCATGAAGCCACTTCCTCTCCTCGTCGCCCTCGTCATCACCTGCGCCGGACTGTTGCGCGCGGACTCAAAGCCGGAGCCGGTCGATTTTGACAAGGCGCGCGCGATCTTCGAACGCCAGAAGAAAGGCGGCAGCATCACCGAAGAAGAGAGGGCCTACGTGGAGCGCGCGAAAGCAGAGCGCGCCAAGCGTGGCCGCGGTGGCAGCACCGGAGCAGGGCCGCAACGAAAGGCACCGGAGCATCTGACGCCCCTGTGCGACATGGCTGCATCAGATCGGTACGAAGGCGAAGACGGCGGGCTCTACGGCAGCGGCAGCAATGAGCCATCCGATGCGCTGCGGAATTCCGCCGAGGCAGCGCTCGCACAAATCAAGCCGCTCGATGCCGAAGGGAAGCCATCGGCGGAAGGCCGCATCGCGTTTGTCTCCATCAGCATGTCGAATGCGACGATGGAGTTCTCCACGTTCAAGCGCAACGCCGACGGAGCGCCGCAAAAGTCGGACAAGGTGACGATCATCGATTGCGCGCAAGGCGGCCAGGCGATGGCGGAGTGGGTGGACCCCGGCGCCCGCACATGGGAGGAGGCGATGAAGCGGATCGCGAGTGCAAAGATCACGCCGGCGCAGGTGCAGGTGGCGTGGGTGAAGCTGGCAAACAAAGGCCCCTCCGGCCCGATGAAGGAACATCTCGCGAAGCTCGAGTCAGACACCCTCCGCGTGCTGCAAAACGCGAAGGCCAAGTTTCCGAATCTGCGCATCGCGTATCTCGGCAGCCGGATCTGGGCGGGCAATGCGAGCAGCGGGCTGAATCCGGAACCCTATGCGTACGAGGGTGGCTTTGCTGTGCGCCATCTCATTCAAGCGCAGGCGAATGGTGACGCCGCGCTCGCGGAAGGCAAGGCGCCGCTCCTGCTGTGGGGCCCCTATCTTTGGGCGGAGGGCGCGAAGGGCCGCAAGTTCGATGAATTGAAATGGCTGCCGGGGGACTTCGCCAAAGACGGCACGCATCCCAGCGACAGCGGTCGTGAGAAGGTGTCGAAGCTGCTTCTGGATTTCTTCAGCAACGATCCTCTCGCAAAGGGATGGTTCGCGAAATGAGCGAAGCGGTTTGCGCCGTGCGGATGAGCGATCATCATCAACGGTGGTCAGGTCTTCTGTCTGCGAACGCCCCCTCACCCCAGCCCTCTCCCGAAGGGTGAGGGACCTGACGAGCTGCCGCTCGAATCTGAAACTGCACCCCTGGCTCAAAGACTTTGTCGCAGTCCGGCGCGGTAGCGCCTTCTTGCTCCTTCTCCCCCGGGGCTGCGCAGCCCTGAGTCACCGAAGGGAATGAGCTGGGGTGAGGGGCTTTCGTCTCGGCTAACTTTTTCGCAACGAACTTGCGATGAGCGGGCACTTGCCCCGAGTGTGTCGATCTGAATCGTCGCGGTGCGGACGTGAATGATTCTTGACCGCCTTGGGATTCTGCGGTCTGTCGGCGGATGGAACAAGTATTGGTCATCAAGCGCGCGCTCTTCGATTCACTCGGCAGTTTTCAGGGGTTCTGCGGCGATGCGGACCGGTATCTGGCCGCGTTCCTGGATCCGGAGAACAATGCGTTCATGGACCGCGCGGCGGCGGAGGTGGACCCGACGCATAAGCAGTTGATCCCATACACGGTGTTTCACCACGCGGGGCGCTATCTGGTTTACACCCGCGGAGGATCGTCTGGCGAGAAGAGGCTGGTGGCGAAGCGCAGCATCGGCATCGGCGGGCACATCAATCCGGTGGATCAGGGGCAGGACTCGCTGGGGAAGACGATGTACTTCAATGGCGTCGAGCGCGAGTTGGCGGAGGAACTGGTGATCACGAGCGGTCACACGCAGCGGGTGATCGGCCTGATCAACGATGACTCAAACGAAGTGGGCAGCGTTCACCTCGGCGTGGTGCATGTGTTTGACCTCGACGGCACGGAGGTGACCTCCAACGAGGACGCGATCCAAGACATCCGCTTCGTGCCGCTGGCGGAGCTGCACACGCAACGCGACAGCCTGGAGACGTGGTCGAGGATCTGCGTGGAGCAATTATGGGAGGGGAAATGACCAACGGACCGGCACTGTTCCAACAGTGCCCTCCGCCTCAATGCACGATCTGCACTTCATCGCCGACTTTGGTGAGCGTGAAGAATTTTCTTGCCATGGCCGAGGGCAGGCGGATGCAGCCGTGGGATGCGGGGCTGCCGGTGACATAGCCGCTGTGCAGGCCGATGGCGCTGCAGTTCAGCCGCATGAACCAAGGCATGGCGACGTGATAGAGCGTGCTGGTGTGATTGACGTGCTTGTCAGTGATGACGTAGCGGCCTGCGGGCGTGGCATAGCCATCGCGCCCGGTGGAGATTTTCGTCTGCACCACCACCGCGCCATCCTTGCTGAGGTACGCGCGCTGCGCGGAGAGATCGACGGTGATGAGCACGTCCGGCTCGGCGTCTGGAGGGCGGCCCAGCAGCACGCGCATGAGGAAGATGTAGCGCTGCGCCGCGGCGAAGTTGATCGGATAGCGGTGATGCCGGGTGGTGCAGATGGATGTCTTCGCGCCGTGCCGCATGAGCGCCACCACGCCTTCCACATCACCGCGCGAGGCGCAGGCCATGAGTGGTGTGACGCCGCGATCCTGCTCGAGGTGATAACGCAGGTCCTTAAACGGGGCCATCTCCAGCACCTTCGCATCCACCGGCGAGGCAAACCTCGCGTTCGGATCCGCGCCGGAGACGAGAAGCGTGTCGATCATCGCATCCGGCCGGCGCAGCGAGGCGAGCACCAGCGGGGGCTGACCTCCGGCGCCCGGAAGATTCGGGTCCGCTCCCCCGAGAAGCAAAACGCGCGCGCACTCCAGCCTGCCGAGGCGGGCTGCGGCGCACAGCGGTGTGTCATTGCCTGCGGTGCTTTCGTTGGGCGACATGCCTTGCGCCAGCAGCTCGCTCAGCCAGTCCGGGTCATCGGCGATGACGGCGTGATAGACGATCGGCAGTTGCGGGATCTTGGTGAAGGTGTTTCGCAAATGCTCGCTGACATCATCCTCAAACGGCTGAAACTCGGGCGCGGGCAGCGGATTCGACCACAGCGGTTTCGGCTCGATGCTTTCCGCCACAACCGCGCGGCGGATCTCGTACTCCGCCGAAGCGCCCTCAGGCGCGGGGATGCCGGCAAACAAGCTGGACCCCGCGAGCAAGGCGGAGGCGCACACTGGCAGATGAAGACGCGACGGCATGGGGGCACCTCAGTAGGAAGCAAATGGCTAGCCAACCCCGACAGAGATGTCCAGCGTCATTGCGGTGAAAATCAGCGTTCGTCAGTCGGGTGAATTGCATTTAGTTCTCCGCCATGTCTCGGATCCTACTCGGCATCACCGGCTCCATCGCGGCTTACAAGGCGGCGGACCTCGCGTCCCTGCTCACCAAGGCAGGCCACGCGGTGACGTGCGTGCTGACGAAGGAGGCGGTGGAATTTGTCACGCCACTCACGCTGCAGGTGCTCTCGAAGAATCCCGTCATCACGGATCTCTTTGCCGAGAAGGAAGGCTGGCAGCCGGGGCACATCCAGCTCGCGGACGAGGCGGATCTGTTCCTCATCGCCCCGGCCACGGCGAGCATCCTGGCGGCGATGGCGCATGGTTTTGCAAGTGACGCGCTCACCGCCATCGCGCTGGCCACGCGCGCGCCGATCCTCATCGCCCCCGCGATGAACGGGAAGATGTGGGAGCATCCGGCGACGCAGGAGAATGTGGCGAAGCTGCACGGGCGCGGCGTGAACTTCGTCGAGCCAGCGGAAGGGATGCTGGCGTGCGGATACGAAGGCGTGGGGAGGCTGGCACCGGTGGAGGAAGTGTTCAGGGCGGCCGAGCTGATCTTGAATCCCACGGTGACCACGGATTTCTGAAACCTGCCATGCGTTTCCTCATCACCGCCGGTCCCACGCGGGAGCCCATCGATCCCGTGCGCTACATCACAAACCGCTCGTCCGGCAAAATGGGCTACGCGCTGGCGATCGCCGCAAAAGAAGCGGGCCATACCGTGACGCTGATCTCCGGCCCCACCTATCTTCCACACCCGGCTGGAGTGAACTTCGTGCCCGTGGAGACGGCGCGAGAGATGTTTGATGCCGTGGCTGGGGTGATCAAGGCGCACGACGTCGCCATTTTCTCCGCCGCCGTGGCCGACTACCGGCCGACGGAGATCGCGCCGGAGAAGATCAAGAAGAACGAGGACCACATCGCGCTGGCCATGGAGAAGACCGCCGACATTCTGGGCGCGGCGCGTGTCGAGTTTGGCTTCGATGGATTCCTCGTCGGCTTTGCTGCCGAGACGCAGGACCTGCTGCAGGAGGCGCAGAAGAAGCTGCAACGCAAGGCGTGCGACCTGATCGTGGCGAATGATGTGTCGAAGCCAGGAACCGGGTTTGACAGCGATGAAAACGAAGTCACCCTCTGCCTCCCCGGCGGCCGATGCATTCCGCTTTCACGCAAGGCGAAGACCGAGCTCGCGAAGGAGATCGTGAGGTTTGTGGAGCAGCGGATCGCCGGACAAACGAACCCATGACGAACGATCTACTCACAGTCGCAATCAAAGCCGCCAAGGCCTCCGGTAAAATTCAACGCGAGAACTTTGGCTCCGAGCTTCACGTCAATGAGCTGCAAAAGCACGACATCAAGCTCGAGCTCGATGTGCGCTGCCAGCAGATGATCACCGACATCCTGCTGGCCGAGTTTCCCGATCACAAGATCCTCGGCGAGGAAGGAAACGCGGGCGGCGAGGGCGAGGTGGAGTGGATCGTGGATCCCATCGACGGCACGGTGAACTACTTTTACAGCATCCCGCATTTCTGCGTGTCCATCGCCGCGCGGAACCGCGTGACGCACGAGGCACTGTGCGGCGTCATTTACGATCCGATGCAGGATGAACTGTGGACCGTGGCGAAAGGCGTGCCACCGACGCTGAATGGCAAGCCCATCCGCGTGAGTGAGCGCAGCGAGATCTCCCACGCCGTGGTCACCGTCGGATTTTCCAAGAGCAAGGAGGCGCTGGACCTCGGCTTCGAGCGCTACAAACGCATCGCCTACGACGTGCGGAAGACGCGGATGCTCGGCAGCGCCGCGCTGGCGATGGCCTACATCGCGTGCGGCAGGCTCGATGCGTACGTCGAGGAGCAGATCAGCCTGTGGGACATCGCGGCCGGCCACATGCTGATCGAGGCGGCGGGCGGAAAGGTCACCATGAAGCCGAGCACCACGAAGCAAGGCACCATGTTCATCTGCGCCTCAAACGGCACGCTGCCGATCGAGAGTTATCTGTGAGGCATTCCGCGGCGGATCTGATTCGATGAAATGTGTCGAGTGCTGCCGTGCATCAATTCATGTCCCATAACAATTGCTGGAAGCTGCCCGTTCTTCGCGGCCGTCGGGTTGCAGTCGCGTGCGGCGCAGTTCTTGTCGATTTGATCGCTATCGAACCACGTTGCCTTCGCGGCGACATGGCCAAGGGCAGCCATGAATCCGTAGAGAACGATGACAACTGCGGCGAAAACAGTCCGCCCCTTTCAGCCACGGCCAACTGAACACGGGATACTTGCGGTAGCGAAACGGTCCCCAAGTCATTCCGACGATGACATCCGGTGGCAGCGGTTGATCGAGCGCGACTCGCGTGTTGCTGGATGAAGAGTTCATGATCGCAGGTCACTTCGTCTTGCTCTCGACCGGCAGCTTCTTCGCTTTGATCTCCAGTCCTGCTTGGAAGAGCGTGGTGGCGATCACCTTGCCGTTCTTGCGCGTGAATTGAATCTCGGCGTTCACCGCTTTGAGTTCAAACCGATCCTTCGTCGCTGGATGACGGCTGAGTTTGTTGAACGACTGACCCGTGACCTGCATCCACAAATCGGAGCCGCGCGCTTCGAAGGTGTAGTGAATGTCTGTGCTGCCAGCTTTCACACCGGTGTCATACACGCCGACGAAATTAGCGAGCGTGGGATCAGCCGACGTGGCCGCATGGTTTGCTGGCGATTGCATCTCGGTTGCCGCAGAAGCTTTCCCTGAGAGAACATTTTCGGGCAAGAGCGCGGCATTGTTGATGAGAATCACGATCATCCGTGACGCGGCAGGCTTCACGGAAATCCACGAAGTGTACCCGCCCGTGCCGCCTTGATACCAGTAGCCGTTCTGATCCTTGAACTTCGAGATCGGCAGACAAAGGCCATACTGTCCGTCGCCTCTTGGCAGCTCGGTCAGCTCGAGGATTTCTTTGAGCGGCGTTGCAGCAGGACGACCCAGCGCCGTCACAAACTTCAGCATATCCGCCGCAGTCGAACGCAAGGCGCCCGACCCCGCCAATGCCTTGTCATGCCAGGCCCTTGCCGGCTGGTCTCCGGCATATGGCGGCGCGAGACGTGTCTTTTGTTCATCGGTCAAAGTCACGCGCGTGTCCGTCAGATCGAGCGGCTTCGCGATGTGCTCCACAACGAGTTCCTCCCAACTCTTCGCATACAATCGTGCGAGCAAATCACCGAGCAAACCAACGCCGAGATTCGAGTAGCTGGATGGAAACGGAGGCGCGTGCGAGAGCTTCGTTGTGGCAAGAAAAGCATCGAGACGGGCACGATCGTAGTGCGCATACGGGTCCGCCGGATCGGCGCCGACGAGCAGGTCGTCCGGAATGCGCGGCAGTCCGCTCGTGTGAATGGCGAGTTGCTCAAGCGTGATGGCCGCGACGTTTGCGTCGGCAAAGGTTTGCTTTGGTCCCATCAACTCACGCAACGTGCTGTCGAGCTTCACTTTCTTCTCGATCACCGCATGCGCGAACAGCATCCCGGTGAACACCTTCGAGATCGAGCCGATCTCGAAGATCACTTTTTCAGGAGGCACGCCAGCCGGTTCCTGCTGGCCGACAATTGAAAAGACCGGAGGGACATCGCCCATCTGCTCGGCGGTGACGATGCAACCGCGTGACAGAGTCGCAGCAGCTTTTTTCGCCAGGCCGTGTAGCAAGGTGTCGGCTGCGTTTGCGTCGAGGATCAGACTAGAGGAGCAAAGAATAAAAA
>JANOBO010000259.1:0-5855 GCA_031411695.1 Verrucomicrobiaceae bacterium
TAGCATTCAGATCAAACGATCTAGCATTCAGATCGAACGATCTAGCATTCAGATCGAACGATCTAGCATTCAGAAAAAAAAATAATAATCAGAAAGCAAGAAATAAAACAAAGAAAAGAAGAAATAGGATGCAGAAATGAAAAAACGCAACCCAGAAAGAAATATCAATAATCAAGAATTGTTCTTTATTTGATTTTAATCGTTCTGGATATAAAATCTTTGAATCTTAAACTCATATCGTTCGTTCTGGATACATTATCTATGCTTCTTGGCGCATGTACAATGATTCTTGAAGACAGATCTAATATTATCAATTTACAAGCACGTATTCAAAAATGAAACTTGACGTTTCTGATGTCAGAATTGACGTTTCTGGAATCAAGGATTAACGATCGGGACGAAAGCCATGCCCATCTAACTTCGAGGTCAGCCTAGCTGTACGCCTTTCCGCATATGCTGGGGTCCGTTTGGCTGGGCAATAGACCTCAACGCAATCCTGCCATGCTCAAACCCTATGATTTTTCGTTAACGCAACTGCGCTACATCCGGGCTGCCATGGCACAGGTGGCGTCTTTCCGGCCCGGCGGTGCCACTTTGTCATCGCTCGATGCGCTGCTGCTTGACTCCATCCCCCCGCGCACGGCCTATCTCGCCGCCAAGACGGACCTGGACAGCGCCCGCGCGGACCGCCGCTTTGCCATCCAGATGCTGCACGATGCGTGTATCGATTTTGCAGCGCAGGCCCGCAGCACCTTCCGGCGGAACCCCAATGTGGCCGAGCGCCTGACGCGGCTGCCATCCAAAGACCAGAGCTTTCCAGAAACCCTGGCGCGGGCGGACGCCACCCTCGCGCTGTGGGGCACGCTGCCACAAGCGGGCACGCCCGCGGCGGATTTCACGGTGAAACAAGGCACCGAGATACTGGACCTCGCGGGCTTTGAGGCCTTGCGCGCGGTGGCCGGCGCAGCGCACGAGGCCATGCCGGAGGCGGACCAGGCTTTTCAGGAAAAAGCCGCGGACCTGCACACCCAGGAGCGGGTGATGGATGAGGTGATCCAGGACGCGCTGGCGCAGGGGCGGTCCCAATTTGCCGAAGGCAGTGCGCAGCGGGAGATCATCGACGCCATCCCGGTCGAAGCCTCCTCCCGGCGGCCCGGCAAGGCAGAGATCACCGCCGCCCTGAGCCCCGGCCCCGCGCTCGTCCGGCTGGACTACGTCGCCACGGGGGCGACATCGTTCGACATCTTCGAGCGCGCGCCCGGCGCGGGGACGCTCAATCGCGTGGGCGAGGGAATCGAGAAGCGCACCTTTGAACTCGCCAATCTCACGCCCGGCCCGCACGAGTTCACCGTCCGCGGCCGCAACGCCCGCGGCCTCGGCCCCGAGAGTGAAGTCGCGCGCGTGACCCTCCCAGAGTGACCCGCCTTCAAAAGCACCTCAACCCGCCACCCTCCCCTCCTGCGCGGCAGGAAACACAACTTCGACAGCTTCTGGTCAAAAGAGTGAATGTCGGATATAAACAAGCTCCGTGACAAACCGACCATTTTGTTTGTGAGCGTACTATTATCCGAACCAACGGAGTCCATCGCGATGCCTCTGAACACCGAAGCAGACTATGAGCTACTTGCCGAGCACCTCCGTGAGATCGACCGCGTTGTCGAGCCGTTCAGCGAGGCGCATGGCTACACACTCCCGAAGTGGCCTCTCGGTGGTCGATACCCGAACCGAAAGCTGCACGGGCAGAGTGGGATGGTGTGGCGGAGCATCCAGATTACGATGGACCTGCGCACCGACGGCGAACGATTTGAGGAGTTCTTCCCGGAGATCCCATACACCGTGTTTGGCGCTGCCTGGCTTGACGATTTCACATCCCTGACTCGATGGCATGCGCCGAGCATCAGAACGGAGGGGATACCGTTTGCAGAGTTGATTCGGACGATTCCCCTCTATCTCAGCCACTTTCACGACTACATCTCATCGGTGGACGAGGATTCCATCAGGGCCTTTTGTCGCACATCACAACTGGCCAGTCCCCCTGAGACATGATTTTACCGGAATGAGCATCACGACCACCAACGGCGACCAAACCGGATGCAGGCAACGGCTCGTGTGGCACCTGTCGTGTCATCGATGCTTCCCGCTCGCCGTCGCCTGATCCGAAGCGGTGGCGTCGCTCGCGCACTCTTTTGAACAACATCGCACTCAACCTGATCGTTCTGCGCTCTCCCGACATGCTGCGGGCGGCTGAATTCTATTCGCGGCTGGGTTTGCAGTTCGTTCGTCACCAGCACGGCAGTGGACCGGCGCATTTGGCGGCAATGATCGGCAGCAGTGTGTTCGAGCTTTATCCGCAGGTCCCAAACGGACCGTCCACGCTAGGCACTCGCATTGGCTTCAGCGTGCCATCACTCGACGCCGCCATGGCTGCACTCAGCGATTATCCCGCCGCCATCGTTTCACCACCCAAGGATTCCGAGTGGGGACGTCGAGCAGTCGTCGTCGACCCGGACGGACATCGTGTCGAGCTTCTCCAGCAATGACCGCAACGCCTAAAATCACAGGGCGCAGAGCGGCGCGGAAAGAGCCAGGAATTGCCCGAGCCTGGAGCCCTGCCTGGCCTCGCTCAACGGCTTAACCCGTGCGGAGCCAAAAGGCGGAGGCTCCCTTACCGGATCGCGGGCAGGAGCTTGCCGAGCAGGTCACTGATCTTCACGCGCTCCTGCTCCCCGCTGTCGCGGTGGCGCAGCGTCACGGTGTCCTGCAGCTCGGGGCCTTTCTCACCGCAGGTTTCAAAGTCGATGGTGATGCCGAACGGCGTGCCGATCTCGTCCTGCCGCGCGTAGCGCCGGCCGATGGCGGCGCTCTCATCGTAAAAGCAGTTCATGTGCGGCTTGAGCAGCGCGTGGACTTCGCGCGCCTTCGCCACGAGCTCGGGCTTGTTCTTCAGCAGAGGGAAGATGCCGCACTTCACCGGCGCCACGCGCGGATGAAAACGCAGCACGGTGAAGGTCTCCGCCTTCCCCTTCGCGTCCGTCTTGTCGAACTGGTCAAACGCCTTCGCGATGATGGCCAGCGCCATGCGGTCCAGCCCGGCGCTGGGCTCGATGACGTGCGGGAGGTAGAAGCCGTTGAACAACCGCGCAAACCACGCGCGCACGTCCGCTTCGGGCAGCGGCTCGCCCTTCGTCTTCGCCGTCTCTTGCGCCAGGCGCTTCTGGATTAGCGACTCCTTTTGCTCCTCGGTCAGCTTTGCGGCCGCCGCCTTCAGTTCCTCATCGAAAACTTCCAGCGACTTCCCGCTGTGCTGCTGATGCTGGCTCAAATCAAAGTCGCCCCGCGCGGCGATGCCTTCCAGCTCCTCCGTCCCGAAAGGGAACTGGCAGAGAATATCCACACATGCCCGCGCGTAGTGCGCCAGATCACCGGCCGGCTGCCAGAAGTACTCGAGCACATCTCCCAGGCCGATGCCCTCGTAGAAGCGCGTGCGCTCCTGCACCCAGTAGCGGTGCCACATCTCCCAGCCCCAGTTCTCCTGTGGCGCGGAGAGGTCGGCGCCCTCGCCCCACGCCGCCACGGTCCCATGCACGATCTCCACCGCCTCATCCGGCTTGATGAAGAACTCCAGCTCCATCTGCTCAAACTCGCGGCTGCGGAAAGTGAAGTTCTTCGGCGTGACCTCATTGCGGAACGCCTTGCCGATCTGCCCGATGCCGAAGGGCACCTTGATGCGCGAGGAGTCCACCACATTCTTAAACTGCGCAAAGATCGCCTGCGCCGTCTCCGGGCGCAGATACGTCGGATCATCCAGCGATGCCGTCGGACCCAGGAAGGTGCGCAGCATCAGGTTAAACGGGCGTGATTCACCCAGGCCCGCACCCGTCTCTGGATGGAAATCCACGCTGCCCTCCAGCGCCTCCCCCTTCGTCTCATCCAGCAGCACGATGTCCTCCGCCTTCCCCGCCGCCTCACCCGCGTTTGAGGCGATGAGCGTGCGCACCCGTTTGCGAAAGCTCTCGATGTGCTCGCCTTTCTTGATCAGAACCTGGAACGCGCGCGGCAGCTTCCAGCCCGTGGGGGATTCCGCCCCGCTGAAGTGCATCACCACGCCCGACTGCGGCTCCACATGGTCCGCGCGCACGCGCTTGTTTGTCAGGGAGCACTCCCGCATCAGGTCCGCAAAGGTCGCCACATGGCCGCTGGCCTTCCAGATGTCCGGGTGCATGAGGATGCTGGCGTCCAGGCCCAGGATGTCATCCCGCTCCCGCATCATGGACCGCCACCAGGCATCGCGCAGATTCCGTTTCAGCTCCGCGCCCAGCGGGCCGTAGTCCCACACGCCCGCGCAGCCGCCGTAGATCTCGCTGCTCTGGTAGATGAACCCGCGCCGCTTGCAGAGCGATACGATCTTCTCCATTTGCGCGATGGGGTCTGGCTTGGCGGCGGCGTCTGACATGCAGGGTAGGGGCTGTGAATTGAGGCGGGTCCGAAAGGGCCGCTAAGAAGCCCGCCCGCGCAGGGGAAGCAACCAAAAACGCGCCCGCCCTCACGCGCTTGGGCAGGCGTGGGGGTTCTTCGTTTTGAGTTGCTGGTTCCTGGACCTATCACGCGGCTCTCGCATCGGAGTGAATGAGAACAGGCGTGGATTTGCACGGGTGATTGTCTCACGCCGCAGCCAAAGGGCGCGCCGGCAGGCTTTGGCATCTCTGCGGCCCTTCGTGTCTCTGCGGGTGAAAAGTGAGCTTCCGGTTAACCGCTGCTCGCATCTCATCCCCTGCCACCCATCGCTCTGCCTTTCCACTTTCCTTTTCCAGGCTACGCGACGGTGACCGCTTCAATCCCAAAGCACGAGGGCGAAGCGGGCAGCGGAGGTTTCTCCAACCTCGCCTTGCCGGGCGGCGGTGGCGCGGTAGTCTGGCGGCCAACTTTTTGACCTGACATGCCTGCAAATTCCCCACCCAATCTGCCTTTTCCCGGCAATGTGCGAATCGAATGGGATCCGCGGAAGATCTTCTTCGGGCTGATCGCGCTGGTGTGTTTCCTGGGGTTGTTCTCGAGCTTCTATCAGGTGCCGACGGATTCGGTGGCGGTGGTGCAGCGCTTCGGGGCCTACCATTCCACGACGGAGCCGGGGCTGCGCTTCAAGCTGCCATTCGGCATCGACACGCGGGAGATCGTGCCGGTGCGCCGGCAGTTGAAGCTGGAGTTTGGCTACGGGTCCCCGGGGGCGACGAATCCGTACCAGGCCTCCGAGGAGGCGGAGGAGGAGAAGTCGATGGTGACGGGGGATCTGAACGCGGCGACGGTGGAGTGGGTGGTGCAGTACACGATCGCGGACCCGAAGCAGTACCTTTTTGATTTCAAGGACCCGGCGGCGACGCTGCGTGACATGTCCGAGGCGGTGATGCGTGAGATCGTGGGTGACCGGACGGTGGATGAGATCATCACGGTGGGCCGGGAGGAGGCGCCACAACCACAGCAGTTACATCCGTACAAAACAACAAGCTTACCCTGCTCGATTATGAGCTCACGATCCCGGTGATTTATGAAACAAAACGAATAGGTTTTATGTTCACCCCAACACTTGCCATTCCCCGCAACCCTATTTATACTACTACTACTATTACAACCCGGCTTCCGAGCGGAGCCCAAAATTCGTCTACCATCAATTCAACGCCGCCATCAGAAACAACGTTGGCGAATAGTTTGTATGCGGAGTTTGAGGTGTTTATTAAGTTTTGAGGGAACCTACATGGAGGGTATTTACATCTAATTTTGAGCGCGACAGATTCTTAATAAAGTATTTAATGGAGAGAAATATTTGTATTTTGAATACTGTATTGTCTGTATGATTAATA
>JANOBO010000260.1:0-16942 GCA_031411695.1 Verrucomicrobiaceae bacterium
GCATCAAGGAGGTGGTGATCGATGGTGAGACGGGAATCCTGGTGCCCGTGCAGCAGCAGACCGAGAGCCCCTTTGAAGCTGTGGACCCGGACGGCTACGCGCATGATCTGGCAGCCGGCATCAACAAGCTCATGGCAGACCGGCCGCTACGCGACCGGATGGCCGCCGCTGGCCGCAAGCGTGCCGTTGACTACTTCAGCTGGAAGTCCATCGCCCGGAAGACGCTGGCCCTGTACAAGACGCTGGCGGAATGAGAACACTGAACACTGAACACTGAGCCCTTAACACAAAACACATAACACCCTCCCTCACCATGCCCCCCATTTCATCTGAGTTCCCCGGAGTCACCGCCATCGCAAAGGCCAACATTTATTTCGACGGGAAGGTCGTCAGCCACACGCTGCTGTTTCCGGACGGGAGCAAGAAGACGCTGGGGCTGATCTATCCAGGTGAGTTTCACTTCGGCACAGCGCAGGCGGAGCGCATGGAGATCGTCGCAGGTGCCTGCACGGTGAACCTCGATGGCAGCGACGCGCGGGAGACGTATGCGGAGGGCGCAGCCTTTGATGTGCCGGCCAACAGCGGCTTCGACATCGCGGTGGGCGGCGGCATCTGTGAGTACATCTGCTCCTTCCTGGATTCCTGAACGGGCGGCCTGTCTTCGAGTACCCACCTCATGAGCCTCGGCACCAAGAACCGGCTGAACCAAATCGGCGTGCTCTGCAAGGCGCATTGCGTGAGCGTCATGCCGACAAGCTGGACTTGGTGGCGGAGTTCATCGCGGAGACGGAGGGCGGGGATGCCACGCGCTGGAGCCAGTTCACCGACCTCAGGCGCAATGACGCGGAGATGCTAGCGAGGGTGGTTGCCGCGTTCGAGAAGTGGCTCAATCCCTGACTCCCGACGCGCCACGCGGCTGCCTGCCGCAGCGGCGGCGAGCGCAATTTCGCATCATTCGCAAACAAACCTGACGCACGCCGTCGATATGTGTGGTATGGGACACGCTCTATGGCTATCACACGTAAAACCACTTTTTCCCGTCGGGTAGTCGATCATGTAACTGATGAGCTGGTCACAGTACTGGGCAATGGTGGGCAGTACGAGTTCAAGGCGCTCTTCGCGAAAGTCTTCGAGGGTTTGAAGCTGAAAAACGCGGTGAGCGGGGGCGAGGAGATGCTCCGCCTGCGCTCGTATGAGAAGCTGCTCTCCCTCGCCAAGCGCGGCCTCGTCTTGAAGACCGGGAAATGCTACAAGGGTCTGACCGGCCTCCAAGAAGCCAGCAGCGCCAACCGCCTCGCGCGTATGGAGCTGGCGGCCGACACCGCCGCAGCAGCTGCAGCCGCGGCTGTGGTCGCGGGTTAAGTCTCATCGGCCACGCGATGTCGCGCGCCTTACTTTGGGCACACGTCTGGATGAGCGGCTTGCCGGTCTGTTCTCAGGGCGTTGCGGCCGGCCGTGGCTGCTCGTAGAAGCGGATTTCCCTGTTCTTGAACGTGCCGGAATGACCGGCAAAGCCCTGTTGAGTTTGCCCGCCCAGTAATTGTGCACGGCAGCTTGGTTGATAGCCAGGCCTTCCGTCGCGATCTCCTCCTGCGAACGCACCGCCGGTCGCACGAGGGCGACGTGACCAGATATTGTGGCGTCGCAATTTTAAACACGGCGACGACAACGGACCATTGGTTCGCTCTGGCCTGCGCCGCTTCTCCGTCGGAAACCGCGGCTGATCTGCTTCCAACATCCGATGACGTATTCAATCTCCAGAGTTGGTCAATGGCGGCAGGCCTTGCGCTGACCGGCACGCCGATGGCCACTTCGGCCGACGCGCTTTCCTTGCCGAGCCCGGACGGAAGCGGCTCGTGGGATTCATCACTCATCACCAGCGTGGGTTCAGACGAGCTTGCTCCATTGCTGATTGTGGCCGGCGCGTCCCAGCCTCGCTCTTTCTCCCTCACCTCAGTGCCGGAGCCCGCGTCGATTTCCTGGCTGGGGCTCTGCGTCGCGCTCGCCCACGCGCTCTCGCGTCGCAGGCGGGGCCGCTGCGGGGAGTGATCTACTGCTTCGGCAGCGCGGGCTCTTGCGGTTCAATCACAATCTCGACGGGACTCCACTGGACGGCATCGAGGATGACATGGCCGTCGGTTCCTTGGTTGCTGATCTCCACAAAGCCGTCCTTTCCTTTTTCAAAGCGGAAGACGCCCAGCGGGAAAAGCAGATCGTTAACTGGGGGCTTCTTTCGTTGATTCACGGTCACGGTGTTCGAGCCGTCGGCGTGATGAATGAGCACGGGCACGTTGGTGGCCCGGTTGGCGAGCGCGGTGTAGGCGACGGAAACCTTGTATTTGCCTGTCTTCAGAATGTCGGGCTGGAAGCGCGCGGTCTGAGACCCCTTTGCTTCATCGCCGTCGTGGCGGTAGCCGGCCATGACAAACGGTGATGTGGTGTGGCCGACGGAATCGAAGCCATGCAGCACGGCCTCGGTGTCATCGACGACGATGCCGCCGAGCTTTTCCTTCGTAAGGGTGGGCTTATGGACGATGGGCGGGCTCTCGAAGTCGAGCATTTGTCCATCCTTCTCGAGCCGCGCCTTCAACTTCGCCGCATCTATCTTCTGCACGGTGACGTTTTCATCAATCGCGTGTGCCGCCGCAGTGGCAGCGCTTTGCCCCAGCACCATGAAGACCGGCTCCATGCGGATGCTGCCGTAGGCGATGTGGCTGGCGGCGAGGCAGACGGGGACGAGGAGATTTGTGCATTGATCTGCCTTCGGCCGCAGGCTGCGGTAGCTGATCGGATACGGCCGCGTGCCGATCTGGATATCGCCCTCATTGCGCGCGAAACCCTCGGCGGTGACGTAGCGCTGCGCGTTGTGTGAGTCCATGTTGTAGGCGCCCATGCCGACGCTGTCCTCGACGACCTCCTTGCGGAGGCAGTTCTTCTCACTCATCACATGATCGCTGATCATGCGCCGTGCCTCGCGGACGTAAAGCTGGCGCGGCCAGTTGCCGTTGTCGGTGAACTCATCCTTCGCAAGGCCCCACTGGCTGAATTTTTCGCGCACCGCCGCAGGCACGCGCGGGTGGTTTGCCAGCGTCCACATCAGGCCCTTTTGATAAACTTCGTGCGCCTTCCAAATCTGCGCGCGCTGTGCGTGATCGGCGTCCGGGTAGTCGTGGTTGGCACCGATGAAGTCCGTGCTGAAGGCGAAGTTGTTGTTCGTGTCCGTCTTGCGGTTTGGCATCGGGGTGGGTGCCCAAGGAAGGCGCAGATCACCCGCCTCGAAGTTGCGCAGCAGCAACTCGAACTGCCTCTCGTCATAGCCGTCCGGCTTTGCGAACGGGATGCGCAGCGCGGGGTCGTCGGTGTTGCACATGCGGAAGTTATAGGCCTGGATGCGCGCGTCTCCATCGCCGTCCTTGCCTGCCGGCATGGGCATGACGCCCGGCAGCAGTCCGCTGGCGGGATCGCCCGGCTTCACATACAGATCGACGTTCTTTATGAACTGATGGCTGCGCGCGCCGGCGATCTGAAGGCCGTTGATGGTCTCGCCATACACGGCGTTTGCCTCGCGCCCGACATGATAGCCAACGCCGGCCTTTGCCATGAGGTCGCCTTCATAAGTCGCGTCGATGAAAACCCGGCCGCTGAACTCACGGCCGCTCTCCATCACGATCTTCAAGATGCGAGCGCCGTCTTTGACCACGCCCTTTTGCAAGTCGAGCCGCTCGCCGAAGACCACCTGCGCCTTCGTCTCGCGCAGCATGTCATCATAGATCTTCGTCGCGACGTGCGGCTCGAAGGTCCACATCGTGTCCTCGCTGCCCGCGCCGCCATGGGGCTTCTTTGCGAAGTATTGCTCGCGCGTTTGCGCCGTCCAGTGCGCCGGGTCGGCGTAGTGTTTGAACACGCGCTGATAAAACTCACGCGAGATGCCGCCGATGGCCCGCTTGTTGCCGATGTCCGTCGCGCCCAGCCCCCCGGTCGTGAGACCGCCGAGAAAGCGCGTCGGCTCGATCACCACCACGCTCTTCCCCATCCGCGATGCCTGGATCGCCGCCGTCACCCCGCCCGATGTGCCGCCATAGATGACGATGTCGTGCGTGTCCGTGGCGTGGAGCGGGCCGGAGAAGAAGATGGCGGCAAGAAGTGCGGTGCGTTTCATAACATGCGGGTGATTTTCAGAAGTAGGCGAGCGCGTCCCGCCTCGCAACATCTCGATGCCATCTCAATCCTCCGCAATCAACGCATGAGCATTCCGCTCCCGCTTCAGCGCAAAAACGGATTTTCCTCACGCTCGCGGCCGATGGTGGTGTCATCACCGTGCCCCGGATAAACACGCGTCGCGTCAGGCAGCGGAAGCAGTTTGCCCTCAATGCCAGCAATGAGCAGCCGCCCGCTGCCGCCGGGGAAATCCGTGCGGCCCACGCCGTCGAGAAACAAAACATCTCCCCCAAACACAAGGCCAAGCTCCATTTGATAAAAGCACAAGCTGTCCGGCGAGTGGCCGGGAATGTGCAGCAGCTTCCACCCCACTCCGCCAATGGTCTCAGAGACCCGGCCTTCGAGCACTTCATCCACGGAAAACTCATCCACCGACATTGGACTTCCAGCGACGGCGCCAAAGAGTCGTTCGAGGGTGAGGTCGCGGGAAAACGGCGCGAAAGTCAGGATCGGGCACCCGTGCTGCGTTTTGATCGGGGATGCATCGAGCACATGATCGAAATGCTGGTGGGTGAGGACCAAGGCGTCCACCTTCACGTTTTGCCGCGCAAGCCAGTCCGCCATTCCCTCCGGTGCATCGAAGACGACATTGGCCGACGCGGTCTGCAAGAGATAGCCGTTCGTTTCGGCGATGCCGCCGGTATAGGATGAGAGGGTGAACATCACGGGCGCGAATCAGTCTGAAAGCGTTGGACATTTCAAGCCTTAACCCTGAAAATGCCCGACAATTTTTGCGGATTCTCCCGCATCATCGTGGCTGGCCTCGTCGTAATCCTTCAAGCAATCATGACTCGTCTCACCTTTCCTTCCCTCGCGGTGGCTGTCGCCGGACTTCTCGCCAGTCCGTCCCCGGCTCCGGCCGAAACCAACTTCGGCCAGGTAGCCATGCATGTGGCCTACATGCTTCAAAACCATCACTACAGTCACAAGGACTTCGATGACACGGTTTCCGGCAAGCTTCTAGAGAACTACCTGGACCTCCTCGACTTCAAGCACATCTTCTTCACCCAGCAGGACGTGGACAAGTTCAAGGCAAGCTACGCCACCACGCTCGACGACCATGTGCTGATGCGGAACATCAGTCCAGCCACCGAGATCTACGACGTTTATAAACAGCGCGTGGCCGAGCGCGTGGCCTTTGCCAAAAAGGCGCTGGAGACGAACAAGTTCACCTTCGATTCCGAACGCAAAATCGAGGTGAAGCGCGACAAGCTCCCGTGGCCCGCCAACAAGGCCGCCGCTGACACCCTGTGGAATGACTTGCTCGAGGATAACCTCATCCAGGAACGCCTCATCGAGAAATCCCGCGCCGAAGATGCCAGGAAGAAGGAAGCCGCGAAGGCGAAAAAAGAAGCCGAGAAAAAAGCGGCGGCCCCTGACGCGGCAAAGGATGACCCGCAGACGGCAAAGGCTGATGCCGGGAAAAAGACGCCCGCCGACAAGGACGACGATGACGATTCGAAGCTCACCGCCCAACAGCGCATCGCCAAGGACTACGACCGTCTGCTCGAGAGCGTGAATGAAAACGGCAACGAGGAGGAGGTGGTGAATTATTTCCTCTCCTGCCTCGCCACCGCATACGATCCGCACACGGAGTACATGAGCCAGAACGAAATGGACAATTTCAATATTCAGATGAAGCACTCGCTGGTGGGCATCGGCGCGCTCCTCGGCAAAAAGGACGACGGCGCTGAGATCCAGGGCATCGTGGTCGGCGGTCCGGCCGACAAGCAAGGGGATCTGCAACTCAACGACCGCATCATCGCCGTGGCTCAAGGCGGCTCGGGCGAATATGTCGATGTGAAGTATAAAAAGCTCCAGGACATCGTGGACATGATCCGTGGGAAGCCCGACACCATCGTCCGCCTGAAGATCGTGCCCGCCATCGATCCGACGGCCAACAAGGAAATCTCCATCACCCGCGGTGAAGTGGAGCTGAAGGAAAAGCTGGCCAATGCCGAGCTCATCCAGACGCCTCCTGAACTCGGGAAGCCGCTCAAACTAGGCTGGATCAACCTCTCCTCCTTCTACGCCGACATGGAAGAAGGCAAGGTCAGCACCACCACCGACGTGGAAAAACTGCTCCGTCGTCTGATGAAGGAGAACATCGAAGGCCTGGTGCTCGACCTGCGCAGCAATGGTGGTGGATCGCTGGAGGAAGCGATCAAGCTCACCGGTCTTTTCATTCCCGCCGGTCCCGTCGTTCAGGCCAAGGACTGGCGCGACAACATCACTTGGCGTGAATGTGAGAACGAGCGTCCCGTTTACGACGGCCCGATGATCGTGCTGACCGACAAGGCCAGTGCTTCCGCGAGTGAGATTCTCGCGGCCGCGCTTCAAGACGCGCACCGCGCGCTGATCGTGGGCGACAAGTCCACTTACGGCAAAGGAACGGTGCAGACCATTCTTCCCGTCGAGCGCTACATGCCGTTCTTCAGTGACAAAACGCGCGCGGGCGCTCTGAAGGTGACCATTCAGAAGTTTTACCGCATCGCCGGCGGTTCCACGCAGCTCAAGGGCGTGATCCCCGACGTGATCCTCCCTTCAATCCGTGACGTGATGGACATCGGGGAGGCTTCGGCAGACAACGCCCTGCCCTACGACGAGATCCCTCCGCGCACGTTCACATACTTCCGGAAATCCGCGTTCCCGGCGGAGGAATTGACGGCACGTGTCGCCAGTCGCATCGCCGACAACCCAGAGTTCCAGCTCATCATTGAAGAGTCGAAGCGCCTCAAGGATCGCATCGAACGCAATACCGTCAGCTTGAACGAGAAAGCGCGTGAACAAGAGAGGCTGGACAACGAGCAGCGCCGCAAGAAGCAGGAGGACGAGCGCGCCGAGCGGACCAAGAAGGTGACCGACACACTGAAAGCCGGCGGTCTCAAGGTGTACCATCTCACTTTGGACAATGTGGCCAAGCCGGAGCTTGTGCTTGAATCAAACTTCACGCGCGAGCAAAGCACGGGCATGAGAATGTCAGCCACCCGCTCCGATGACGATGGAAGCAACGGCGGATCGAAGTTCCCATATGGTGTCGAGCCTGTGAAATTGGAGGCCATCCATATCCTCCGGGATTTGATTGATCTCGGCGGCGCGCAGCCGACGACGGCGAAGACGGGAGACAAACCTAAGCAGGCTTCAAACTAACGGACACCCGGCCCGGCGCCAACTTTCGGGAATGGCAAAAACTCAGAGTCAGGCTGCGCTCACCCATCTCGACAGTCGGGGTCGCGCATCCATGGTGGATGTCTCGTTGAAGCCAGTCTCTGCGCGTGAGGCGGTCGCGGAGGCGCGGATTTTTCTAGGCAGACCGACCCTGGCCCTCCTCCAGAAGAGCGAGATCCAAAAGGGTGACGTGTTGTCAGTCGCCCGCATCGCAGGTATTCAGGCCGCGAAGCAGACGCAACACCTCATCCCGCTTTGCCACCAGATTCCGCTCTCCAAGATCAGCGTCGATTTTTCCCTCGAGCCCGACGGCATCCGCATCACCACGCTGGCAAAAACCTCCGCGCAAACCGGCGTGGAGATGGAGGCGCTCACTGCGGCCGCCGTCGCGGCGCTCACCATTTATGACATGTGCAAAGCTGTGGACAAAAAGATGTGCATCACCGATGTCCGGCTGATTTCAAAGACCAAGCGCCCCGATTCCTGACGGCCATGCAAGTCGGCATCATCACCATCTCTGACCGCGCCAGCAGTGGCGGATACGACGATCTCGGGGGCCCTGCATTGGCCGATGCAGCTGCGGGCTACGGTTGGGAGGTGGCCGCCAGCGCCATCGTGCCTGACGAGATCGCCCTCATTCAAGAGGCCGTCCTCTCCTTCAGCGCCCAAGGTTGCGGCCTCATCCTCACCACCGGCGGCACCGGCATCGCGGAGCGTGATGTCACGCCCGAGGCCATTCGCGGCATCCTGCGTGTGGAGATTCCGGGCTTTGGCGAGATCATGCGCAGCAGGTCATTCGAGATCACGCCAAACGGCATCCTCTCACGAAATCTCGCCGCCATCGTCGGGACCTCTTTGGTCATCGCCCTTCCCGGCAAGCCGAAAGGTGCCGTTGAGTGCCTCGGCTTTGTGCGCGGCGCTATTGACCACACCGTGAAGCTTGCGCAGCACATTCCGACGAGTTGCTGAAGCAGCCCGTCGATTTCACGTTCGTGGACAAATGCACACAAGGCGCAACGACGCTTCACCAGGCACCGACTTTCGGGTTGCAATGGCGGACCGTTGTCACAGATTGCGCACCTCGCGCCCGGAGTCGGACGCGCCAAAGGTCGGGCTGTAGTTCAGCCTGGTAGAACGCTTGCATGGGGTGCAAGAGGTCGTGAGTTCGAATCTCGCCAGCCCGACCACTTTATGAAGGTGATTTGCCTCCGGTGTGGCAGCCCCGGTTTGGGTTTGCTCTTCACGCGATTTATCCGTCAAAACGCAACGCATCCACGTGTCGCGACGTTTGGGTATCATCGCCATGAATTTTGTCCGACTTATCGCCACCACGTTTCCCATCTTCCTCGGCGGCCTTGCCTTTGCCGACGAGCAACCCGGCCACTCCCAGCATGGCGAGTCGTTCAACGAGGGACCGCGCCAGTCAGCCGTGCTGATGGGCGGCACGGGACAGGTGCGATTCAAGGTGTCCACGAAGAGTGAGAAAGGGCAGCGATTCTTTGAGCAAGGCGTCGGTCAGCTGCACGGCTTTTGGTACTTTGAGAGCGAGCGATCCTTCCGCACCGCCGCCGCGCTCGATCCCGCCTGCGCCATGGCCTACTGGGGCATGGCGATGTCGAACGTGAACAATGCAAAGCGCGCGAAAGAGTTCACGAAGAAAGCGGTCGAGTTGAAGCCGAAGGCGGGCAAAACAGAACAGATGTGGATCACGTCGCTCGAAAACTACTACCGTGACGACAAGCGCGACAAGAAGCAGCGCGAGATCGATTTCATCCGGGATCTCGAGGCCATTGTGCAGGCCGATGCTGCGGACATCGAGGCAAAGGCCTTTCTCGTTTGGAAAATCTGGGCCGCGCGCGAGGTGGCGCCGATCTCAAGCGCACAGGCTGTCGATGCTCTTCTCGATCAAATCTTTGCGGTGGCCCCGATGCATCCGTCGCATCACTACCGCATTCATTTGTGGGACAGCGAAAAGCCGGCACGGGCGCTGGGATCCGCCGCGAGGAACGGCCAGACCTCGCCCGCGATCGCCCACATGTGGCACATGCCCGGCCACACTTTTTCAAAGCTGCGCCGTTTCGACGACACCGCCTGGCAACAGGAGGCTGCAACGCGCGTCGATCACGCCCGCATGATCGCCGACCTCGTGCTGCCCGACCAAATCCACAACTACGCGCACAACGAAGAGTGGCTTACGCGCACCTACAACGAGCTGGGCCGCGCCTCGGACGCGATCTCGCTGTCCAGGAGCCTCATCGAGATCCCCCGGCATCCGACCTTCAACACCCTCGACAAAGCCAGCACGTCCGCCAGCTACGGGCGCACGCGGCTCATCGACACACTGCTCAAATGGGAGCTATGGGATCAGCTCGTGACCCTGTCCACCGGCCCGTACCTTGGCGCAGTCGAGCAAACAAGTCATGAGGCCACGCGACTGCACGCATTGGGCATCGCCCACTTCAATCTCGACAAATCGAAGGAACTCGACGGCGACATCACCGCCCTCAATGCACTGGACAAAAAAGAAAAATCCACGCCTGCGCCTCCCGCGAAGGAGCCGGCGAAGAAGCCTGACGCAATCCTTGCCAAAGCGGAGCCCAAAACCGAAATCCGAAAGGCCGAGCCGGTGAAAACAGGGAACCCCGCCTCAAAATCAGCCGATAAGATCGTCGCCCAACCCTCGCAGGAAAAAACAAAACCTGCGGATCTGAAACGGGAGAAATCAAAGCCGCTGCCGAATGCGCTGGCGGAACTTCGAGCACTTCAGGCAATTCTGAAGGAGGACACCGTTGCGGCAAAAAAACTGCTGGAAGCCGCCACCGAGATTCCAAAGGAAAGGCTCGCCCGGTATTACCTGAGGCTGGACGACAAAACCAAGGCCGAAGAGCTGACCAAGCGATTCAATCAGGACTTGGCCGGCTTGGCCGCCAAAGCGGAGGTACTGATGTCCTGTGGCAAGGACGCGGATGCGAAAACAGCGTTTGAAGCCACCCGCAAGGTCGCCTTCGCGATGGATAGCGACTTGCCGGTGTCCGGCCGCCTCGGCGCGCTGGCCCTCCGTTTTAACATCACCGGGGACTGGCGCGCGCCTGCACCCAAACGCGCCGACAATGGTGTGCGGCCTGCGTTGGATTCGCTCGGCCCCGTTCATTGGCAGCCACCCATCGCACGCGCGTGGTCTGCACTCGACGCGAAGGGCAAGAGCGTTTCCGACCAGGATTACCGAGGGAAGAATGTGCTGCTGTGCCTCTACTTAGGCCATGACTGCGGCCACTGCGTTCAGCAGCTCAATGCGATTGGCGAGGTGGCCGATCAGCTCAAGAAGGCGAATATTTCCATCGCGGCCATCAGCCGGGACAAGCCTGCGGAGTTATCAAAGGCAAACGAGCTATCGAAGATCAAAGGTGGCTTTCCGTTTCCCCTGCTGTCGGATGAAAACCTCAACGTCTTCAAAACCTACCGTGCCTACGACGACTTTGAGTCGATGCCGCTGCATGCGCTCGTGTTGATCGACGCCAGCAATCGCATCCGCTGGATCGACATCAACTTCGACCCGTTCACCGACGCCAAATTTCTCGTCAGTGAGGCGAAGCGGCTGCTTTCCCTCCCCGCCCCGCCGCTTGCCGTTGCGGTGCGCACGGAGAAAGACACGGCGACGGGGAGACAATGAGACACGGGAGGCGGCTTCATATCTCATCGTCTCATCCTCGCGTTGGCTCACAGTCTTGCCTGAAATGCCCGGCCTCGCCCGCGCCCTCTCAAAACTCGGTCACTGCTCGCGCAGCCAGGCCGCGCGGCTCGTGCAAGCGGGGCGGGTGAAGCTCAATGGCCGTGTCCGGCGCGATCCCGAGACACCTGTGCGCCTAGGCGCTGATTCGATCACGGTGGATGACGCTCCCATCGACGCGGCGGAGCGCGTTTACATCATGCTGAACAAACCGCGCGGCCTCGTCACCACGGCGACTGATGAGCTCGGGCGCGACACGGTTTACTCCTGCTTCAAGGACGCGGCCCTCAAACATCTGCCTGCCGTCGGGCGGCTCGACAAAGCCAGCGAGGGATTGCTGCTCTTCACAAATGACAACACATGGGCAGACGCCGTCACCAATCCAGCAACGCACATCGACAAGACGTATCACGTCCAGATTACCACCCTCGCCGATGATGAACTTCTGCGCCGTCTGAAGCAAGGCATCGTGGACGCCGAAGAACGCCTCGCCGTGAAGCGCGCGACGATCCTCCGTCATGGCGAAAGGAACTCCTGGCTCGAGATTGTGCTCGATGAAGGAAGGAACCGGCACATCCGCCGCTTGCTCGATGGCTTTGAAATCGGGGTTCTCCGGCTCGTGCGCGTCGCCATCGGGCAACTCATGCTGGGGGAGCTGACCAAAGGAAAGTGGCGGAAGCTCACCGCCGCAGAGGTGAGCGCGCTGCGCTAACATGCACGGCCCACAGGATCACAAATCCTTTGGCGACTGGCGGCACAACGACCCGGCCGTTGTTCAGAATCAGCAAAGCGCGACGCTCAGCTTTTCTTCGTCAGGCTCACGATCTCGTAATTCTTCGCGAACGTTCCAAGCGCCTCGGTAGCAGCTTCCTTCGTAATGGAGGGGTTCTTGGCCACGATGACAAGCGTCTGACGGCTGTCGGGCTTGTCACCCGGCTTCACGTCGACGCTGACCACTCCATCAAGCTTCTTGCTCAGCATCGTGGTCACGTGCTCCTTGCATGAGGCGCACACGATGCCGGAGATCTCGCCGGTGTAAGTGACCTCAGCCACCGGCTCCGCAGATTTTGAATGCGAGGTGAACGCGGAGATCACGACGCTGAGAAGTACGAAAAGCTTTTTCATGGTAAGGGGGGTGAAAAAAATCGCGCCGGTCAGCACGATGGCCAGCCGGCGCGAAAGTATGGAGCAGGTTTGATGCCTGTCCAGATTGAGGGCTTACTTCTCGAGCGTCTCACCTGCGGACTTCCAGCCGGAGATTCCGGCGGAGAGGTGCTTCACGTTGGTGTAACCAAGGGCGACGGCCTTCTTGGCCGCAGCTTGGTAGGCGTTGCATGACGGGCCACCGCAATAGGCCACGACGAGCGCGCCTGTGTCCGCGGGCAGCGCGCTTGCGATGTCTCCGCTCTTGGCTTCGAAGTCGATGGCGGTCGGCACATGGCCGGCCTTGAAGGAATCCGAGCCGTTCACGTCGATGACGGTGACTTTCTTGTCAGCGATTGCCTTCTTGAGGTCGGCGATGCTGATGTCCTCAAATCCGGCCGCCATGATGGAGGAGGCACAGACAAGGGAGAGGGCGAATACGAGTAGTTTCTTCATGATATCAGTGTGGTTTGATGGTGGACTTGTGTTTCTTTGCGCCAAAATCCGCACGGGGGGACGACATCGCCTCCCATGCAAATCTCGGCTGACGTGGTTATTACGTCTGGGAATGCGACGCGCTGACAATGTTTTTTATTCCAGATTTCACCCAGGCGGAAACGTGCCTGCCCCATGCGGCGTATCGGAGAGGATATGAAACAAATCCTACCCACCGCTCTTGCCTCACTTGCCTTGGCCATGACTGCTCCCGCCGCATCCCTTTATGACGTGCCCGTGAAGGACTTGAGGGGCAAGGATACCTCGCTGGCACCCTACAAAGGCAAAGTGATGCTGATCGTGAACGTGGCATCTCGATGCGGAAACACCCCGCAATACACCGGCTTGGAGGAGCTCCACGACAAGTTCAAGGCGAAGGGCTTGGCCGTCCTCGGGTTTCCCTGCAACGACTTTGGAGGCCAGGAGCCCGGCACAGCGGAGGAGATCAAGACCTTTTGCGAGACGAAATACAAGGTGAGCTTTCCCCTTTTTGAGAAAGTCGTCGTCAAAGGCGACGCCAAGCACCCGCTCTATCAGCAGCTAAGCGGGCCGGAATCCCCTTTCCCGGGTGATGTGAAGTGGAACTTTGGCAAATTCCTCGTCGGTCGCGATGGCAAGATCCTGAAGCGCTTCGAGCCGAATGTGAAGCCTGATTCGTCGGAGGTCATCGACGCGATCAAAGAGGCGCTGGCCGCGAAGTGAAGACACACTTTCCCTGATCGCACGCCCCTCTCGCGGCTCGCCGGGGAGGGGCTTTTTAGTTTTGGGGCAGATCACCGCCAGTCAGCAGGGATGTCGGCCAGGGTCTCGCGCAGGATGGCTACGATGTTCAGCCTCTCGTCAGCCGGGAGGTAGTTGAACTCGCGGTCTTTGCCCGACAGCGCCCCCTTCATGCCGGCATAAATCCTGGTCTTGATGATCGACGGCATCTTCTGCCACTGCGGCGTGTGGATCATGTAGCTGCACCGATGCTTGAACATCCGCGTGCGCAGATCGAAGTCCTTCAACGATGCCCCGCTGGCGACAGCCTTCTTGTTGCGGGAGAAATCCTTCGCGAACTGCGGATCACCGACGAGGCCTCCAGGAGGCAGCTTTGCCTCGTCGGCAAACAGGACGTAGCGCACCAGCTCCCGCGCCTTGTCGTTCAAGCGCGTCTCGTCCTCCTGCGAAAGCGCAGCGCTTTTGGCCTCCATCTCGCGCCCGAGGTAGGCGGCCTGCATCACGCGGTTGTCGAACCCGATCTGATGCTCGTGCAGGAGGTTCGGCAGGATGTCGCTCGTGGGGATCAAATGCTTGCGCAGGTCCGACATCTCACCCGGCTTGATGCGCACGATGCGCACGCCGCTGGCGGTCGTCTGCGCAAAAACGCCCTCCTTGGTCGGACCGATGGGCTTCGCGCTCGTCACATGCCAGCCACCGAAGCGACTGGCCAGCGGGATTTGATGCCCCTGCTCCTTGCCGCGGTACGACTCGTAGCTGCCGCCGTTTGGCAGCGAGGCCACAGACTCGGCGATGAGACCCGGCAGCCGCTGCGTTGCATTGGTGGCGTGGCAGTTGAAGCACTTCGTCGCGCGCTCGACCCTCGGCACCACGCCTGGCTGCGGATAATCGAAGACATGGAAAACGCCGCCGAGCTCCGGGTCGATGCTGATGACCTCGACGAGACCGCCCGGCACCACGCCGACATAGACATCCTCATTGAAGTAGAGTGCGCGCGGATTCCGCGCATTGATCCTCTCGCTCTGCATGCTGGTGGCCGAGTAAACGAGCAACTGCGAGCTGACCGGCACATCCAGAGCCGCGAGCAAGCTGCGGGTAAAAGAATGCTCACTGCTCGTGTCGAGCTTCACCTCGCTGCTCGCCATTTTTTTCAGCAAAGCAGAGAAGACATCCTGCGGCTCGCGCTCCCAATAGTTATGAGGCGGAGCCTTGTAATCGATCGGAGGTGCGTGCCTCTCCTCTGCAATCGCCAATTCAACGATCAGGGAAATGGCAATGATGGCGTGGAGTGGCCGGCAAAACATCCACATGCAAACGAATCGGATCCCCCGCTGGTTTCAATGGATGAACCGGCAAATCTCCCGGGGTTTATTGGGGCACGGCCACCTGCTCCCCGAGGAAATGAGGCTGAGTGTGAAGCACGTCCACATCCAGCACGGCCTTCACGCGCGCAAAGGCTTCGCGGATGTAAATTTTGAGCGCCGACTCGAACTTCACATTCTCGGCGTTGAGCGCGATGGCGTCGATTCCATTGCACCTCGCTAAATAAATCGCCCGCTCGTTGTGAAACGGCTGCGAGACAATCGTGATCCGATCCTGCCCGAACACCTTTTTCGCGCGAACAACGGAGTCGAGCGTGCGAAAGCCGGCGTAGTCGCAGGTGATCTTGCCCTCCGGCACACCCGCCGCGATCAGCGCCTCCTTCATGTCCGTCGGCTCATCATAGCCTTCGTGACGATTGTCGCCGCTCACGATCAACGCCGTGGCCATGCCCGCACGATACAACTCAGCCGCCGCACGGATGCGCGTGGTGAAAAACGGATTGCTCCAGCCGCCGCGCAGTTTTCTCGTGCAGCCCAGCACCAGCCCCACACGCTTGTCTGGCAAGGCGGCTGGGTTATCGAACAACCGGCCGCTCGCAGACCTCTTCACCAAGAAATGACACGCCACCACTGCAAGCAAGACGCTGGCAATGCCGATCGCGATCAGTGCCAGCCAGCGTTTGAGCCTCATGATCGGTTCAACTCACGCACTGTGCTCCGCCATAACATGCAGGCGCTGCTTCTTCGGCTTGGTGGCCGAAACCTTCTCCACATCCGCCGCCACCACCTTGTATTCGGGGCACATGGTGTCGCCGTCGCAGCCCTGGCCGGTGACGTTGTTCACCATGTGCTCGGGGAAGTGAAAGGTGGTGTAGAGGATGCCGGGCTTCACTTCTTCGGTGATGTTGGCGATCAGCTCGACTTCGCCGCGTGCGGAGGAGAGCCGGACTTTATCGCCTGTGGAGATGCCTTTACTGCCGGCGTCGAGGGCGCAGATGGAGAGCACATCCTGCGGAATGATGCTGCTGTTGCCCGTGCGGCGGGTCATGGTGCCGCAGTTGTAATGCTCGAGCAGACGTCCGGTGGTGAGGATGAAGGGAAACTCCTTCCCGTTGGCTTTGAGTTCGCTGGACTCAACCCACGGGAAGAAATGGAACTTGCCGAGGCCGCGATGGAAGTGGTCCTGGTGGAGAATCTGCGTGTCGGTGCCGTCGGCGTGGATGGGCCACTGTTTGCCGTTGTCTCCGAGGCCCTCCCACGTCGCGCCCTTGAAGAACGGCACGATGTGCGCGATCTCGGCGAGCATTCCATCAGGCGTGTAGTCGGGCTGCGGATAACCAAAACGCTGCATGATCTCGCACATGATCTGGCCGTCGGGCCGCGTGCCTTCGAGCGGCTTCACGGCTGCCTTCACGCGCTGCACGCGGCGCTCGGCGTTGGTGAAGGTGCCGCTCTTTTCAAGGAACGAAGAGGCGGGCAGGATGACGTTGGCGAACTTGGCCGTCTCGGTCATGAAAATCTCCTGCACGACGAGGAAATCGAGGCTGTTCATGGCATGCTTCACATGCTCGCTGTCGGGATCAGTCTGCACCACGTCCTCGCCCATGAGCCAGAGCGCCTTCAACTTCCCTTCAATGGCGGCGTCAAACATCTGCGGGATTTTCCAGCCAGGCTCGGACGGCGTCGGCATGCCATAGAACTCGGCGTAGCGACGTTGCACATCGAGATCGTTCATTTCAAAATAGCCCGCGCCCTGATGCGGCTGGCAGCCCATGTCGGCGGCGCCCTGCACGTTGTTCTGGCCGCGGAGGGGATTCACGCCGACGCCGGGACGACCAATGTTGCCGGTCATCATGGCAAGATTGGAGATGAGCATGACGGTCTTCGCGCCCTGCTCGTGCTCGGTGACGCCGAGTCCGTGGAAGCTCATCGCCGCGCCGCTGCTCGCGTATTCGAGCGCGGCGGCTTTGACGAGTTCCTTGTCCACACCCGTGATTTTTTACAGCGCATCGATGTCGAGCGCGCGGAGTCCGGCCTCGAACTCGGCCCAGTTCTCGCAGCGCTTTTCAACGAAGTCCTTCTTCACCAATCCGGCGTCGAGGATAAAGCGGGCGAACATGTTCAGCATCGCCACATTGGTGCCGGGGCG
>JANOBO010000261.1:0-3308 GCA_031411695.1 Verrucomicrobiaceae bacterium
TCGATCTTCTTGCTATCGACCGGCAACACCGGCACGGCGGAAGTCTTCGGGTCAGGCGGGAGAAAGGCCCGGACGTGCAGCACGGTGCCGAGCGGGATGTCCCGCAAATCCGCCGGTGCACCGTGATAACGCACGATGCCGTAGGGCAGCATGGCGAAGGGGTGCGGGTCGTTGCGGAAAAACATGCCCGATCCCTGCACGCGGATGCTGCCGCGGCGGTTCGCATGATCCACAAAGACGAGTTCGCCACGGTAGGAGTGCGCTTTTTCCAGAGGGGGGAACTTGCCCGCTTCGGGGCGGAAGGGATTGGTTCCTTGTTCTGGGTGCTTGGCGCTTGGTTCTTCGTTGGCTGCTATGACGTGAACGCTTAAAAGGAGGGAGATGCCGAGGCAAATGGTCGTGAGGTGCAGGGAATGAATCATGATACTTAGAGGGTGTTTTTTGATTCGGGTTTTCCTCCCACAGATTCAGGGAGGCCCGCAGATTGGGTGTTGGTATTGAACATCATTGAAAAAAAATCTGCGGGCCTCCCTGAATCTGCGGGAAGTCAGTAGTTCGGAAAGATGGCCGGGGTGGGGAAGCGCTCGTCAATGCTGGAAGCTCCGTCGCTGAGATGTTCCTCGCGTGGCACATGGACATCAGGCCAGTCGGCGGGACGGACGCGGACAATTCGCGTTGGGCGCATGCCTTCGGTGATGAGGTCGGTCTCAAATCGGATCTGGATGCCGCTGCTGCCGAGAGGGACTTTGCCCGGCACCTGCGTGACGTCGATGAGTTTGCCGCGTGCAGCCATTTGCGTGGGGCCGGCGGTGCCGCCTTCGGTGTGCTTCAAGGTGTTCTCGACCGGATTCATCAGAGCGGTGATGCCTTTTTTGAAATCGGCGTAGAGCGAGGGGTCCATTCCGCCGAACAAGGTCGCGGTCACAGTGGCGCGGCCGAACTTGCCATACTCGACGGCGTCGATCCACGCGGGCAACCAGCGGCTGCGCATGAAGGCCTTGTGCGTCTCGGTCTGATGCTGCGTCGCGTTTTGCATCGCGGCGTCATCCAGCCAGATGTCGGAGATGTGGAATCGGGTGAACACGCCGCCTGGCGTGGGCTTCCAGGTGATGCCGAGCTGGACGGCCTGGCCGCCGAGAGATTTCTTGCCGCTGGCAGGCCACGCGCCCTCGGCGATCAGGTGCTCGATTCTGAGGTATTCGCGGCCACGCCAGCCGCGGGTGGCGGCATCGAAGGTTAGCGTTTCCTCGCCGGCCTTGCTGTCTCCGCCTTGCTTCGGTTCACGGCTGGCGATGATCTTTCCTTCGTGGTTGTTGATCTCCACTTCTTTGAGCTTCCAGACCATGCCGTCACCCTGGCAGTGGCTGGGCTCGTCTTCGAGGAGGAGGACGTGGTTCTCGGCAGGTGCGATGCCGACACCACGCCTGTGGTTCGCGTCTTTCTCCTTGTTGCTGACCGGCAGCACCGGCACGGCGGAGGTCGTCGGGTCAGGCGGGAGAAACGCCCGGACGTGCAGCACGGTGCCGAGTGGGATGTCACGCAGATCCGCCGGTGCGCCGTGATAGCGGACCATGCCGTAGGGGAGCATGGCGAAGGGGTGGGGATCGTTCCGGCGAAACACGCCCATCCCCTCCACGCGAATGCTGCCGCGGCGGTTGACGTGATCCACAAAGACGAGTTCGCCACGGTAGGAGTGCGCTTTTTCCAAAGGCGGGAACTTTCCTGATTCGGGGCGGAAAGGTTCGGCTGCGGTCGCCATGTTCGAGAACAGCACCAGGCAGAGACACAGGGCAGTGAGAGAGCAAGTCATGGGAAAAGACGCTTTGAAGTGGCGTTCAAAAGTGTATTTTGAGTCATGACTTCAGCCCCTTCCCCCATGTTGCTACCCGAGGTGATGTCCAAGGTGGCGAATCTCGGACCCGCGTCATTGGCTGCCGTGCATCGCTTTCTTTCTCGGCTTGAGCTGGCGCAGCTAACGGAGGAAATCCAGGACGAAGCAGAAATGCTCCGTGAGGCAGGCAAGCTGGAGCTTGATCTGATCGAGTCTGCTGTTCGCGAGCATCGGAAGATCCATCCATACGCTGCGTAATGCTCGTCGTGGTGGACACGAATGTGATGATCTCTGCGCTGGCACGCCAGTCTCCCATTGCGCCGCTGTTTCGCGCCGTTGCCAAGGGCGAGCTGCGTCTGGCGATCACTTCCGCCATCGTTCTTGAGTATGAAGAGATCGCCGCAGAGCGCGGTGGCCCTGCATTCGCTGCGAAGGTGATGCATTGGCTGAGCCTGGTTTCGGCATCCTGGGACACCATCGAGCAGATTCACCCATCGTATCAGTTCCGCGTGATCAGCGCCGACCCGGATGACAACAAGTTCGTCGATTGCGCGATCACGGCGAACGCGGATTTCATCATCACCCGCGATACGGACTACGCCCCGCTCGCGGGTTCTGGCTACAAACCGCAGGTTATCACGCCCGAGGAGTTTATTGCGCGTCATTTGAAGGCGTGAGAGGTGACTCTCCGTCGGAAGTCCTGGTTTCATTGATGATCGAAAAAGGGGAGGTTTCGTCACTCCATTCCTCCACGTCACAGCGCGACGACCTTATTGCTGTCGCCGAACTGGTCGGTTTCCACGCCCATGCGCTGGGCCATGAGGAGGAGGAGGTTGCTCATGTGGGCGTCGGTGTTCGCGGGGCGGCTGCAGAGCTGGTAATGCGCGGTGGTGAGCGCTCCGTCGGTGCCGAGAGCGTAGCCTTGGAATCCTGCGGCCGTCTTGTTGAAGTCGAGGTGCGTGCCGTGCTTCAGACCGAGGTCGGAGCCGCCGGCGAACACGAGAGGAAGGTTGGCGTTGCCATGGCTGTGACCGTAGGACATGCCGCTCCCGAAGAGCGCCATCGTGGAGCCCAGGAGCGGCTTGCCACTGAGATCCTTCGTCTCCGCGAGGCGGGTGAGGAAGTAGCCGAACTGCTCGATGGCGAAGGTGTCGTAGTTGGTGAGCTTCTCGATGTAACCGGCATCGCCGCCGTGATGGCTGAGCTGATGGCGCGACTCGGTGATGCCGATTTCAGGAATGGAAAACGCATCGCCCTCGCCGCCCATGCTGAAGGTGGCCACGCGGGTCACATCCGTCTGGAAAGCGAGCACCATGAGGTCATACACGGTGCGGAAATAATCGCCCGCCTTGGTGGCGGCGATGTCGCGGTTGGTGCGTTTGCGGTCATCGTCGGAAATGGAGGGCAGCGGCGTATCGAGCCATGAATCAGCCCGACGCGTGCGAATCTCTGCCTCACGGACGGAGGTGAGGTATTG
>JANOBO010000262.1:0-7328 GCA_031411695.1 Verrucomicrobiaceae bacterium
ACGCTGAACGAGGAGATCGTTTGCGCGGAGTTGTTCACGAGGCGCACGCCGTAATAGATGTTCGTCATGCCAGCGACGCCGGACGTGGCACGCGATCCCAGTGCACGATCCGTGCTGGCAGCCGTGCCGAAGCTTAACAGACCGACGTTGGCAGCTGCACTTGTGCCGTCAAAAGTCGCCGCAGTGCCGCCCATCGTTCCGTTTGTCACGCCGTAGGTCGTGTGGCTCGAATACCAGCCGGCGAGCGTGCTGTTGTCAGCCCAGGCGAGGCCGGAGATGTTGTTCGTCGTGCCTTGCAGCGTGTCGAAGTTTTGGCTGTAAACGCCGCCGTTGTAACTGATCTGCGCGAAAGCAGAAAGAGGCAGCGCGAGTAGTGCCGTGAGGAGAATGCGGTTCATGGTTTGGCGGAGGACAATGAGGTGATTGATGGGGCGGGGGCGGGCTTGATCGTGCCGAGCGCGATCTGCGCCTGCTCGAGAATGCGGCTCATCGAGTGCGCGCCGCGCTCGAGATTTGGCAGCGCGAGGATGTGGTCACGCAGCGCCATCCATGCAGCCCTCGCGTCATCCGCGCGGCCGCATTGTTCGAGAACGTCGGCGCGCTTCGCCATCCACGGTTCCGGCCGCGGCGCGGACTTTTGCATCGCATCAACACGCGACAACGCCGCATCGATCCGGCCGAGCGCGACATCCAGCTCCAGCGCCTTCATCACCAGCCCCGGGCTGTGGCCGATGCGCTTCAAATGCAGCTCGATGAGATCCGCCGCTTCATCTGTGTGCTTCTGTGTCACGAGCGCCTCCGCCACTTCGATCAGGAGATCAGGCTCAGGGTTCTGCGTGTTGATCACCGCCGCCCGGAAGTCTTCCAGCGCGGCTCGGTGCTGCTTCAGTTTTTCCAGCACGCGCGCGCGCGCCGCCCGCGCACCTGCGTGCAACGGATGCTTCGTCACGAAGTCGTCGAGCACGCTTTTCGCAGCCTCGAATCTGCCACCGGCCATCAGCGCCTGAGCGCGCAGCCAGTCCGTCGCATATTTGCCCGGCTCGAGGCGATCCGCTCTTTCCAAATCTACCAACGCCGTCTGCCACTCGCCATGCAGCACATTGAGAAGGCCCCGGCGATACCAGTGCTGCCCATCATGTGGATGCGCCGCGATCTCATCGTCCGTGCGCTGAAGTTCCTCGTGATACCCGCCGTGGCCTCTGGCCAGGCCACCCAACAATGAGAACGACACCGCCACCACGGCGGCCGGGGTAATGCAACGTCTTGCGCCGATGGCGAACCAACGGGGAAAGACGCGCTCACATGGAAAGGGCTGGATGCTGCGGAAGCAGCGTTGCGTTGAGTCGTGGCAACCGAAGGGAATAATCACGCGCCTATGCAACAGTCTGGTGACCAGTCCCACAACCCACGATCCTGTCACACTCATCTTCAAACGCCCCACGGATCCTCTGCACGGCGGACTCGAGGGCCATCAATCCTTGGCGTGACATTATCGTGACACGGCGTGGAGAGCATGTGCGGAGGCCGCTTGTTGAGATCTTGCACCACCAGCCGATGCAGTCGTGACGCTGCGCCCGGTTTCCTCATTGCATTCCCCGTGTCCACCTTCAAAGTCCGCGCGCATGAAAATCATCCGCTTCCAAGACTCGTCCGGCACCACGCTTCATGGCTCACAGCAGGCGGACGGCTCCGCGTTGATCATTGACGGGGACATCTTCGGCGCGCACACCGTCAGTGACCGGAAGGCGGACGTGAAAAAGCTCCTCGCTCCCGTGCAGCCGACGATCATTCTCTGCATCGGCCTGAATTACCGCCACCACGCGGCCGAGAGCGGACTCTCCGCGCCGGAGCATCCCGTGCTCTTCATCAAGAACCCCGCCGCCGTGCAGAATCCGGGCGATCCGATCTTGCTGCCGCAAAAATTGAAGAGCGACAGCGTCGATTACGAGTGCGAGCTGGCCGTCGTCATCGGCAAGACTGCGCGCAACGTCACCAAGGCCGACGCGCTGAAGCACGTGCTGGGCTACACCTGCGCCAATGATGTCAGCGCGCGCGACTGGCAGAAAAACGGCGGCGGAGGCCAATGGTGCCGTGGCAAGACGTTCGACACGTTTTGTCCGCTCGGCCCGGTGCTCGTCACCACGGATGAACTCACCGATCCAAACGCGCTCACCATCAAGACCATCCTCAATGGCGAGACGGTGCAGGATTGGAACACGAACGACATGATCTTCGATGTGCCCACGCTCATCGAGTTTCTCAGCGCGGACACCACGCTGCTGCCCGGCACCGTCATCATCACCGGCACACCGCACGGCGTGGGAATGGCGCGGAAGCCTCCACTGTTCCTAAAATCCGGCGACACCGTCACCATCGAGATCGAGAAGATCGGCTCGCTGACAAATCCCGTGGTGTGAGCACATCGTGCGCTACCCCAACACCGGTCATGCACTGACTCGACGCTTTTATGTCCGATCCCACCGCCAACCGTCACTTTGTACAGGTCGCCGACGCGATCCGTGAGACAAATCCATGGACCAACAACGAGTGGCTCTGCCGGCCCGACGTGGTGGCGGCGGAGAAGCTGCTGCTGGTGCGCGCAAACATGGCGCCGGAGCACTGCCACCCGTTTCACTACCATCCGCATCGCGAAGAGATCATCTACGTCGTGCATGGACGCGCGGAACAATGGGTGGGAGATGAGCATCGCATCCTGAGCGCAGGCGAGATGGCGCACATCCCGCCGGGCACGATCCACGCGACGTACAATCCGCACAAGGAGCCGCTCGTTTTCCTCGCGATCCTGTCTCCGGCAAAGCTGCCCGACGAGAGCGCGAATGATCCGGATCCGGTGGATGTCTCGACGCAGGAGCCATGGGCCGGCATACGCGCGGGAATGGTGCGCTGCGCGGTGCTGGATCAAGCGTAATGCATCTCTGCCGTGTCCGCTCCACCCCTCGAACCACCCATCTCCGCACCGCCGCCAGAAGAAACCCAGCGTGCCCGGCAACTGAGTGACGCGCTGGTCGCCAGGGCGGGCTCCGTGATCCTCGGGAAGCCGGACGCGATCCGGCTCGCCGTCGCGTGTTTGCTGGCACGCGGGCATTTGCTGTTTGAGGACATTCCCGGCGTGGGCAAGACCATGCTCTCCCAGGCGCTGGCACAGGCGCTCGGCCTTCAGTTTCGCCGCGTTCAGTTCACCAGTGATCTGCTGCCGGCCGACATTCTCGGCGCGTCCATCTTTGACCGCGGCAAGGCGGCGTTTGTTTTTCATCCGGGTCCCGTCTTCGCGCAGGTGTTGCTGGCGGATGAGATCAATCGTGGTACGCCGAAGACGCAGTCCGCTCTGCTCGAGGCGATGGAGGAAGGGCGTGTGACGGCAGATGGCACCACCTATCCCCTGCCCGCGCCGTTCTTCGTGATCGCGACGCAGAATCCGCTCACGCAGATCGGCACCTTCCCGTTGCCGGAGTCGCAGCTCGACCGTTTTCTCATGCGCCTGGAGCTGGGCATTCCAGATCGCGCGGCCGAGCGCGCGATGCTCGAAGGCGGTGACCGGCGCGAGGTGTTGCTGGCCATGAGCGCGGCGATGGACGGCGAGCAGCTCGTCTCGATGCAAAGACTCGCGCGCTGCATTCATGCGTCGCCGGCGCTGCTCGACTACGTGCAGGATCTCCTCGCCGCGAGCCGGCAGCTCACGCGCGGCCTTTCGCCACGTGCGGGGCTGGCGCTGCTGTCCGCGGCGCGCGCGTGGGCGCTGATGCAGGGGCGGCCGATGGTCATCCCTGAAGATGTGCAGGCTGTGGGCGTGGCGGTGATGGGCCACCGGCTCGAACACGCGGAACAGGGCGCGAGCGGCGTGGAGGCCGCGGCGCATCTTTTGCAAAGCACGCCAGTCGTGTGAGCGCCGCCCGCCAGCAGCCGCGCGTGACCGTGCGGCCAAACCGCCACACCTTCGCGCTCGGCGCGGCCTTGGTGGCGATGTGGTACGCAGCAGCCGCGCAGGCGAACGGAGCTGTCTATCTCCTGGCGTTTGCGTGCGCCGGCATGGCGATGCTCTCCTGGCTTCACGCGCGGGCAAACTTACGCGACATCGAAGTCCAGGCCGGTGACCTCATCGCGGAGACGCGCGGCAAAGGATGCCGGCTTCCCTTCCGGTTGAATTCCAAAGGCACGCGCGCGGCCAGCGGCATCGAGATCGCGGCGGCAAATGCGCGGTCGTCCGTATTCGTCGCGCAGCTCGAGCCGGGCGCGCCGTTCCGCGCGGAGCTGATCTTGCCGACGACGCCGTCGGGTCCTGCGCAGCCGTCCTTGCTTCTCATCCGCAGCCTTTACCCGCTCGGCTTTTTCACAGCGGAGCTTCGGCTTCCGCTCTCACGGACGAGGAAGACAATGCCGCTGCCGGAAGGTGATCTGCCTCTCCCTTCGCCCGTAAAAACGGACGCGTCTAAATCCGCTGGCACGGTTAGTTTTGGAAGGCGCGGCGTGGCCGGCAACGATGACTTTGCCGGGCTGCGTCCCTGGCAGCCGGGTGATTCCCCACGGCACATCGACTGGAAGGCCGTCGCGCGAGACCGCCCGATGATGACGAAACAATGGTCGGGAAGCCAGGACACCGAGGTGATCCTTGATTGGAACTCACTCACGCTCGATGACGCGGAGAAAGCCGGCCAGTTTGCCAAATGGATCCAAGACTGCGAGGCGAACGCGATCCCGTTTTCCTTGGTCTTGCCCGCATTGAAGATTCCCGCAGGGCTCGGGCCCGCTCATGCACGCCGGTGCCTCGAGGCGCTCGGCACCCTGATGCCGCATCGGCTGCCTGATGAACGCGCCAGCCGGCAGCGCATTCCCTTCGTGCATGAAACTTCGGCGCTGTCGTCGAAGGGGACGCTGGCGGGACTTTGTGCAGGCCTCGCGCTCACGCTGCCGCCCATGTTCGGGGAAGTGTCCGTCATCGCGATGATCCTCCTCATCGTGGCGATGGGGGTTCGCTTTCATGGCGGACGGTGGTGCGCGCCTCTTGCGCGGCTGGCATACGTCCTGCTGGGCGGAGGATTGGTTTTTGCGATGGAGAACGATCACCGCACCATGGAGGCGGCGACGGCGCTGCTGCTCGTGTTCATCGGCGCAAAGGTGATCGAATCCCGCACGCCGCGCGACTTCCAAGTGGTGGGGTTGCTCGGCTGGTTTCTCTGCATGTGCGGGCTTTCGCTCGAGCAGTCGCTCGTGTGGTCGCTGCACACGGCGGGCGTGTTTCTGCTCATCACGGCGGCTCTTGCGCGGCTGCGCCGGGGGCCGGGGCAGACGAAGAAATCGGTGCGCGCGGCCTTCTCGCTGATGGCGCAGGCCCTGCCCGTCATGGTGATGCTGTTTCTGTTTTTCCCCAGGGGAAATGAGGATCTCGTCGCGCGGCTGGCGCGGAGAAACTCAGGCCGCAGCGGCCTCACCACCAATCTCGATCCCGGCAGCATCGCGACCGTGGCGCTCTCGGACAAGATCGCGTTTCGCGCGCAAATTTCCGGCGATCAACGAATCGCACCGCGCGACAGATACTGGAGATGTCTCGTGCTCTGGAACTGCAACGGACTCTCGTGGCGCCGCGGCGCTGGAGGAGGCAGGTCGAAACCACCTCCGCCGGACTCGAAGATCGTCAGGCAAACCATCGCCGTGGAGCCGCACGGAAGCTATTGGCTGCCCTCGCTCGACCGCGCTGTCGCGGTGGAGCCAAACGGCTCCGGCGCGTTCATGGGTGATGACGACACCGTCGTGTGCAACGACTCGGTGGACAACGCGCGGCGCTTTGTCGTGGCCTCATCCCCGGTGCCGGCGCGCGGATCTTTGCCCGGCACGCAGCGCTCCGCAGCTTTGCGCGTGCCGGCGGATGTCAGCGAACGCGTCGCGAGTCTTGCGCGATCGTTTCGCAAATCACCGGCTTCCACCGATCAGGATGTGATGACTGCGGCGCTCGACTATCTCCGCGAGCAAGGCTTCAAGTACACGCTCGAGCCGGGCAGCTACGAAGCGAATGGGCTGGATGAATTTTTGCTGAGTCGGCGTCTGGGATTCTGCGAGCATTTCAGCGCGTCCTTCGCCACGCTGATGCGGCTGGCAGGTGTGCCATCGCGCGTGGTGGTCGGCTATCTGGGCGGAGAATACTCGGAGCGCGGCGGCTACTGGATCGTGCGGCAGTACGATGCACATGCATGGACAGAAGTATGGCTGGAGGAAACGGGATGGACGCGCGTGGACCCCACTGCGGAGCTGAATCCCGACCGCCTCACCAGCGACCTCGAGACCTCCCTCGCTGGCGCCGACAGCGCGCAGGCGCTGAGCCGGCGCACGTGGTGGTGGCGCGCGTGGTCGGAGTCGCGTCTGCTGTGGGACAAGCTCGACTACGAATGGTACAACCGCGTGGTCAGCGCTGACGAGCAGGCGCAGATGGACACGCTCTCGTCCCTCGGCCTCGGCCGAACGAAATGGGCAGCCTTGCTGGTGATTCTCGGCGCTGGCGTGGTCATCACGGCTCTCGGCGTCTTTCTCTGGCTCAAACGTACCGCGCGCCATCCCGACCCCGCTGCCCGTCTTTGGCTCAGCGTCTGCCGGCGGCTGGCAAAAGCAGGCGTGCCGCGACAGCCTGGAGAAACCGCCACCGCATTTGCCACACGGGCTGCGAAAGAGTTTCCGAGTGCGGCGGTGGGCCTGATGCGGATCAGCGAGCGCTACAATGAGGCAAGGTATGGGGCGACGCACCAAAACATCAATGAACTCAGACTCGCTGTGGAGGATCTTGGAAGCCGTCTCAAAGCGAGGCTACCGCTCGCATGACGTGCAATGAACTGGCGATTGGTCGGACACGCGCAACGCGCACCGGTCGGTTCATGGAAGTGGTCTTGATGGTTTCAAGGCCTCGCTCGCGTGACATGGCGTGCGACCAGTTCTACAGCAATTCCTCGCGATGAAGGTCGCACCGTTGCTGAACCTTTGAAGGTGCGTTGTTCGGAATCCAACCTTGCGAGATCTCGCCGGTAGCGATCAAAATCATGGCCTCGGCGTCACCCACACAGCATGAAAATGCGCGGGTGGATGCTACGTGGGCGCAAAGTACATCGTGACGCGTATTCCGTAGAATCGGCATATCTGAGGCATGACGCATGCATGTTTGGGATGGGTCCAGTCACAACGTCACGACACTCTCCTTCGCCTGCGATTCGAGCGCCGCCGCGAAAATCTCCTGCGTGCCGACGGCTTCCTCGGGTGTGGCGCAGCCAAAGCGGTCGCCGAGCTTCCCCTCGCGCTCCATGAGAAACGCGGCCCACATTTGCTGGATC
>JANOBO010000263.1:0-19185 GCA_031411695.1 Verrucomicrobiaceae bacterium
CGCCTGCTCGAGAAGAAACAGCAGGACGAAGCCGCGAAGTACTCGTCACATCGCCGCAGCCTCATTGGCAGCGGCGGGCGCGAGGAAAAAATCCGCACGTACAATTATCCGCAGAACCGTGTGACCGATCACCGCATTGAGCTCACGCTGTACAACCTGCAGGGATTCATGGACGGCAAGGTCGGGGAGGTGGTGGACAAGCTCCTGGCCAGCGATCTCCATGAGCGGCTTGTGGAAGCTGGGCTGACGTGACCGCGCGCCGCCTGTGCTGCGGAGGACGCGAAGATTGACGAGAAGCAGATCGCCCATTGCTTGGAGAGCAATCCGAACCTGAAGGAGAACATCATTTCACTCGCCGAGAGACTCATAGCCCGTGGAGAAGCCCATGGAGAAATGCGCGGCAAGGTGCGTCTGCTCGAGCAGCTTCTTGGGCGACCGTCACAATCGGATGAAGCGTTGCGAACCATGACCCTTGAAGAGCTCCAGCAGCGTTTTAGCGCGTTGGATCTCGAGTACGCAACACGCTTCAAGCAGAGCTGAGGCAACCATTCTCACGCCTGTTTTTTGCCTGGGTTTATCAACCCGAAAGTAGGAGAGCCCGGCTTGTGCGTTGGCGGTGCCACTGTCATCCAGGGACAAGGACGCCGAAGGATGCCGCGGGCCGGGGGTAGGATCGGCGAGCCAGCGGAAAAGTTGCGTTTTTGTGACTTGCATGAACGGCGTGTGGAAGTGGGCCGGAATGAATTGTTTCTGACGCTGTGATGGGGCCGAGCTTTGCAGTTGGCGCGTAGTCTGAGGTGGGGTTGCCGGACGAAGCGATGAGGTTTTTTGGATCGCAGGCGGGCCCGCTTCTGAGACAGCGTGTCCCATCATCCATGACCCTTTCATCTGAAGAATCCCCGCCCGACGCGCCGCGGCCGAGTCTGGCCAAAACGCGCCAGCAATTCTGGCGGATCACCCGGGCTTTCTTTGCCTCAGAGCGGCGCAAAAAGGCGGTTTGGCTTTTGGCGCTGCTGTTCGTGCTCTCGGTGGCCTCTGTTGGGGTGACGTTGCTCACTAGTTTTGCCGGAAGGGATTTTATGACGGCGCTGGAGAAGCGGGATTCATCAGCCTACTGGGGCGCCTTGAGCCGCTACCTCGGGACCTTTGTCGTCGCGATGCTGATCGATGTTTATTACCGGTGGGCGGAGCAGAGCCTGGCCCTGCTGTGGCGGGAATGGATGTCGCAGCATCTGATCAAGCGCTACTTCAACAACCGCGCCTACTACCGGCTGCGTGGCTCCGAGAACATCGACAATCCCGACCAGCGCATCAGCGAGGATGTGAGGAACTTCACGACGGACTCATTGAGCTATGCGCTGCTGGCGCTGAGTTCGGTGATGACATTGATCGGCTTCATCGGCGTGCTGTGGAGCATCTCCGGCGTGCTTGTCAGCGTCGCGGTGGTGTATGCGGTGGTTGGCACCGTCCTCTGCGTGCTCATCGGCCGCAGGCTGGTGCGCATGCACTATGACAAATACCAGCGCGAGGCCGACTTCCGCTACGGTCTCGTGCGGGTGCGGGACAACGCGGAGTCCATCGCTTTTTACCGCGGTGAAAAGCGGGAGCATCTCGATCTCGTGAAGCGTCTGACCAGTGTGGTCATGAACATGCGGAACATCATTGTGTGGAACCGCCGCCTCGGCTTCTTCCGGAACAGCTACAACTACCTCGCGCTCGTGCTGCCCATCGTCATCGTGGGTCCGCTGTTCATGGACGGAAAGATTCAGTTCGGCATGGTGACGCAGTCCATCGAGGCGTTCGGGCAAGTGCTAGGCGCGCTGGCGCTGGTGACGAACCATTTTGAGGGTCTCAGCTCCTACCTCGCCGGCATGCAGCGCCTTGGCAGCTTGTGGGATGACCTCGACGAGTTCGATGCCGATGAGGTGCGGCTCACCGAGGAAAGCAGCCAGCATCTCGAGGAATCAGGAAAAATGGTGCGCCTGGACAAGCTCACCGTGCAGACGCCGGACCGGCGAAAGACGCTCGTGAACGAGCTGAGCTTCGATCTGCAGGAGACCCAAAGCCTCATCATCATGGGCGCGAGCGGCACGGGAAAAAGCTCGGTGCTGCGCACCATCGCCGGGTTGTGGCCCGGCGCGTCAGGGGCGCTGGAGCGGCCGGTGCTGCAGGACTTGATGTTCCTCCCGCAGCGGCCGTACATGGTGCCGGGAAATTTGCGCGACCAGTTTCTCTATCCGTACCCGGACCGCGGCATCAGCGATGAGAAGATCCTGGACGTGGTGCGGCAGGTGAATCTGGGCGACGTGCTCGAACGCGTGAGCGGCGACCTGAACCGTGTGATCGACTGGACCAATGTGCTGTCGCTCGGCGAGCAGCAGCGCGTGGCATTCGCCCGGCTGCTGGTGCGGCATCCAAAGTTCGCCTTTCTCGATGAGGCGACGAGCGCGCTGGACGAGGAGAACCAGGCGCTGCTTTACGGGCTGGTGCGGGACTATGGCATCGGTTTTGTGAGCGTGGCCCATCGCACGACTCTCGTCCCGTTTCATCAGCGCGTGATGCAACTGCACAACGACGGGACATGGGAGATGAAGCTGCCGCCGCAATGATGCGCCGAAACATCCGCGCGATTTTTGCGCGCGACTTAGCGTTTCCGGCCCTGCCATGAGACTGATCTCACTTTTGCTAATGCTGTGCGGCACGCTGGGCGCCGCTGATGCCAGACGGCCGAACGTCATCTTCATCCTCACCGACGACCAAGGCTGGAATGACGCGCGCTTCGCCGGACATCCGTATGTGAAGACGCCGAACCTTGACAAGTTTGCCAGCCAAGGCACCTGGCTCCGGCAGTTTTATGTCGCGGCGACGGTGTGCTCCCCGAGCCGCACCGCCTTCATGACCGCGCACTATCCGGCGCGGCATCGTGTCCACGGGCACTTTGCGGATCATCGCAGCAATGCTGCGCGCGATATGCCTGACTGGCTAGATCCTGCGGTGACGACTCTGCCTGGTCTGCTGAGGAAATCGGGATACGCCACGGCTCATTTCGGCAAGTGGCATCTCGGCAACGGGGAAGGCGCACCGCCGCCTGAAAAGTACGGCTTTGACCAATCGAAGACGGTGAACTCAAGCGGTGCACAACTCGGTGATGAGGCAAAAGAGCCTTATTTCCGGGCGAAATCCACGGAGCTGATCGTCGATGAGACAATTCGTTTCATCCGCGCCAACAAGGACAAGCCGTTCTACACGAACGTGTGGACGCTGGTGCCGCACGCGCCGCTGAAGCCGACGCCCGAGCAGTTGAGAGTGTACGATGATCTCGCGCCGCAGGCGGATAATCCCGCGTTCGGTCCCTGGCTGCAAAAGTACCTTGCGGCAGCCAAGGACTTGAAGAGCCAGATGCAGGTCTTCTGCGCCTCACTCACTGATCTAGACACGCAGATGGGCCGGCTGTTTGCGGCGCTGGATGAGATGGGTGTGGCTGACAACACGATCATCTTTTATTCCAGCGACAACGGCGGAGAGGACTATCGCGTCGGAAACGCATCAAACGGCGGCGTGGGAAACACAGGACCGCTGCGCGCGCGCAAACGCAGCATGTACGAAGGAGGCATCCGCACGTTTGGCCTGCTGCGCTGGCCGGGCCGTGTTCCGGCGGGGCGAGTTGATGAAACCAGTGTGACGGGCGGCGTGGATTTCCTGCCGACGATTTGCAAGCTCGCCGGCGTCGAGGTGCCCGCAAACTTGCAGCCTGATGGCGAGGACGTGAGTGACATCTGGCTCGGCGCATCCCGGGCGCGCACAAAGCCGCTGCACTGGGAGTGGCTCTTCAACGTCCAAGGTCCGGCGGACGGCTACATGCCGCCCATGCTGGCGATTCGCGACGGAGAGTGGAAGGCATTCGTGAATCCCGACGGAGGGAAGGCCCAGCTCTACAACATCCCGATGGACATCGGCGAGCAGCATGATCTTGCCAGTGAAAAGCCTGACATCGTGAAGGACCTCATGGCAAAAGCGATCGCGTGGCAGAAGTCCCTGCCACCGTGCCAGGTGCGCGATGAAGCGGCGGCGTCCGGCCGCCCGCAAGAACGTGCGGCCAGCGCGCCTGCCAAGACGAGCGCTAAGAAGGCAGGCACGGATCGTCACGCCATCTTCAAGCAGAAGGACGTCAATCAGAACGGGCGCATGTCGCTGGACGAATACCTCCACAACTTTCCCGACGCTGCGGAGGGCAGGAAGAGGTTTCCTGCATTCGACACGGATCAGGACGGCTCGCTGACCGTTGAGGAATTTGTTCGCGCCGGAAAGAAGTAGCGAGCGCCGCTTCTAAAACACAAATCGGCGACAGGTTCCGGAGCGTTCTCCGAGGCTCATACCACGTTCTTCGCGCCCCATCACACCCAAGATAGATCTCACCATGACATCACCCATCCTCACCACGCTGCTCACCCTGGCCCTGGCCTGCGGCAAATTGCACTCGGCACCTGCCTCTGAAGCCCTGACCAGGCTCGGGGCCAAGATCGGTGAAACCAAAGGTGTTATCACGCAGGTCAGCGTGATGTGTGACGCCTTCACCGAGGCGGACTTCCGCACGCTCGCCGCATTCACCTCGATCACCGATCTCACCATCAGCGGGAAGACCATCACCGATGAAACGATGGCTCTGCTCACTGGCCTTTCCGACCTGGAGCGGCTGAGTACCGATGGGATCCAGCTTACTGACGCCGGCTTCAGGCACTTCGCCGCGTTTCAAAAACTAAAGACGTTGGCATTCTTCCATCCTGCGTTCCGGTCAGAAAAGTTCACCGGCAGAGGATTGGCGGAACTGAAGGCATTGCCGAAGCTGGAGCGCCTCACCTTTGCCGGATCGACCGCCGGCGATGCGGCGCTGGAGGCAGTGGGCCAGCTCACGCAGCTCAAGGAATTCCGCACCTGGCACACGGCGCAGACTCAGGCGGGAAATGCGCACCTCGCAAAGCTCACAAACCTCAAGGCCTTGCGCATCGGCCAGCGGCTGCCCAATGGCAAGGACGTGCCGGCCAGCTTCGACGACTCGACGCTGATGACCCTCGCGCAGATTCAGAGCCTCGAGTCGCTCGAACTCACCGAAGCCCGGCTGAGCGCGAACATCATTCCGCAGCTCAAGGCTCTGCCGAAGCTTACGCGACTGAAGTTTCAGACCGTGGACATTTCCGCCGCAGATGTGTCGGCCATTCAGCGGGCTCTTCCGCAGGCAGTGGTGACCCATGAGCCGATCACCGAAGCGGAAAAGGCGGCCACGCTCATCAAAAAGCTGAGACTCTGAGAACGGGATACTACCGCAGTGTGAGCTGCGCTCACTTTGGTTAGGGATGTTTTGATCATGGATGGCGATGAGTGGCAATACTTTGCGCGCCGCGACCGTTGATTTAGCACGTCCTGTTCATTATGCCCATGCGCCCCCTTTTTAGTCTAGCAGCCGCGTCGTTATCACTCCTCATCTTTGACCGTGAAGTTGACGCTGCCGAGGTGGTGAAAGCCAATAATGCAACGGCGCTAAACTTGACTGGCTCGTGGTTCGCAGGCGTGGTTCCTGTCGGCACCGACATCGCGGTGTGGGACGCCACGGTCAACACCGCAAGGAACACCGCCATCGGTGGAAACCTCGCGTTCGAAGGCATCAAGGTCACGGGGGCGACGGGATTGCAGACCATAGGGAACACAGCGACCTTCGCTCTCTCGCTCGGTGCTTCCGGCATCGACATGAGCACGGCAAACACGGACATGACCATCACCGCCGTGCTGAACTTCACGGCAAATCAGCAATGGACTGTGGCCAGCGGGAAAACCTTGAGCGTCTCCGCCGGAAACACCGGGTCATCAGCGATCTCCGTCAGTGGTCCGGGGAATCTGCGGCTCGGAAATGTCGCCGCATTTGGCACCGGACCCGTGACGCTCGGTGCAGACGTGAACATCGGGAGCACATCGCTCACGGGACGAATCCTCGGCAATGCCATAGCCTTGAATGGAAACATCAGCGCCTTCAACCAAACCATCGCGACAAACGGCGGCCTTACCTTTGCAGCCGGATTGGCGATGGGTGCGGCGGATCGCACGATCACCCTTCTGGCGAGCGGCGCGACGACGGGATCTGCGTTCGTGCCGAACCTCGTGTTCACCAGCGCCGTGACGGGACCTGGTGCGATGATTTTGGCAAACGGCAGCGTGGCGACGAATCCCGTGCAGAGCGTTCTTTTCTCCACAGGCACCGCAGTGAACACCGGCCTCACGCTAGGCAGCGGCGTGACAGCCACATTTGGAAATGCCAATCTTCTAACCGCCTCCACCAAACTCCAGCTCGATGCGGGAGGCACCGTGCAATTGGCGTCAGCGAACTCGACCAGCACATGGAAATCGATCTCGCAGCCGCAGGTCGTCGGGTCGTTGAACGGCGCGGGCACCATCACCTCCGATGCCACGGGGACAGGGCAGGGTACCTTCACGGTGGACACCTCGGTGACCAATGTGAACAGCACCTTTTCCGGCACGATCACGAACACCGCGCCCGCGAAGGTGGGCCTGGCGAAGGCGGGAAACCAAACGCTCACCTTGTCCGGCACGAACTCCTACTCGGGCACCACGGTCGTCACCGGCGGCACGTTGCAGTTTGCGAAACAGAGCGCGCTTTATAACAACACACCGGCGAACTGGACCGCCGCGAACATCACAGTGAACTCCGGCGCGACGCTCGCGCTCAATGTCGGCGGCGCGGGTGAGTTTACCTCGGCGGACATCGACACCATCAAATCAATCGGCACGGCGACGTCGGGGTTCAAGAGCGGCTCGATTCTCGGGCTCGACACGACAAACGCGACCGGGGGCAGCTTCACCTATGGCACGGTCATCGCCAACACGCATACCGCCGGAGCGAACGCCGTGGGAGTCACGAAGGCCGGCAGCGGCACCTTGGTGTTCACCGCCGCCAACACCTACACGGGCAGCACGACGGTGAGCGGCGGCACGCTGGAAGCGGCAAACGCCACAGGTTCAGCCACTGGCACAGGCACTGTCACCGTCAATGCCACGCTCTCAGGTGATGGCGCGGTGACGACTGGCGCGGGAAATTTCATCTATCTCAATGGCGCGCTCCAGGTCGGGGCCACAGGTGCGGTGGCCGGCAGCGATCTCAGCCTCACCACGAGCAGCGGTGGCAGCACGGTGATGGGAGCGGCCAGCATTGCCAGGCTAGACCTATGGTCCACCGCGGGCGCGGATCAAACGGGAGCGCAGGCCGCTGCGGACACGCTTCGATTGTTCGGCAATCTCGACATCCTCTCCGGTGCCACGCTGAAACTCGGAAATCCAAACAGCCTCGCGTTTCAGGCGGGAGATTCGTTCAGGCTCTTTGACTGGACCGGGCTCGGCACACGCACGGGCTCATGGACGAACATCGACAGCAGCGACCTCGCGCTCAGCGGCCTCACCCTGGACACCAGCAACATCTACACGGCAGGAACGGTGAGCATCGTCGGTGTTCCAGAGCCCTCTCGCTGTTTGCTCATGCTGTTCGCGGCCGTGGGCCTCACGCTTTGCCGCCGTCGCGTTTAGCATTTGCCCGCCATGAGATCGACGCCGCTAATCGCCTGGTTTTTCATGCTCGCGACTGCGTCAGCGGCTCCGCCATGGAGTTATCCCGGCAGCGGCGCGTGGCTGCCACCGGCGTCGTATCTGGGAAACGTTTACGAGCCCTCGGGGACGGTGTGCCCGATGGAGGCCATCGTGAGCGAGGTCCCGCCGCAGATCACGCTGAAGATTTACTCCGCCCCTACCGCAGCCAGCGGACATAATCCCAACATTGCCGGCACCTATGACGTGTTCCGCAAGACACCGGAGGCGACGAGTTGGGGCGCGCCGATGGCCACCATCACCGTGGGCACCGATGTCTTTTCGTGGACGGACACGAACGTGAGCGTCGGTCAGGTTTACGAATACGGTCTGGCCGCGACTGGCACGACGGCCTTCAAGTTCGGCAACGTGCTGGCGGGCATCAAAGCAGATCGCACGCAGCCGCGCGGTCGTGTGGCGGTCGTCGTGGCGACGGACATCGCCACGAATCTGGCGACTGAATACGCGCAGTTCAAATCCGACCTCGTGGCCGACGGCTGGGTGGTGCATGAGATCCCGGTGGCGCGCGCGAAGGATTATCTTTCGAACGGCACCGGCGCCAATGACGTGAACGGCGTGCCGACCGCGCCGTTCCCCACCGCGCACATCGATATCCGGAATCAAATCATCGCCCTGAACTCGGCCTATCCAGGCGAGCTGAAGAATGTGATCCTGCTCGGCAAGGTGCCCGTGGCGCGCAGCGGCATTTCCGGCGTGGGTCCGGACGGGCATGGCAATCGCGCGGCGCTGGGCGCTGATGCGTTCTATGCCGACACCGACGGCGTGTGGACGGACACGCAGAGCAATTTGTCCGCGCTGAACGTGCAGTTTTCGGGCGTCACCGTCGCGCTGGGCACGATCAATGTGCCGGGCGATAACAAGTTCGATCCCGAGTACATGTCGGAGCTGACGCCAAACGCCGCAGTCGAGCTGGGCTTCGGTCGCATCGACCTATCACACAATGTGCCCGGCGAGTATGCGGCGATGCGGATGTATCTCGACAAGCTGCATCGCTACAAGACGGCCAGCGCCGACTTTCTGCCGGGCAGGAAGGCGATCATGCGCGGCAGCTTCGGGATGGTGACGCAGGCCTTCCTCGCAGGGCTGCCGGGCGTCGTCGGCATGTCGAACCTCGACTACATCAAGACGACCGACCTGCCCACCGTGCCGAACCTGAACTACGACACCGACTCCGCGTACACCGCGCAGACGGCGCCGTATCTTTTCTACTTCAAAGGCAGCGGCGGACCCGACTACAGCGAGGGCGGCCGCGCGGTCTTTTGGACCGGGATGCAGAGCCATTGGGGCTATTGGTTTGAGCCGGCCGTCACCTCAGGTCAGAATCGGATGCAGCGGCGGCTGGCCGAGGACAATTATTGTCTCAGCTTCACCTGGTCCATCGGGCTCGGGTATCTCGACACCTGCTATTTGTATCATCGCATGGGGATGGGATTCGACGCGGGCGACATGATGCGCGCCAGCATCAGCAACCGCCGCAGTGCCACCTCGCTTCACGTGCCTGCGGATTCGCCACTGTTCATGAATCACATGGGCGATCCGACCTTGCGGCTGTTCATGTTTCCGCCGCCGACAAATCTGAGCGTGGTGCCGGCCGGCGGCAATGCATCCCTGTCGTGGACTGCCGCGCAGGCACCTGCCGCAGGAGAGCCGCAGGTGATCGGGTATCACGTTTACAGGTCTTCGTCCGCAGCGGGTCCGTTCGCGCGCATCACCAGTTCACCGGTTGCGCCCACGACGTATCTCGATACCACCGTCGCGTCCGGCGCGTGGCATTACTGCGTGAAGGCCGTGAGGCTGGAGACGACGGGCGGCGGCACCTTTTATAATGCGAGCCTGGGTGCGATGCAGTTCATCGATCTCACGAACGGCCCCGCGGCGCTGGCCGTGACCACGACCTCGTTGCCCGATGCAAACTGGAGCACGCCCTATCGGGCCAGCCTCACGGCCGGCGGTGGCACGCCGGTCTTCACATGGGCTGTGATTGCGGGCGCATTGCCGCCGGGCCTGACACTTTTACCCGAAGGGGTCATCACCGGCAGCGCCACTGCGGCGGGGGCGTTTTCATTCACCGCGCGGGTCACGGATCAACTGGGACAGACAGCACAAACGGCGCTGACCGTCACGGCGCAGTCGAACCAGATCACCATGGTGCTCGCCGAGGCCGGTCAGTACATGACGGGCTACAACACGACGAAATGGGCCTTTTACGAGCCATCGCTTCTTCTATCTGGACCCGTGTATCTCTATCAGCCGTTTCTCCGCTTCGACCTGACCGGGCTGGACACTCGCAATGGGCTGGTGCGCGCGCGACTCATCCTCACCCTGGATGAGCGCAGCCAGGTGAACAGCTACGCGCTCGTGAAGGCCGCGCTGACCCAAGACGCCGGGGATGGCTGGGATGAATCGGTCGTCACCTATGCCACCCGCCCGCTCGACGATTCCACGCTCGCGCCAGTGAGCGCAACGAACACAGCTCTGCCTTATGCAACGTTGGAGTTCGATGTCACGCCGCTGGTGCAGACCACGCTGGCGAATGATCCCGCGAAGAAACTCGGCCTGCGCTTGTTCACAAATTTCGCCTCCGCCTTCGGCAATGAGATCCGCATCGCCACGCGGTTCGCCTCTGGCGATGCGCGTCCGAGGCTCATCATCGAAACCACGGATGCGCCTGCGATCACGATCACTTCTCCGACAGCAGGCGGGGCCGCGATTCATGCCGGCTCGTCGCTGTGGCTCAGCGCGACGGTCACCGCCATCCCTGCAAACGCCGGCACTCTCAGCGTGCAGTGGACGCGGCTGTCCGGTCCAGGGACTGTCGTCATTTCTTCGCCATCGACGCAGGCCACGGCGGTGCGCTTCTCAGCCGCGGGTGACCACATCCTTCGGCTTACCGCGCAGGACGGCGTGTTGTCGTCATATAAGGATGTCGCCGTGCGCGTGCTCGCCGTGCCCGCAGGCACGGCCCCAGTCAGCGGGCCTGTGGATCCCGCGCTCATCGTGCGGCTGCCGTTTGACGAGACTTCAGGCGCCAGTGCCGCTGACGTGTCAGGCGTTTCCCCCTCCAACAATGGAACGCTCGCCACCATCGGTGCCACGGGAAATCCGACGTGGGTCTCCGGTCGGATCGGCGGCGCGCTGAACTTTGACGGCGCGGGCCAGCGCGTGGAGATCGCGGACTCGGCCACGACGCCGCTGGACGGGATGCAAAAGCTCACCGCGTCGCTCTGGGTGAAACTCAATGCCGCTGACACCAACTCGCACGCCCTGCTGGTGAAGCGCACCACCTCGAGCACCAGCACCACCTCGTATGCGATCACCCTGACCAACGCGGAAAAAATCTCCGTCAGCGTCGCGAACAAGACGCCTGTCGTCGGCGACACCATCCTGAATGCCGGCCAATGGTATCACATCGTCATGATCTACGACGGCGCGCTCGCCACGAACAATCTTCAGCTTCATGTGAACGGCCTGCCGGAAAAATTCGGCACCATCGTCACCGGCCAGGCCGACAACATCATTCCGCGCATCACCGGCTCGAAGCTGCGCATCGGCGACTATGCGCCGACGGCCACGGTGGCGAGCTTGAACGGCCAGGTCGATGAGGTGCGGCTTTACAACCGCGTGCTCACGACCGCTGAAATCCAAGATCTCGCAACTGCTGCGCCGGCGAACATCGGACCCGTCATCACCGCGCCCCCGACTGCCATCGGCACGGCAGGCCAGGCTTTCGCGCTGAATGCAACGGTCACGGATGATGGCGTGCCGGGCCCGCTCACCCTCGCATGGACCCAATACAGCGGACCCGGCAGCCTGGTGTTCACCAGTCCCGCCGCGTCCAGCACATCGGCCACAGCCGCGCTGGCGGGAGTCTTCACGGCGCGCTTCAGCGCGAATGACGGTGCGGTCACGACGCTGGCAGACGTGATCGCGACGATCTCCGGAGGCAGCGCGTATCAGGCATGGCTTCAGGAAAACGGCCTGCCTGCCGACGGCTCCGGCAACGGCGCGGCGACCGCGAATCCGTCCGGGGACGGCGTGGTGAACGGGATGAAGTTTGCGCTGGGGCTGCCCGTGAGTTCCGTCGCATACGCAGGCCGCCTCACCACAGGCACGCATGAGGTGGGCGATGAAAAGTTTCTGTCGCTCACGTTCAGCCGACCTGAGCCCGCGCCAGCCGGAGTGGTTTATCAGGTGAAGGTGAGCGGCGACCTGACGAATTGGACAACGGCAGGAACCCTCGAAGTGGCCAACGCGGTTGGCGGCGGATTGCGCACGATCACCGTGCGCGACGGCACGCCTCTCAACGGCGTTCCTGCGAATCGGTTCATCCGGCTTGAAGTCATGGTCCCGTGATTCCCATCGCAAGCCCGCGCAAATTCTTTACCACGATGAAGTTTGCGTTTCTTTTCGTCGCGCTCGCCGCCACTCCATGCCTCGCCGAAATCACGCTCGTGCGGGAGGGGAAGGCGCAAGCGGTCATCATTGTCCCGGACGGATTTGAGAAACACGTGCGAGAACCTGCGGACGCATTGACCCGTGACGCGCTCAGCGTCCCGCTCGCGGCGGTTGAACTCGCGGATTACATCCAAAAGGTCACGGGCGCGCGGCCTGACATAGTGACGGAAGCACAGAAGCGCGTGGCGACAGCCCCGCGTATCTTCGTCGGAGCCTGCAAGGCCAGCGAGGATCTCGAGCCAGAGCCGGAGGAGTTCGTCATCCGCACGCGCGGCGGCGATCTGCATATCGTGGGCGGTGACGCCGGCCCGGGAGGAATGAGCTGCAAGGGCACTCTGTTCGGTGTTTACGATTTCATCGAGCGTGAACTCGGAGTGCGCTGGCTTTTTCCCGGCGAGCACGGCGAGGTGGTAGCAAAGCGCGCGACGCTGACCCTTCCTGAATTCGAGCGGCGCGAGCAGCCGCAGATCGAGAAGCGCAAGGTGCGCAACGTCGCGATCTCACGCGAGGACACCTTCAAGCCTGTGTTGGAAAAGTGGGGCGTGCCACTTGCCGGGTGGAAGACGGCTCACGCGCGCGAGGTGGATGACGCATGGTTCCGCAGACAGCGGCTGGGCCGGCGGATCGAGATCGAGGGCGGCCATGCGTATGCGGGCTGGTGGGAAAAGCACGGCACGACGCACCCCGAATGGTTTGCGCTGCAACCTGATGGCACACGCACGCAGCAGCAGCCGCGCGAGAGGCTGTGCAAGTCCAACCCTGCGCTGTGGGACGAGATCGCGCGTGTGAAGGTCGCTGAGTTCAGGGCCGATCCTGCGTTGCTCACCGCATCGCTTTCCCCGAACGATGGCGGCCGGAACAAGTTCTGCATGTGTGCCGCCTGCCGCGCGCTCGATCCTGCGGATGCGCCGAAGGTTTTTGGCGACTCCCAGCTCATCGATCCCGTCACGAAGCTGCCCTTTTCCGAGCATCCCTCGCTCAGCGACCGCGTGTTCACCTTTTACAACGAGATTGCCAAGCGCGTGCGCCGGGAAGTGCCGGAGCGTAGCCTCGTGGCGTACGCATACTCCGTGTATCGCACGCCGCCTGTCAGGCTCGGTCCGCTGGAGCCCAACCTCATCGTGGGCTATGTCGGGCTAGATCCTGCGGCCATCGACGCATGGTCCAAGATCGCCCCGCGTCTCTATATCCGGCCGAACGATCTCGGCCCCGCGATCGATCTCGGGATGCCGCGGAACAACGCCGCGCAGCTCGCGCATGCTGTGAGCCACAGCGTCGATCATCGCGCGGTGGGATTCGATTTCGACAACTGCCACGGCAACTGGAGCAGTCACGGCCTCGACTATTATGTGCTCTGCAAGGCGCTGTGGAATCCCCGCCTCGATGTCCGCGCTGTCATTGCCGACTACTGCGCCGCCGCATACGGCCCCGGCTCTGCGGCGATGCAGCGCTATCATGATCGGCTGGAGGGAATCAGCGTCTCCGTGCGCTCAGACTCCCGGCTAACGGCAAGATCGCCGCACGCCCTGCGCCTGCGCCGCCACTACACAGACGCCGCGCTCACGGCGCTGGAATCCGACCTTGCAGATGCCAGCGCGGCCATCGCCAATGCAAACGCCGAAGCGCTGGCCCGAGTGCGGATGGCGGCGGAGTCCGTGCGATACGCACGTCTCGTCACTGCGCTTCTTGAAGTGGCTCGTGATAAGGATTCGCCGGCCTACATCCAGCGACTTGGATCCGTCGAGGCGTTTTTGAAAACCAAAGTGCTCACCCCGGAACTAGCGGCGCTGCACAGCCACCGCTACCTCCGCATCGCACTAGCCTATGCTGAACGGGAAGTGGAGTGATCCGCGCGAGCGCGTCACAGATCATAGTTTTGCAGCAGCGATTCCAACCGGCGGACTTCACCGCGCCGCCTCGCCATGCCGATGAAGATCCCCGTCACAGACAGCGCGATGATGACGGCAAGCACGGTGATCATTGAGATCAACTCGTGCGGTCGCGCCTTGCCCGCGTCGTGGATTTGGCTGATGCAGAGTGCCAGCACCGGCACGCTGATGAGGTGAAGCCAGAGAATGCTCCGCATCCGTCTGAGGCTTTGGTGGCTTTGCGCGATCATGGCGCGCAGGCTTGCGGAGATCGACACTTCGGGGTCACTGCGGAGCGTGAGCCCACGGCGGTTCTGGCGCACAAAGCTCAGCGCGGCCAGCCACGGCAGAGCCAGCAATAGGAGCACCGCCCACTCACGGCTGAAGCTAGGCGCCGCTTTTGCGCCATCAGGCCAGAGCACAACGTATGCAAGCCCACCAGTGATCAACACCAGCCACACAAAGGCGCATGCCATCTGAATCACAAATCCGCGCTGCCGTCGGCGCAGCGTCACGACGAGGCGGGAATGCGCCAGGTCGATATCTTCGGGTGATGGCTGGTTGTGCGGCGAGCGCCACAGGGCTTCGATGTCGCTAGGATTCATGGTGGGTGCCTTTGAGCGTGAGGGTTAGATCTTGCCGTGCGCGGCTCAGTCGCACGCCCACATTGCTTTCGCTGATGCCGTGGATGACCGCCATCTGCTGATAGCTGACGCCATCCAGCGAGAGAAGCATCAGCGACCGGTCAAGCGGCGGCAGCTCCCGGATTGCGGCATACACCTCGTCGAGCAGCGCTGTGGTAAGATCGGGCTGGGACATGGCATTCACGGCCGGCATCAGCATCTCGTACTGCTCCACCTTGCGGAAGTAGTTTCTCCGCGTCCGGCGCCACGTCATCGCCGTGTTGTGAGCAACGCGATAGACGAAGGTCGATGGCAGCGAGCCCCCGCGGAAGGCTGGCACCGCCTTCCACATTGCCAGAAGCAGCTCCTGCATCAGATCCTGCCGGTCATCACCCGACGCAAATCCATGCGCGACATGATGCAGGATCGCCCCGTGATCGCGCAGCCAGCGGGTGAAGTGTTCATGTTGTTCGGTGGGTTTCAATGTGCGCAGTGTTGGAAGCAGCAACTCCGTATTCCTTACAGAATCATCAAGAGACTTCAGCGGGGCATCAATTCGCCGGTTGATAGTTGCGGGTGATGAGTGGATAGCCTGAATCGATCCGGCGGCGCTTGTCTGCGCCGGTTTTGTCCGCCATGAACCTCGCCATTTCTTCGTGAAACTCCTGCTCGAAACGCTCAAGGCCGGCACTGGCTACCTGGAGAAGCGCGGGATCGACGAGGCGCGGTTGAACATGGAGCATCTTCTGGCGCATGTGCTGCGCTGCCGTCGCCTGGAGCTGTATCTGCGATTCGGCGAGCCGCTTCAGGAGAGTGATCTGGAGACGCTGCGCGGGCTGATCAAACGACGCGGTGATGGCGAGCCACTCCAGCATCTGCTGGGCACGGTGGAGTTCTGCGGGAGTGAGCTGGTGTGTGATCACCGCGCGCTGGTGCCAAGGCCAGAGACGGAGCGTCTGGTGGAGCTGTTGACCGGCAAGTTTGCAACGTGCGCCCCTGCGACCGTGCTTGATGTGGGCACCGGCTCGGGCTGCATTGGATTATCCCTCGCAAGAGCGTGGGCCTCATCGGGCACGGGCTTCACCCTGTGCGACATCTCGGAGGACGCGCTGGATCTCGCGCGCCTAAACGCCTCCCGGCTCGGCCTGAACGGAACCTCCATCCGCCTCGTGCGCAGCGATCTTTTCGAGAAAATCGACGACACGTTCGATCTCATCGTGGCGAACCTTCCTTACATTCCGCGCGCGGAGATCGCCACGCTGAGCCAGGAAGTGCGGCGTGATCCCGTGCTGGCGCTCGACGGCGGCCCGGTCGGCACGGAGATCATCGCGCGGCTGATCGCGGACGCGCAGCCGAGGCTCAAGGCCGGCGGATGGATGGCGCTCGAGATCGGTCACGATCAGGCGGTCGCTGTGGAGTCCATGTGCGGTGCGGCGGGGATGATGGACATCACGACGGAAAATGATCTCGCGGGGGTCGGCCGGTTCGTTCTCGCCCGCCGCGGGTGAGTTCCGGCTCTCGGACGAACGTGCGGTAAAATCAGTTTCGAGCCACGCTCCAGGCCCTACCGTTTCCCGTGCAACCGATAAACGCCTTGGCCAAGCGCGAGCGCGCCGAGGAGTCCTGACCGGTCTCCCAAGCCCGGCCCCACGATGAAGGTGTCGATGTTTTTGCCCAGTTCGGCGAGCTGAAGATAGCCGTTCAGAATGTGGGCGACCTTTGAGCGAATGAGCGGCAGGAGGAAGGATTGATGCATCACGCCGCCCCCCAGAATGATGCGGCGGGGCGAGAGGGTCAGGATGAGATTCACCAGTCCATGGGACAAGACATCGCTCACATCAGCCCACGCCGGATGGTCAGCGGGCAGAGATTCCGCCTTCTTCCCCCACCGCCGCATGATGGCAGGGCCGCTGGCAAAGCCCTCCATGCAGCTCTTGTGGAAAGGGCATTGGCAGTCCTTCGAGATCGCGCCGTCGCCGAGCGGAGCAGGCACATGCAGGTGCCCCATCTCTGGATGCAGCAGGCCATGCAGCAGATGGCCGTTCACGATCACGCCGCCGCCGATGCCGGTGCCGACGGTGATGTAGATGAGCGGATCACACCCTTGCCCGGCCCCCCACATGTATTCGCCGAAGACTGCGGCGTTCACGTCGGTGTCAAAGCCCACCGGCACCTTGAACTGCGACTTTAGCACTCCGGCCACATCCGTGTGCTGCCAGCCGTGTTTCGGCGTGGTCGTGATGTAGCCGAACGTCTTGCTGGCCGGATCCAGATCAACGGGACCGAACGCGCCTACGCCAATCGCGGCGAATGGGCCGTGCTGCGCTTTCGCTCCCGCAAGGAAACGCTGGACGGAGTGCAGCGTGTCTTTCGGGTTCGTGGTGGAGATCGTGGTTTCGGCCACGATGTCATCGGGGCCGGTGCCGAGGGCGCAGACAAACTTCGTGCCGCCCGCTTCGATGGCTGCGATCAGCGGTGGTCTCTCCGTGCTCATGCAAGGACGCGCAGCGAGGCTGAATCGTGAATGCCCAGACTCGCATAAATGTCCCGCGTGGCCTGTGACTTGTTCAGCGTGTAAAAATGAATGCCATCCACGCCGTGGTCGAGAAGGTCGCGGCATTGCTCGGTCGCGTAATGGACGCCCACGCGCTGCACGGCCCCATCGTCCTTCGCCGCGCGCGAGATCGCCCGCAGCAGCTTTGCCGGATAGCGTGCTCCGGCCGCCAGCTCGGCCATGCGCTTCATGCCTGAGGCCGACGTGATCGGCATGATGCCCGCGATGATCGGCACCGAGATGCCGGCGATGCGGCAGCGATCGCGAAAATCAAAGAAGTCATGGTTGTCGAAAAACAACTGCGTGCAGATGTAGTCGGCACCAGCATCTACCTTTGCCTTCAGGTGATCCATCTCAAGAAGGCGGTTCGGCGTTCCCGGATGCCCTTCAGGAAATCCTGCCACGCCTATGCCAAACCCGCGATGGTCCGGGTGCGCGCCGCCTGCGCTGAACTTCTTGATGAAGCGCACCAAGTCAGCGGCGTGTTGAAATGCGTCATCCTGCTTTTTGTAGTCCGTCAGGTTCCGCGGCGGGTCTCCACCGAGAGCGAGGATGTTGCTCACTCCGGCAAGAGCGTAGCGTTCGAGGATGGAGTGGATGTCTGACTCGCTGTGGCAGACACAGGTGAGGTGCGGGATGGGGTCCAGCGTCGTGGTCGTCTTCATCCGTACGACGAGATCGTGCGTCATCTCGCGCGTGGAGCCGCCTGCGCCATAGGTCACGCTCACAAATGCGGGCCGCAGCGCCTCGAGTTCACCGATAGTCTCATACAAAGCTTCAAAAGCCTCGGCCGTCTTCGGCGGAAAAAACTCGAACGAAAAGGTCGGTCGCTGGTGCTGAAGGATGTCGGCGATGTGCATGGAGCGGATTGGCAAAAACCGCGCCATCGTAGGCGAGCGCATCCCGCCTCGCAACACATTGAATGGTCCCGCGCGCCAAAGCCCGGAACCCTTGCGCTGGACTGATAAAGCGTGAGGCCACACCCTGCGCTGCGATGATTGCGGGAGCGGGGACACGCTCGTGTTGTAAAGAATGTCGATTGCACGCCGCGGTTTGGTTTCGTTACATGCGCGCATGTCATCCAGCAGCACTCCCGTCCGTTTCGCGCTCGCAGGCTTTGGGGCCTGGGGGAAACTTCATGCGCAATCCATCGCAGCAAACCCCGACGCGCGCCTGATGGCCGTCACCGCGCCATCGGAGGCCTCGCGGGAGGAAGCGCGGAAGGCGTACCCTGAGGCGCGCATCTTTGCGGATGCGCGGGAGATGATCGCGCAGGGGGACTTCGACATTCTGGACATCGTGACGCCGAGCCACACGCATCGGGACATCGCAGTCGCTGCGATGGAGAAGGGGAGGCACGTGCTGCTGGAGAAGCCGATGGCCATCACGCTCGAGGATTGCAAGGCCATCGTCGCGGCGGCTAAGAAGCATGGCGTGCATCTGGCCGTGGGTCACGAGCTGCGGCTCTCATCGCAATGGGGCGAGATCAAGCGCATCATCGAGCGCGGGGTGATCGGCGCGCCGCAATACGTGCTCGTGGAGTTGCTGCGGAAACCCTACCGCCTCGGCGCGAGCGGCTGGCGCTACGACCAGAGCCGCGTCGGGAGCTGGGTGCTGGAGGAACCGATCCATTTCTTCGACCTCGCGCGCTGGTATCTCGAGGGCAGCGGCGATCCCGTCGAGCTTTACGCGTATGGGAACTCGCGCGATCCGCAGCGGCCGGAGTTGTACGACAACTTCAGCGCCATGTTCAAATACCCGAACGGCAGCTACGCCGTCGTGTCGCAGACGCTCGCCGCCTTTGAGCATCATCAGACGGTGAAGGTGAGCGGCACCAAGGGCGCGCTGTGGGCGGGCTGGAGCGGCGCGCTGGATCGCACGCTGGAGCCGAGCTACTTCCTGAAGGTTTTCGACGGCGAGAAGCTCGAAGAAGTGAAGATCGAGAAGCACAGCGGCGAGGTCTTTGAGCTGCGCGAGGAGATCGCCATGTGTGTGCGTGCCGTGCGTGGTGAGGGGCAGG